>DATJST010000563.1:0-11129 GCA_035503975.1 Acidimicrobiales bacterium | reverse complement strand
TCTTCAGGAAGATCGTCCTGCCCCAGCCTTGCGAGGACATGAACTGGCTGCGCACATTTAGGAAAGATCGCGTTTGGGCGTTTGGGCGGTGGGGCGAAGCGCCACGCTGGCGTGAACAAAGCGTCATCGCCTCGTTGGGCCGGGCAGCGATGCTCGGCCGGTGCCGGGAGCCGCCAGGACCAAGAAATGCTCGACCACGTCGTGGCCCCTCCCGTTGTTACGCTCGGGCAGTCGGGCGGCGTTCATCCCCCCGTAAGGTGCCGTCGGTAGCGTCGACCACGTGGACGGAGGGCTCGGCATGCGCGACCGGTCCCAGGGTGTCTGTAACCACCAGGCCGGCAGCTCGCGCCGCCACGACCGGGCCTGACGTTGCTCGTCGCGACGTTGGCCGCCCTGTGCGCCGCAGTGCTGTTCGCCATGGCAGCCGCGCTCCAGCACCGCAGCGCCGGGCTGGTGTCCGACGGCGCCGCGCTCGGTACCGCCCAGCTCAGCGGCTTCCTGCTCCGCACACTCCGCGACCCTCTGTGGGTGCTTGGAGGCGTGGCCGGCGTCGCTGGTTTCGCTCTCCACGCCCTGGCGTTGCGAGACGGCCCCCTCACCCTGGTGCAGCCCCTGCTCGTCAGCGGCGTGGTCTTCGCCCTACCCCTGCGCCATCTCCTCGAGCACAGGGCTCCCAGGCGGAACGAGATCTGGCTGGCCGCTCTCCTGGCTGTCGGGCTCGTGCTGTTCCTCACTATCGCCACGCCAGCTGGCGGCACTGCTCAACTCCCCGACGCGGGCCCGACCGTCGTGTCCGGGATCCTCATCGGGCTCGGCGTTGTCGGCTCATTTGTGGCCGGCCGGCGTGCCACTGGCAGCCGGGCTGCGCTACTGCTCGGCACGGGCGCGGCACTGGCGTTCGCCGCCGTCGCCGGGCTCCTAAAAGAGACCATGGGGGTGCTTAGCCGGGGCCCTGCGGCACTGGCAACGGCGTGGCCCGTGTATGCCTTGATCTTGGCCGGGGTGATCGGCCTCGTGCTCAACCAGCTGGCCTACCAGGCCGGCCCGCTTAGCTCGAGCCTGCCCGCCGTCGCTACCGTCGACCCGCTTGTCAGCCTGGTCATCGGGGTGGCCGTATTTGATGAGCGGTTCCGCAGCGGACCAGGAGCGCTAGTCGGCGAGGCGCTCGGCCTGGCCCTGGTCGTCGCAGCCTCGATCGGCCTCACCGGCACCGCCTCGAGGAACGTTCGCCCTCTTGGCAGAGCCAAGGAGCCTCTTCGTGGCGCTCGGTCGGCGACCAGCTTTACAAACCCTCGGGCTACAGAGACTCGGCTCGCCCAGCGACGAAAGGACCAACCGCCCATGACCGTCCCCGCCCCCTCCCAGGCCCTATGACCCTGACCGCCCAACCCGGCAAGCCGCGCCACCGCGGACAGCCCGGCATCAGCGGGCTGCTCAAACGGGCTGCATCGCTGGCTCATCTTGACTTCGCTCCCGAGCACCGCCAACCTGTCGCCGGGCGCGTGGTCCTCGCCACGCTCGCCTCAGTTGTCGGGTCTCTCATCGCCGACGCGATCTTGGTGGCTGTCGGGGAAGCCGTCTTTCCCGGCACCAAAGGGTACGGGCATTTCCGGTTCTCTGACTACGCCAGGTTGACCGTCATCGGTGTGCTCATTGCCTGTGCAGCGTGGCCGGTCGTGACGAGGGTGACCTCGGTGCCCCGGTGGTTGTTCTCCCGTTCGGCAGTTCTCGTAACGCTCTTCCTCTGGCTCCCCGACATCTACATCCTCTACAGCGGCCAGCCAGGTGACGCCGTCGCCGTCCTCATGGCCATGCACGTGGCCATCGCATTGGTGACCTACAACATCCTTGTGCGGGCCGCGCCCGTCGGCCCGGCGCCAGTTGGCGCGCACCACCAGCGCTCCTAGGCTCTGGCCGCCTCCGTTCGGCGCCACTTGCGGAGATCTTCACCGGCTGCCGGCAGGCAGCACGCCGTTGGTTCATCGATGCGCAAGGTTCGCACCCACACATTGCCTGTGTGGTCCCCAACGAATTCGTCCGACTGACGAGCGCAGAGCCTGTCTCTTCAGCGTTTCGCTCGTGGGGGCTGCCCTGTCACCGGGCAACCAGAGCTTCGAGGCTAAATGGGCCGACTGGTTGCGGGCACACCATGCCGGGCTCGTGTCCCAGCGCTTCGAGGAGCTGTATTACTCGGGGACGGGCCCCGGCCAAGGGCGGCCGGCCCGAGGGCCTCAACTGCGTACCGGTGACTGTCACTGCGAAATACTCCTCAACCGAGTTTAAGGGTTGACATGGGGACGAATATACTCTACGATCGAGTTTATGAACGACCTTACGAGGTCACCGGTCCCTACCCGAGATGCTCGCTGGCAGGGCGGGCTGGACCTGATCGCGGAGATGCGCCGCCAACCGGGTATCACCCGGGCCGAGGCCGCCCGGCGACGAGGGCTGAGCAGCGGCTCGGCGACCGACATCGTCTCTCGCCTGCGGCACCTCGCTCTTGTCGACGAGGTACCCGCGCCGAGCCGGACGCGAGGGCGGCCCACGAGCGTCCTCATGCCCCACCCGGATGGCCCGGTCGTGCTCGCCATCGACCTTCGCCACAACGGGTGGCAGAGCGCGTACGCGACCATCGACGGCAGGCCCGAGCCGCTCCAGTCCGGGGCGGTCGTCAACCAAGAACCTGGACGCGTAGTGGCCCGTCTAGGCCGAGTGGTGGAAAGGGCGAGGCGGCGCTTCGGGGCACGGCTTCGTGCGGTGTCGGTGGCGGTGGCTGCCACGGTCCAGGGCAGCCGGGTCGTCCAGTTCGATAAGTTCGCGTGGGAGGACGTCGACCTCGCCGGCATCGTCAGCGGTGGCCTGCCCGTCTTGGTCGGCAACGACGCCACCCTCGCGGGCGTCGCCGAAGCCCGCCGCGGAGCGGGGAGCACCACGAGGACGTCTCTCTACCTCACCGTCATGGTGGGGGTCGGCGGCATCCTCGTCGTAGACGGGGTACCAGTTGTTGGGGCGACCGGTGCGGCCGGGGAGTTCGGGCACCTCCCCTTCAGCGACCCGTCACTGCAGTGCCCCTCCTGCGGGGCCAGGGGCTGCTGGGACCTCGAGGTCGATGGGCGCGCCCTCGCCCGCCTGCTCGGCGAACCGGCCCCCCCCGACCCCTACCACTACACCATCGACGTGATCGCGGCCGCCCCGGGCAATGCCGCAGCTCGAGCGGCTGTCGCCCGAGTGGCGAGCGCCCTGGGCCGCGGGGTCGCCGGCCTCGTCAACGCCTACGACCCCGAGATGGTCACGCTCGGGGGGCTCGGCCCGCCGCTCGTCGCCGCCGCCGAGGGAGAGTTCGAAGGCTCGTACAGGCAAGGCCTCATGGCCTTCCGTCGCGAGCTCCCACCGCCCGTCGTGACCGCTGTCTACCGGGAGGACGGCGCTCTCCGCGGTGCCATCGAACTGGCGCTCGACCTAGTGCTCTGTGAGACAGGGCTCAACTCGTGGCTCGCCCAGCAGGGCCCGGCGTCGCGCCCAGAAGGTCGCCGCCGTGCGTGAGCCGGTTACACGCCGCGCACCTGCTGGCTGGCTATAGCCGGTGTACAACCGACCATGGAGGTCCCCATGAGAGACGAGAACCGAACGATGGTACCGGGGCCGCCAACGCGGCTCGCAGACGAGGAGCTACTTGGATGATCGAAGTGCGCAACCTCACAAAGCGCTTCGGCCCGACCGTGGCGGTGGACGACCTGTCCTTCGACGTGCACCCGGGGATGGTCACAGGGTTCTTGGGACCCAACGGCGCCGGCAAGAGCAGCACGATGCGCGCCATCATCGGCCTGGACCGGCCCAGTTCGGGACATATAACCGTGAACGGGCGAGCCTACGTGGACCTGGCGGCACCGCTGCGCGAGGTCGGGGCCCTGCTCGACGCGGGAGCGCTCCACGGCGGCCGGCGGGCCTATTTCCACCTGCTCTGCCTGGCGCAGAGCAACGGCATCCCGGCCCGGCGCGTCGACGAGGTCCTAGAGATGGTGGGGCTCACCGCAGTGGCCCACAAGCGGGCCGGCGGGTTCTCGCTGGGCATGAGCCAGCGGCTGGGCATCGCCGCGGCCCTGCTGGGTGACCCCCCGGTGCTCATGTTCGACGAACCGGTGAACGGCCTGGACCCCGAGGGGATCCGCTGGATCAGGGCCCTCATGCGCGCCCTGGCCGCCCAGGGCCGCACCGTGCTCGTTTCCAGCCACCTCATGAGCGAGATGGCGCTCACCGCTGACCATCTGGTCGTGATCGGCAAAGGGCGCCTTATCGCCGACTCCAGCATGGACGACGTCATCAAGGCCAGTTCTGGGCGGGCCGTGCTCGTCCGCACACCCGACGACGCCCTACTGCGCTCCCGGTTGGAGAACGCCGGCGCCTCGGTCGAAGCCCGCCCCGACGGGTCGATGATGGTCCAGGGCCTGGAGGCCCCGTCCATCGGCAAGCTCGCCGCGGAGGGCAGCCTGGTGCTGTACGAGCTAACCCCCCAGGAGGCGTCGCTTGAAGAGGCCTTCATGGAACTGACCCACGACAGCGTCGAGTTCCACGCTCCCGGCGGTGCCTCCGACCTGGTGCCCTCCGGCATAGGGGGGAGGTAGGACGATGGCTGTGACCACTCTGCAAACGCCAGCTACCGGCAGTGCCCCCCCATCGGCGGCCGCCTACCGGCCCGCCCGTTTCGCCAATGCCCTGTTGTCGGAATGGACCAAGATCAGGACGCTGCGCTCCACATTTTTCACTTTGGCCGCCACCGTGGCCTTGGTGGTGGGGTTGGGCGCCCTCATCTCCTACGAGGCGGCGGCCCATTATTCGCCCCAGAACGGGGTCTGGGACCCGACCACCGACAGCCTGGCGGGGCTCGTGATCGGCCAGCTCACCATCGCCGTGCTCGGGGTGCTGGCCATAACGGGCGAGTACAGCACGGGCATGGTCCGTACCAGTCTTGCCGCCGTGCCCCGCCGGGGCCGGTTGCTGGCGGCCAAGGCCGCTGTTTTCGGTGCCGTGGCCGTGGTGACCGGCGAGTTGGTGAGCTGGGTGGCGTTCTTCGTCGGCCAGCTCCTGATCAGCGGCCACCAGCCCACGGCCTCCCTCAGACAGCCCGATGTAGCCCGGGCGGTGAGCGGTGGCGGGCTTTACATCGCCCTCATAGGGCTTATGGCCATCGCCACCGGCACCATCCTGCGGCACACAGCGGCAGCTATCACCGCCGTCATTGCCGTGCTCTTCGTGCTCCCCGGGGTGCTCGAGGCCCTGCCTAACTCTTGGCGGCTCCCGGTGGAAAAGTACTGGCCCACGCGGGCGGGCGCACAGATCTTCGTCGTCACCCGGGAGGCCAACACGCTGTCAGCCTGGCTCGGCTTCGGCGAACTGGCGCTATTTGTAGCCGTGTTGTTCGCTCTCGGCTACTTCCTGCTCCAACGCAGGGATGCCGGAGGAAAGTGAGGTAGCCGCCGCTGGGGGTGCCCGCCGACTCGGGCAACTCCGGGTCGGGCCGGGGTGGGCCTGCTGGGACGGTGCGGCTCCAGTGCAGCGACGAGGACCGGCGCCTGAAAAGGCACCTTGGTTCTCTCGGCCATCTCCATCGACGACAGGGAGTCAATCCAGGAAAGGCAAACCGGCCCTCTTCGACGGGGGGCCACCTTCGCAGATAAGGAGGATTGTGCCATGAATGGCCAAAAGCTTGGAACGATCGGGCGCTCGAGACACCAGCTGATCAGGCGAGCTCATCGATGCGCCGTTGTCCTGGCTCTCGTTTCGGTGGTTTGGTCAGCCGGGGCACCGTCCGCCGGAGCGAACGAGGTACCGGGCCAGGCGCCGGGACCCGTCTGGCTGTGCCGACCCGGCCAGGCGGCCGACCCCTGCACCACAAGCCTCGCCGTGACGGCTATTAGTGCTGCCGGCACCCTGAAGCCGGCGACCTGGCCGCGCTCGGCGCTGGCGCCGAAGTTCGACTGCTTTTACGTCTACCCGACAGAAAGCCTGGCCGGCACGGGCAACACCGCCCTGGCGGTCACCAAGGTCGAAACAGTCACCGCGTACGAACAAGCCGCTCCGTTGTCCAACGTCTGTGACGTATGGGCGCCGGCCTACCGCTCCCAGACCTTCCCGAGCGTGCTGAAAGGCCTCGCCGGCGACGAGGCGGTGATGCGCTCGACCTTCACTGTCGCCTATAACAGCGTGCTCCCCGCATGGCAGTGGTTCCTGGCCCATACCCAGGGCAAGCCGGTCGTCTTGGTCGGGGACTCGCAGGGCGCGGCGGTCCTCATCCACCTCATTTCAGCCGAGGTCGACCATGAACCATCTGTACTGCACCGTCTCCTCGTCGCCGTGCTGGTCGGCGGCAACCTCCAGGTCCCGGTGGGCAAGGCGGTCGGCGCCACTTTCACCAACGTCCCGTTGTGCACATCGGGCACCGAGACCGGCTGCGCCATCGCCTTCTCCTCGTACCCTTCTGAGCCGCCCGCCGGTTCGGTGTTCGGCCGGCCGGGCCAAGGGGTCAGCCTCCAGTCCGGCCAGACCGCCAAAGCCGGCCAGCAGGTCGCCTGCACCGACCCTGCGGCTCTCAGCGGCGGCACTGCTGGCCTCTGGCCCTACTTCCTCACGCTCACCCAGGTCGCACAGCTGCCCAACGTCGAGTTCCCATTGAAAGAGCACGTGGCCAGCCCCTGGGTGACCTACCCCGGCCTCTATTCGGCAAGCTGCGAACACGCGGGCGACGCCACCTGGCTCCAGGTCACGACCCACGCCGGGGGTAGCCGCGCCCGGCCTGTCTTGACCGACCACAAGGTCGCGGGGTACGGCGCTGACATCGGCCCGGCATGGGGCTACCACGGCTACGAGTACGGCCTCACCGTGGGCAACCTGCTCCAAGACATTGCCGGGGAGGAGGCGGCGTGGGAGTCGCGCCAGTGACGGGCCTGCTCAGTCGCTCTCAGCGGCCCGGCGATTGTCTTGGCAAGACCAGGCGGTAGAAGCGAGCCTCACTGATGGATCATGAAGCACTTCCCGCCCCGCATGGCAGCGTCTAGCTTCGTCACCTGGACGACAGGACCGGCAGTTCTCCCGGTGCACTGGGACATGTGGGTACGGGCATAGAGGACCTGCACTATCGAGCGCGCCACGAGCCCTGCGCTTGTGGACCCCGCCACCATCGCTGCGCGTTTCATGCCCTCTTTCCTCCTGCTCGTCCTCCTGCGACCCGAACCTCAGAAAGCGAAAGCTTCACGGTGGATACGTTCCTTGGGCACTCCGAGCCGCCGCGCCGCCGAGACGACGGTTTTGGCAAAATCCGCCGGCCCGCAGATATAGACATCGCGCAGGGCGAGGTCGGGCACGAAGCGCGCGAGCGCGCGGGCGTCGAAACGGACCTCGTGGCGGGGCCCGAGGACGGCGTAGGCCCTCCCGCCCCGGCCCTCCACGAGGGCGGCGATCTCGTCGCGGTGCACGAGGTCTTCCCGCCTCGACGCGCGTAGCACCACGGCGACGTCAACACCTGCAGGTAGGTCCTCGAGCATCGCCCGCACCGGGGTGACCCCGACGCCGGCGGCGATGAGCGCGACCCGACTTGTCGAGCGGGCATGGTGGGTAAAGGCCCCGTAGGGGCCTTCGACGAGCACCCGGGTGCCCGGCCTGAGGCGTGCGATGGCGCGGCTGTGGTCGCCGAGGGCCTTCACGGTCACCCGCATGAACGGCGGCCGCGGGACGGCCGAGAGGGAATACGGGTGCGCCTGCCACCATAGGCCAGGCGCGACGAAGCGCCACTGGAAGAACTGCCCGCCCGACACGGCCAGGCGGTCCAGTTTCCGGCCTCTTAGGACGATCGAGTAGACGCCGGGCGCCTCCTCCCGGGCCCACTCGATGCGCAGTTGGTGCCGCAGGTTGCGGCCCACGGGCAGCCCAACGCGGTAGACGACGACCAGCCCGGCGGTCGACGCCCAGGCCAGCGCCCATATGGCCCGGGCCAAGGGGTGGCCGACGAACGAGGCCCCAGTGGCGACCTGGTGGGCGAAGGCCAGGGAGAGCGCGATGTAGGTGTAGAGGTGCACGACCCACCATGTCTCGTACCTGAGCCGCCGCCGAGCGATGCGCACCGAAGTGACCGCCACCATGGCTAAGAGGGCGAACCCGGCCGCGGCTGCCAGCATGTCCGGGTACGAGGACAGGAAGACCCAGAGCTGGCGCAGTGCCCCGGTGCGGGACGACTGCGCGTACCCAAGGGTGATCAGCACCACGTGAGCGGTGATGAGCCCGAGCGCCCACGGCGCCGAACGGCGGTGCCAACGCAGGAGCTGGTCCTGGCCCACGGCTCGTTCGAGCCACGGCACCCGGGCGATAAGGAGCACCATCACGAGCATGAGGTAGGCGCCGGTGAACCCGGCCAGCCGGCCCCCGGCGATGAGCAGGCCACCGGGCGCCGTGAGCGAACCGCGGCTCTCGGCTGTGACCACCTCGCCGAGCACGGCGCCGAGCCCTGTGCCCACGATGACCAGGAACAGGTCGGGGGCCCAGCGCAGCGGCCGGCGGCCGGGGCGGTGCCGGCTGCGGGCCGGCGCGGGCGCCCGTCGGGCAGCGTGCAAAGGAGGAGGGGGCGTCCGTCCCGGCAAAGTCATGTCCTCCACCTGGAACTGGCGGGGCTCGGCAATTGTCACGTCGCCCTCTGCCGTCGGTCACTGGTACAGACCGTAAGGACCGGACATTACGGCCCCGTGAAGCCCCGCCGTAGGGCGGCCTGCATTTAGCTTTTTCCTTGCATCCTCTTACCTTGTCTGGTCGTTCCCGCCCCAAGGCACCGTTCGGTTGCTTCTTGAGCCCGGGATCTGAGGCAGCCTGTCAGAGGTGCCTGACGGCCTCGTGGTCGATGCTCCGGCGGTCACGCGGGCGGTGAGAGGGCCATGAAACCGCAAAGCGTGCCCCGCCGATCGGGGCCCTGCCGACCGTGCAGACCGCCCCGGTGTCACGTAGCACGGCCTCGGCGATGGCAAGGCCGAGCCCGGCGCCCCCCGGGACCGCGCTGGCGCGATGGAACCGGTCGAAGATGTGCTCGCGGTCCTCGTCGGGGATACCCGGGCCACTGTCGTCAACGACGAGGGCGACGCTGCCGTTGGCACTGGAGACGCTGACCGCGACCCGACCCCCGTCATCGGCGTAGCGGCAGGCGTTGTCGACCAAGACCGTGACGAGGCGGTCGAGCCACTCGGCCGGGGCGAAGACGATGGCGGGCGAGGGGCCCTCCTGGGTGACCGAGATGGTGATCCCTCTCCGCGCGGCGATGGGGCCGAACCGGCTCGCGCAGACCTCGGCCAGGCCGGCGACATCGACCTCTTCAGTCGGCGGGCTTGCCGGCAAGGACTCGAGGCGGGCCAACCAAAGCAGGTCCTCGACTATGGACCGCAACCTGGCAGTCTCGCCGGCAACCCGCTCGAGCGCTTCGCGATAGCCCGCCGCCGGCCGCTCGATGTGGAGCGCGAGGCCCACCTCGGCTTCGATGACACTGAGCGGTGTCCTCAGCTCGTGCGACGCGTCGGCGGTGAACTCGAGCTGGCGCCGCCGGGCCCGCTCGACCGGGGACGTTGCGCTGCGGCCGATGACCCAGGCGGCCCCGTAGAGGATGACCAGGGCCAGGGGGCCAAGTATGGCCTCGATGACGAGCAGGGTGGACAGCGCAGTGCTGACCTGCTGGGCGGTCGTGCCGGCGATCAGCCGGCCGTCACTGAGGGCCCTGCCGGCCAAGCGGAAGTCGCGGCCGGCGACGGTGGCGTCGGTCGGCGCGCGCACATCGAGCGCACCGACGGGGAGGACGGGGGCCCCGGTCTCGAGACTGAGCGCCCTGGTGGCCCCGGGCGCCACCCACCAGAGCACAATGGGGGCGTCGTCGAAGTCGCCTGTCACCTGCGGGCTGTAGGAGCCGATCGTGCCGGTCGGCCCACCTCGGGGCAGCGTCGGGGCCACCTGGGCCAGGCGCAGGGCGAGCCGGGCGTCGACCTCCCCGGTCAGCCGGTCGACCGCCACGACGTCGACGACAAAACAGGCCAGCAGGTACAGGACCAGGGCGAGCCCGGTTGCCGCCAGGGCCACGCGGTGGACATGAGACCGGACCAGGCGGGCAGAGCTGTCGGCCTTGGGCCTGGAGGTCTTCACTCTGGCATCACTTGGACGAGGCGACCAACCTGTAACCGGCGCCCCGAACAGTCTCGATCCTGGCGTCGGACCGGGCGATCTTTGCCCGCAGGCGAGCGATGTGGACGTCGATGGTGTTGGACCCGACGGCATCGGCCTCCTCGGGCCACGCGTGCAGCGCGATCGAGCGACGGTGCACGACTGCCGGGCTCTTGCGGGCGAGCAGTTCCATGATCGCGAACTCGCGCGGTGTCAGCTCTGTTGGCTCGCCCGCGACGAGCGTCTCGTGGGTGGCGGGGTCGATGGCGAGAGACCCACAACGCAGGAGCGGGGCGCGGTCACCGCTTGGGCGTCGCAACAACGCGCGGAGCCGGGCCAGCAGCTCCCCGTAGTCGAAGGGCTTCACCAAGTAGTCGTCCGCGCCCTCGTCGAGCGCCTGGACGCGGTCGGGGGCGGCGTCCCTCGCCGTCAGCACCAGGAACGGGGTCTGTACCCCCCGCCTCCTCGCCGCCACGATGACGTCGAGGCCGGAGGCTCCCGGCATGCGCCAGTCCAGCACGGCGAGGGCGTACTCGTACATACCCAAGTAGTCGAGCGCTTGCCTGCCGTTGGCAACGGCGTCGACGACGTAGCCCTCCTCTTTGAGCCCCCGCTCGAGCACGCCCCTCAGGTTGTCGTCGTCCTCGGCCAACAGCAGGCGCATGCCCTTCAATCTCCCAGACCAGGCTGCTGTCGTCGGGGACCGGCCCGGTCGTCCAGGCGGGACCTGACGGCCGGCTGGCCCACTCGGGCCTGGCAGCCGGTGCTGGTCACGGCCGGCATTGTCTCCTACTCGCCTTAAGGGGAGGTGAACAGGCCGCTCTTACCGGGGGTGCCCGCAGGGAGCTCTGACAACCTATCCACGGATAGTGACAACTTACGCACGCCCACTCCCCCAGCTCTGCTGCCTCGCACGGGCGGCGCAGCTGGCTACCAGCGGGCCGAGTCAG
>DATJST010000562.1:0-5207 GCA_035503975.1 Acidimicrobiales bacterium | reverse complement strand
GTTGCAGCCTTGGCGTGGTACCTGCAGGCCGAACAACTACCCGAACTACGCCAACAAGCGGTCGAATTGCTCTCGGAGGGTACCCGGGCAACGCCCGAACTGCTGGCCGACGTCCTCGCCGCGGTACTCGCGACGCCCGAGGAGGCGGAGCTGCTGCGGATCTTCTGCGACCGGTTGGCGTCGTTTCCGGGCGCCAGGGACCAGCTCGAGAGCTTGTTCAGCACGACGGGTTCGACTCAGGTCAAGCTCCGCGTCCTCGAGCTGCTGAGCGGTCCCGGCAACCTGGGGCTGTACGCCGCGGCGCTGGACGACGCGAGCGTGCTTGTGCGCTCCGCCGCCACCACATTGTGCGCCCGTCACGGCCGTGAGCACGTCGAACTGATCGCTGCCGCTCTGGGCCGGCGCATACCCGAAGAACCGAGCCCTTGGGTTCGCGCCCAGATGATCGGCGTCCTGGCGGATCTGGGCTACCTCGGTAGGGAGACCGGCGAACTCGTCCTGCGCTGGTGGCCTCATGAGACCTCGCCTCAGGGCCGGCGCGCTCTCGCCGCCGTTCTCCCGGCGGTGGAGCTCACGACCAGCAATCGCGAGGCTGTACTGGGCGCCTTCCTCGCTGTGCTCCGGGACCCAATGCTCGACGCCGGCCTCAAACAGGCGGCAGCGCAGAGGCTGCGGGCTTTCGAGTACCGCGCCGGCCCGGAGATGCAACAGTGCGTCATTGCTCTTATGGAGACCTGCACTGACGTGGACGAGCTCGGGGACCTCTACGAACGGCTGCGCAGCCTCGGGCCAGCCCCAGGCCTGGTGCTGCCGCTCGTGCACGAGCTCTTTTACCGCTTCGTCGGTTGGTACCCCCAGGCACCCCTCGACGAATGGGCCCGGCTCCTGGCGGGTGCCGGCACCGATAATGAGCAACTGCGAGCCGAGATCCCCTACCTGGTGGGCCTCACGGGAGCGACCTGGCTCCTCGGCCAGGCCGGGCCCGCGGACCAAAAAGACGCCGTCAGTTCGGCAATCCTGGGAGCCGTGCGGAAGGGGACGTTCCGCGAGCCCGAGCGCCTACTCGACGAGGCTTACACCAACCGGACGCTGCGTAAGAGCGACGCCGTCTCCTTGTTCGCCACCTTTGTTTCCTACCACGGCAGCTATCCCCTGGTGAACGAGCTGCTCGATATCTTCAACCAGACGGGCATATTCGATGACCAGCTGGCCGACCTGTGCCTGACGCTGCTCGTGCAGTTCCCCGGGGCCGCGGTCGCCTATAAAGTCCAACGGTTCCTGGAGGAAATGGGGCCCCGGCTGCCGGACTGGCCTGCGCGGCTGGACAACGCCTTCTCTCCCGATGGCCTCATGCAGTTCCACCTTTCGGGCAGCGGGCGGACCGGGCCCTACCCGCCCCCGCCCGGATGGGACGATTACTGGTCAGGCCCTCCCGAGTTGCACGAGTGGCCTGTCGCCGAACTCTTTTGCGCCCAGCCACCCGGGGTCGCGGCGGCCAAGCTGGACCTGCCGGTAGTGGGAGGCTACGAGTCAACCGGTCCGAGCCTGCACTCGCTCATGCTCGGGCACCTCAACACCGTGGAAGGTTTGGGAGAGGCGGAGCTCGGTGCCATTGCCCGCCTGGCCCGGGCGACCGCCACCTCGGCTGGAGGCAGCGTCGTGCACGACCGCGCCCTTTACGTTTTCAATCGTAAGTGGCCCGGGTTTACCCGCTCGCTGCGGGGCAGCCCTGCGCCTGCGGAGCTCGCCCGGAGCGCCGCCGTGGTCTTCGTCGAGCAGTGCGAAAGGCGGCACGCGCTCGGCCCGGGTACGACCGAACGTGACCCCGCGCCTCTTCCCGGTATGGACCTCGACCACCTCCTTGCGGCCTGGCCTCTGGGGGCCGCCGAGTGGGACGCCCTTTGGGACCGATATGCCACTTACCTGCGCCAACCGCCGCCGGGCGGACCGAGCCGGGGCGTCGGCGGCCAATCGGGCCGGTCGGGCCAGGCCCCCCGGCTCCGCTACCGGCCGCTCGACGCCGAGGCGCACCCCCCGTTGTTTGAGTTCCTCTTCCGCACCCCCCTCGGCCAGGCCCCGGAATGGCCGGCACGCTTCCGGTTGCTGCTCGCCACGGGGAGGTGGCACCGGTCCTTTTCGACCATGCTGTCCCAAGCGGCCCCAGCCGACCGCGAGCGGGCCGAGGAACTGATGGCCGGGTAAATGCTCGAAAGCGTGGCGCGGTGGGTGGTAAAGCACCGCGTGGCGGTGCTCTCTTTCTGGGCGGCACTGCTTGTACTAGGCATCGTTTCGGCGGCGAGTTTGCCGGGGCTGCTTTCCACCTCGCTGGCAGTCCCAGGTACCGGTGCGCAAAAAGCCAACATGATCCTCGCCCGGCAGTTCGGCGAGAACATCGAGGGGACCTTCACCGTCGTCTTCCTCGGTCCCAAGGTACCGAACAAGTCTCTTGCCGTCCTCGAACGGCGCTTCGACAAAGCGGCGCGGGCCGTGCCCACCGGGCTGGCTTCGCCTCTGCAGCGCGCCGACGGCGTCGTTTACGGCAACGTCGGCTCCTCGCTCGGGCTCCGCCAAGCGGCGAACTACACAGGCGACCTGCGCGTCGCCCTGAAGCGGGACGGGCTTCCGCCCGCCTTGGTCACCGGCGCCCCAGCACTTCAATCGGACGTCGTGCCGCTATTGGCTTCGGACCTTCGCGTGGGCGAGGTCGTCACCGCAGTGCTCGCTCTCGCGCTGCTCACGCTGTCCCTCGGGCCGTCCAAGGTCGTGCTGTTGCCTTTCATCGTGGCCGTCTGTACCACAAGCGCCACTTTGGCGGTCGTCTACGTGCTGGCCCACGTGGTCCTCATGGTCCTCTACGTCCCCAACCTCGTGGAGCTCATTGGCCTCGGCTTGGCGGTCGATTACAGCCTGCTCATCACCCACCGCTACCGAGAAGAGCTCGGGCGCCAGGGCAACATCGGCGACGCGCTGGCGACGACGATGGCCACCGCTGGTCGAGCGGTCCTGGTCTCGGGGATCGCGGTGGCCGTGGGCCTGGCCGTGCTGCTGGTTGTCCCTGTGCCGTTTGTCCAATCACTTGGCGCTGCCGGCCTGCTTGTCCCGGTCACCTCGATCGCAGCTGCGCTCACGCTGCAGCCCGCGCTGCTCTCCATAATGGGCCGGGGCAACCCGCCGCGACTTCAACCGGCACGTGCCAGCGCTGCTGGGCACTGGGCCAGCCTGGGCGCCCGTGTCACCCGCCGGCCGCTCGCGTGGCTGGCCCCGTCGTCGGTCGCCCTGCTCGCCGCCGCGGCCCCCGTGGCCTGGCTCCAGCTCACGCCCGCTTCTGTCACGGCCATCCCCCACGTCATGCAATCGGCGCAGGGCCTCGATGTGCTGCGTGACCGTATAGGCCCGGGGATCGTCACGCCCATCGAAATAGTGCTCGACTCCGGCTCGCCACGAGGCGCCCTCAGGCCGGCGGCAGAGGCGGCCACCCTCCGGTTGGCCCACGAACTGGGCACGCAAAGCGACGTCTTTGTCGTCGCCATCGGGACACGCGCGCCGTACATAAGTTCGTCAGGGCGCTACGGCCGGACGATCGTGGTCGAACGGGACGATTTCGGTGACGAGGCTTCCCAACAATTGGTCCAGCAGCTACAGGACAAATTGGTCCCTGACGCCCACTTCCCGAGCGGCGACAAGGTCTGGGTGGGAGGCGCCCCGGCCCAGGGGTACGACTTCCTAACCAGTGCCTACGGCCGGATCCCCTGGGTGGTCGCCGCGGTGGCGGCAATCTCGTACGTCGTCCTGCTCCGAGCATTTCGTTCGGTGTTGCTGCCTCTGATGGCGCTCCTGCTCGACGGCCTTTCGGTCTGCGTGGCGTACGGGCTCGTGGTGCTGACCTTCCGCTTCGGTTTGGGCGCCGACGTCCTCGGCCTCTACCGCGTCACTCAAATCGAGGGCTGGGTACCCATGTTCCTGTTCGCCATGCTCCTCGGGCTCTCGATGGACTACGAGGTTTTCATCGTCTCTCGTATGCGCGAGGAGTGGGACAGATCGGGCAGCACCGAGAAAGCCATAGTCGAAGGGCTGGCCCGCACCGGCCGGGTGGTCAGCGTGGCTGGCCTCGTGATGGTCGGTGCACTTTCGGGCCTTGTGGCGGGAAGGATAGTCGGCCTTCAGGAGCTCGGAGTGGGCCTGGCCTTGGGGGTCCTGATCGACTCGACCCTCGTCCGGGGAGTACTGATGCCGAGCCTAATGGCACTCCTCGGGCCGTGGAACTGGTGGCTACCAGCACCCGTGGCATGGCTCGCACGCGTCAAGGCCTCACCCCGGCACCAGGGCCGGAAGTGAGGCCTTTTCGGAAAGTCGCTTTATTTCACAACGGTTATAGCCAACCGGATCGCTGGCAGCTGGTAACCGAGGGCCAGGCCGGGGTCGTCCCGGGCATAGGTCAGCAGAGGCACCATGCCATAGGGCGTGTTGGCAAACGAAGGAGACAGCGAGTAGAGCATTGGGTACAGGTCGATCAGGTGGGTCCCGGGGCCGCCCGCCGCGTAAAGGTGGAGCAGGACATCTCCGTTAGAGTTAAACCCACAGCCGTAACCCATGTAACTGTTGTCGTAATCGACGCCCACCGTGTTGTCGAGCTGTGTCCAGCCGACTCCCTTGAGGTGGATCGTGAACGGCGCTCCCTCTTTTACAACGATCGACGACACACCTTGCCCCACGACGCTTTCCTTCACGTAGAACGGGACCTGGCCAACCAGGTGGCCACCCTGTAGCAGCTGTACGACGTGCCAGCCTCCGAGGCCATCGGGCACCTCGATCGTGGTGGACAGCTGGCCCGCAGAGGGCGTTGCCGTACCGAGCGGCGTGGACACGAATATCCAACAGGTGCTCTTGCAGTCGACCCGGTTACCGACAACCGTGGACCACACCAACTGGACAGGAGCGTCCGACTGGAAGCCGCTCGCCTGCAACGCCACGCTCGTGTCCACAGGACCGCTGGTGGTGGCGAGCGTAGCGGCTACGCCGCCGGAGAGGGCCAGGTCGCTCGACTTCAGGGTCGTGCGCGCAGCGACGGTCGGCGTAACCTGCGACGGCCAATCAATCGAGACCGCTGGCGGGCCTGCGTCCTTGGTCACAGTGAAGGTGACCGTGGCGCCGTTGGTGTAGGGGATGGGCGACTGGGGCACGTTCAGGTACAGGTAACTGATGGCGTT
>DATJST010000561.1:0-3333 GCA_035503975.1 Acidimicrobiales bacterium | reverse complement strand
TGGTTGCCATCAAAGCCAATGGTGACCTTGTGACCAAGGGTGACAACCCCCAAAACGCGCTGGACCAGTTCGCCCCGCCAGTCACCAAGAGAGACGTTTTGGGAGCGGTGACCGTCTCCGTCCGTTATCTCGGTTTCCCCGAACTGATCGCAAGGGACCCTACCTACGGGTTGTCATGGCTACGGGCTGAGCTCGGGGTCCCCGGCAGGCTCGTCGTGGTAGCAATGGCGGTCGGCGCTTCCGCTCTCGTCTGGCAACGCCCACCGCGCAGGCTGCACGGCATCGCCCACTAATTTCAGTTCAGTCACACCCCGGGGCCCCGCTTCGGCGGGGCCCCCTTCATTTGGCTGTTTGGCTAGCGCTCGTCAGCGAGTGAGAAGTCCCAACGAGAGGCCCAACATAACTGGGCCCTTGACAGGCCTCCTGATACGCCCGTGGGCAAAAGGCGAACTCACAGACGAATGTGACTTTGGGCCCTGTGGGTAGCGACCTTGGGCCCCTGTAGCCTCAGCACCGCCAATCCCACCCTAAGGGTGGAGGACCAGGTTGCTCGCAGGTGGCGGAACGTACAGAAAGCACCGTCGAGCACAGGAGGCAGTCGGTCATGACAACTCACTCGCACCTGTCCAGTTACGAGGTCGAACACAGCGAAGGCTCGAAGGCTCCCCCTGGAACTGAAGAGCTGGCTCGCAAACAGGCGGTCAAACAGATCGAGCGCCGGCGGCACTTCCGCACCCACGCCGTCGCAACGGCCATCGGTATGTTCATCCTCATCATCATCTGGGCGGTTTCCGAATACCACAACGCTGGCGGTTGGCCGACCCACGGGTTCAGCCAGAGTTCCGGCATCCATGAGGTGTGGAACTTCTGGATCGTCTACCCGGTCGGCGGTTTGGGGTTGATCCTGGCTGCGCGCGCCTGGTCCGTCTATGGGGACAAGCCGATCACCGAGCACGAGATCGAGCGCGAGGTCGACCGTCAGCTCGGGAGACGGTGACGAGCGCGATGGCTACGCCGGGACCACAGGGACGATAGGTCATGGCAAGTACCGTTATCGAGGTCCGCGGGCTGCGGATGTCGTACGGCTCAATCGAGGCTCTGTCCGGGATCGACCTGGAAGTCCACCGCGGTGAGGTGTTCGCCTTTCTCGGCCCGAACGGCGCAGGCAAGACGACCACATTGGAGATCCTCGAGGGCTTCCGCCAGCGGAGCGCGGGCGAGGTGTCGGTCCTGGGCGTGGACCCGGCCCGTGCCGGTGGGCAGTGGCGTGCCCGGATAGGGGTCGTGTTGCAGGAGTCCGAGCCCGAGCCGGAGCTAACCGTCCGTGAGTGCATGCAGCTCTATGCCGGCTACTACCCGAAATCACGCTCGATCGCCGAGACGCTCGGACTCGTCGGCCTCGCCGACCGTGCCGAGATGAAGTGCGGCCAGGTCTCTGGTGGCCAACGCAGACGGCTTGACGTGGCGCTCGCTTTGGTCGGCGACCCAGAGCTGTTGTTCCTTGACGAGCCGACCACAGGCTTCGACCCCTCGGCGCGCCGGTCCGCCTGGGAAGTGATCTCGGGACTGCGTGACCTGGGGAAGACGATCTTTTTGACGACCCATTACATGGAGGAGGCCGAATACCTCGCTGACCGTATCGCGGTGATCGTCAAGGGACGGATCGTGGCCGAGGGGGACGTAGCCAGCATCGGCGAGCGGGCCACGAAGGAGTCGATGATCCGCTTCACCCTTCCACTGAGCCTGCGCGCCGACGACCTACCAGCGACGATCGCCAATGGGATGACGAGCCGCACAAACGGCCGTGTGGAAGCCACGGCGTCCAGCCCCCTGCATGCGGTTGCAGACCTGGCCGCATGGGCCGCCGCACATCACGTCGACATCCCTGACCTCGAGGTGACCCGGCCGACGCTCGAGGACATCTACCTCCAACTGACAGAGGCCCGGCCATGACGGTCACCGCCCCTACGATCGAGCCTCCTCGCTCGGGGCCCGGGCATCTCGTCTGGCACCAGACCCGTACGGACCTGCGCTGCTTTGCCCGCAACAAGCAAGCCGTGTTCTTTACGGTCGCCCTCCCGGTCGTGTTCCTGGCAATCTTCGCATCGGTGTTCAAGCAGCAGAACGTCGCGGTGCCTGGGGGGAGGATCAACGAGTCCGTCTATTACGTGCCGGGCATAATCGCCTACGGTCTCATCGCCGCCACGTTCTCCAATTTGGTCACCTCGATCGTGCGCTACCGAGAAGCGGGCATCTACAAGCGTCGGCGCGCTACTCCCGTCTCGGCGAGCGTGGTCATTGCCGGCCGCGCTCTGGTCGCCGCCATCACGGCCCTAGTCCTAACGGCCGTCCTGCTCGCGATCGGTTGGTCCGGCTTCGGGGCGCACATCCCCGGTCGGACCGCCCCGGCGTTCTTGCTCTACGTTGCAGTCGGCGCGGCGGTTTTCGCCTGTCTCGGTTTCGCCGTCGCGTCGGTTGTCAAAGACGCCGACTCGGCTCAGCCCGTCGTACTGGCTATCACACTGCCATTGTGCTTCATTTCCGGTGTGTTCATCCCGATCTTGGAACTGCCTCACTGGCTCATCGACGTGGGCAGGGTCTTCCCGGTGCACGCTCTCGCCGATGGGCTCCTTGGCGCGTACAACCCGCACACCGTCGGCAGAGGGTTCGACTGGGTCGACCTTGTTGTGCTGGCGGCATGGGGCATCGCTGGTCTCGTCGTGGCCATCCGCCGCTTCAGCTGGGTGCCCCAAGGCACCTAACCGCTCACACAACATAAGGAAGGAGGTGTCGAAATGCCCAGTGTCACAGTAGACCGACCGGTCACCTTGGACCAAGCTACCGAGGCCCTTCGGGCACAACTGGACAACCGCTACACCGTCACGCCCCGCGGCGGCGGTCGAAGAGAGACGATCGGTGTCAAGCACGCGCTCGAACTCGCCAACGTGCGTCTCGTCCACGACGGCGGCTCCACGACGTTCCGCGTGCGCGGAGGCGGGTTGATCATCAACCGTGTCGTAAACGAGCTCGGGATCGCGCGCAAGGTGCGGGCGGCCCTGCGGGACTCCCTCACAGGCACGTACGAACCGTCATGACAGGCAGTTGCCGGTCCGGGCCCTCGATCGCAAAAACATGTGGCATCGTTGTCATCGTCGTGGTGCAAAGTGTCGCCTTGAGCTTCCTCGTCCGACGGCTATACCGAAGGCGTTGAGCAGAGCCGTCCCGATAACTCGAGCCGGGCACCCATCCGCAGCGACGGGTTTGCTCGGTCGAGATGCCCAAGTGCTGCGACGCGCACACAGCGCTATCGGTGTTGGCGAACTGGCCTGCTTG
>DATJST010000560.1:0-3790 GCA_035503975.1 Acidimicrobiales bacterium | reverse complement strand
TCACGAAGCTCTTAGCGGACTGCTCGATCGCTGAGACCAAGCCGGCTCGGGTCAGGTCCTTCCCAGCCGCTTGGAGCGCCTGGATGAAGGTGAGGGCCAGGGCGACACCGTAGCTGGTGTTGCCGTCGAGGCCGGACTTGGCATATAGGGAGGGTGCGTAGTCCTTGAGCAGCTTGGCCTCGACCTTCACCCACGCGTTGCTCTGGTCGGATTCCGGTGGGAAGTACGAGTCCGTGATGACACCGGCCAAAAGCCCTGCAGCGGCTTTGCCCTCGGCGGCAGTGCCCCCGCCCGACTTGGTGAACGCAGCCAGCAGTGGCCCGACGGTAGGTGCGTCCGAACCGACGTTGGAGATGACGTACTGCGGGAAGTAACCGATCGAGGCGGCTGGGAGCATCGCCAGTGCGGTGGCCGCGGGGATAGTGGCCATGGCGACAACTTGGGCGCCAGCAGACTTCAACGCGGCCACCTGGTTGGACAGAGGGCCGGAGAGCGTGGCGGCGTCATAGGTCTGGCGCGACACCACCGACGCGGCCGGCAGTTCCATGTCCAAACCCTTCACAAAGTCTTGCCCGAACTCGTCGTCCTGGTACAGGTAGCCAACTTTTTTGCCGACGAAGTGGGCCTTGATGTACGCGCCGAGGATCTTGCCCTCGACGGTGTACGGGGGCTGCCAACCGAAGCTCTCCGGGTATTTCGGGCTGCTCCAGCAGTTGCACCCCGACTCGATAAAGAGCTGGGGCACTTTTTGGGAGTTCAGGAAGGCCTGCACTGCGGACTGCGTCGGGGTCCCGAGCGACCCGACATCGGCAAAGACGTTGTCCTGCAGCACCAGTTTGCGTGTCAGCGTGGCCGTCTCAGCCGGGTTGTACTGGTCGTCGAGATAGATGTAATGGATCTTGCGGCCGTAGACGCCGCCATGGGCGTTTTGCCAGGCGAAGACGGCGTCCATGGCGGGGGCGATTTCGTCGTAGCCCGGAGCGGCCGGGCCAGTGAGGGGCACAGTGGCCCCTATGGTGATCGTCGTGGCCGTGACGCCCGGGGCCGGTTGCGCCCCAGCCGAAGGTGAAAGCACAGCGATGGCTAGTGCCCCGACCACGGAACCGGCGGTCACAACCGGGGCCCAACGGCGGGTTATTCGGTGCGTTGATTGCATTATTGTTCCCCTTTACTCGTTCAGCAGATCATGCCGCGGCGCGGCCAACCAGTTTTTCGTCAGGCGGTCCCACACCCAGCGGAGGCCTCCCTGGATGCCGGTGGGGGCCGCGATCATAACTACGATCAAGACAGCCCCGAAGATAATGGTGGCGAGGTAGGCGCTGGTACCGGCGCCCAGGCTGAACTGGCTCGAGAGCGAGGTCGACCACTGCGGCACGTACACCAGTAAGATAGCGCCCCACCACATGCCGATGAGGCTCCCGGCACCGGACAGCACCATCGCCGCCAGGAGCTGGACCGACAGGGTGAGCGGGAACTCGCCAGTGCTTACGACCCCAGTCGAAAGCCCGAGGAACGCGCCCGCCAGCCCGGCGCAGGCCGCGCTGACCACGAAGGCCGTCGCCTTCGTGCGGGCCACGTTGACACCGGACAACGCTGCCGCCACCTCATTGTCGCGAACGGCCCGGAACGAACGCCCGAACCGGCTCGCCAGCAGGTTCGCCAGCAACACAAGGGTTATCAAAGCGCCGGCGAGCTCGATCCACGCCAGCCACTCCTCCGGGTTGATATTGCCCGGTGCCGTTGGCACTGTGGTCGTCAGCCCCTGATCGCCCCCGAAGGTCGTGCTCCATTTGTCAGCGATCGGAGGGAGAGCGAGGGCAAGCAGCAGCGTGACGCCAGCGAGGTAGGGCCCTGACAGGCGCGAGGCGGAGATCCCGACGACCAGGCCCAAGACGGCAGCGGCCCCGGTCGCCGCCAGCAGTTCGACGACAAAGTTCAGCTGCGTGTGGTTCATCAACAGGGCGACGGTGTACGCCCCGACGGCCATGAACGCGCCGTGCCCCAGCGAGATCTGCCCGCTGGTGCCTGTGAGCAAGCTCAAGCCAGCCAAGGCGATCAGGTACACGGCGATCTCGCCCACAAGAACGTTGTTGTAGGGGCTCAATGAGGAGGTGACCACAGCCAGGGCCAGGGCGCCAAGAAGGGCCAACGTCATGTGGCGCACCATCGGCTGCCGTGGGAAGCGGGCCATCTCAGACAAGCCGCGCAGAGGGCCGGGAAAAGATGCCCCGCGGCCGCGCCATCAGGGTGACCATCAACAGCACCAGTGCCCCGAGGGGCTCGAGGCCCGACCCCAAGTACCCCCCTACGTAGGAGGTACACAGACCGGTTATCAACCCGCCCACCAAAGCGCCTACGGGGCTTTCAAGGCCGCCGATCACCGCGGCGGTGAACGCGTAGATCAGGTTGAGGTCCATGAAATACGGCCCGAACGAGCTCGTTGGCGCCGTCAGCAACCCCGCCAATGCCGCCGCCAGGCCTGCGAGCGCCCAGCCGAGGGTGAGAAGCCGCCCGACGCGCACCCCGAGCAACCTTGAGACCTCACGGGCGAAAGCCGACGCGCGCATGCGCAAGCCCAGGGTCGTGGCCCTGAACAGCACGAGGCTGGCGCCCATGAGGGCCAGGACGGCAGCAAGGATGAAGACGTCGAAGTGGGAAAAGGCTACCCTCGTGTGCCCCACCACGAGCCCGCTCTGCGAATAGGCGGCGGGAAAGCCGCGGCTCGCGTTGCCGTAGACCGCGCCGGCGACGCCTTCGAGCACGACCAGCAGCCCGATGGTGACGATGACCGGGTTGAGCTCCGGCTTGCCCTCCAGCGGGCGGATCAGCACGCGCTCGACCAGTGCCCCGAGCGCAAAGCCGATAGTGAGCGCGACCACGAACGTCCACCAGTACCCAAGGCCATGGTCGAGAAGGCTCGAGGCGATGAACGTCGTCATCATTCCCATGGCGCCTTGGGCGAAGTTTATGGTCCTGGTAGCCCGAAAGACAAGGACAAGGGCGAGGGCGAGGGCGGCAAAGACCATTCCCTCGGTGAGCCCGTCGAGCGTGATGTTTATGAACAAGCTCATGCGCGGCCTCAGAACCCCAGATAATGCCGGCGGAGTTCGCTGTCGCCTGACACAACGGTAGCGACGTCGTTCGCGACAACCTCACCGAGGTTCAGCACGACCGCCCTCCCGGCCACGGACAGGGCGCTACGGGCATTCTGTTCTACGAGGATGACCGCCATTTCCGAGCCGGCCGTCTGGTCGAGCAACAACTTCATCAGTTGTGCGGTAATGAGCGGCGCGAGCCCGAGGGACGGCTCATCGAGCAACAAAAGCCGAGGGCGGGTGATCAACGCTCGGCCGAGCACGAGCATCTGGCGTTCCCCGCCAGACAGCAGCGAGGCGTGGCGGTTACGGAACCCGCCGAGCCGCGGGAAAAGCTCGAATATTTCCTCGATCGCCGGTTGGCGTTGGCGGTGACCGAGGCACCACAGCGTCGCGACGCGAAGGTTGTCTTCGACAGTGAGCTCTTCGATGACACCTCGCCCCTCGGGGACATGGGCGACCTGGCGCCGCGCGATGGCCTCAACAGGCCTTCCGAGCAGCTCCTCGCCGCATAAGCGGACCGAACCATTTTTGGGCTTCGTCAAGCCGCTTATCGCGCGCAGCAGCGTCGTCTTGCCGGCTCCGTTGGCACCCAGCACAGCAGTGATAAACCCCTTTTCGGCGCTGAACGAAACGCCGCGAAGCGCGTTTACGGCACCGTAGCTGACGCTGAGGTCATCGACCTCAAGCATTCT
>DATJST010000559.1:0-24862 GCA_035503975.1 Acidimicrobiales bacterium | reverse complement strand
TGCCGATCGTAGTTGTTCGCGCACGATCGCGCACGACCCTGGGCCAGACACGGGTGACCGAAGAGCTAAAATGTCCTCTGACCTGCCCGAACGCCGAGCCCGGGAAGAGAATTGAACTCTTATCGCCTGATTACAAGGCAGGTGCTCTGCCGTTGAGCTACCCGGGCGCGTGGGACGGCTGAAGGTACGTTCCGTGCCAACACCGAGGATAGCGGTCAACACCCTTTGAGCCAGATGTTCACTGCGGCGCAACCGCCAGCGGCGCCGGCGCGTACGCCGTGGCCCCTCCCAGGGACGGAACGGTCCGGTGCTTGCTCGCGGTGGGCATAAGGTGGCAGGGTGGGCCGGTGGGACTATGCGAGCGGGACCGCGCTGTGATCGATATTGAGCGTACGTGGTGGCTCGACGGGCGCAGCAAGACCGATGTCGTGCGGTCGCGGCTCGCTATTTCGCTGGCACGTTACAACCAGCTCCTCAGCGGCCTCGTAGCTAGCCCGGACGCCGAAGCCTACGACCCGTTGGTGGTGCGCCGTTTGCGGCGTGCCCGGCAGCGCCGCCGCTGGCCCGCGGCGGGCGTTGCGCCGGCCTTTGACCGGCATCCTCGGTGAGCGTCCCGGGCGGCCCCCCAGGAGGTAGGGCCCCGACCGGTGGCGGTTTCGCGGGTGGCCCCGTGGGCCCCCCGGGGGGGCGACGTGGGGCCCACCGTGGGCCCAGCCCGATCGAACCGGTGCGGGCGTTGCTAGTCCTGGTCGTCGCGGCCGTCGTTGCCGTTGTCGTTCTGGCACGGCTGGCGGGCGGTCCGGCGGGCAGTGCCGCAACCCCCACGACGTCGCTACAAACCACCACGAGCACGTCGGCCAAGACCGGCCCGTCGACCGTGAGCTCTCCTACGACGACAACGACCGTGGTCACCCCGGCCGCGACCACTACGACCATCGCCCCTTCGCACGTGCTCGTGCTGGTGCTCAATGGCTGGACGACTTACCACGCCGCGCTCTACTTCAAAAACCAGCTGAGCTTTTACGATTACGACCTCAAGGTCCCTGAGGACGCCGAGACTGACACCAACACGAGGTCGCTCGTTTTCTATACGCACGCACAGTACGAGCCCTCGGCTACCCAGATCGCCAAGGACCTGCATCTGTCGCCCTCCGCGGTAGTGGCCCCGTCGCCCACCAACGACGGCGCCCTGACGGTGAGCTACATCGATTCGGCCGACGTGATCTTGCTCGTTGGCGAGGACATCTCCGGCCGGGTGCCGTCGGGCTACAAGGGTTGAGGCTGGCAAGCAGAGCGCCGGGCGGAGTTGATTGGTCGCCGTGGTGGCTGGCTCCCGAGCAGGCCGGGGTCGTTAGTGATTACGACGGGACGTTGGCTCCCATCGTTGAGGACCGTGATCGCGCTCGGCCTGTGCCTGGAGCCCGCGAAGTCCTGGCTACCCTGGCAGGAGAGCTTGCGATCGTGGCGGTTGTCTCGGGTCGCCCACTTGCGTACCTGGAGCGCCACCTCGGCGGTATAGAGCGGGTCCAGCTTCTCGGGCTGTACGGCCTGGAACGCCAACAGGGGAGCGAGCACCAAGTCGCCACGGATGCTCTCCGCTGGCGGCCCGTGGTCGAGGCGTTGGCGGCCGAGGCCGCTGCCGAGGCCCCTACCGGCGTCGAGCTGGAACACAAGGGGCTCTCGTTCGTCCTGCACGCTCGCCACAACCCGAACGCCATGCCCTGGGCGCGGGACTGGGCCGGCGAGAAGGGCGCGGCCGCCGGGCTGAAGGTACAGCCCGGGCGCATGTCGGTCGAGTTGCTTCCCCCCACGGACATGGACAAGGGAGGTGCCGTCGTGGAGCTGGCCGCCTCGCTGGGCGCCGTGTGCTACATGGGCGACGACACCGGTGACCTGGCCGCCTTTGGTGCGCTCGACCAGTTACGGGCTGCAGGCAAAACGACTGTGGCGGTCGGCGTCGGGAGCCGGGAGCAGCCCGCCGAGCTGGCCCGAGCGGTTGATCACATGGTGGACGGCCCCGAGGAGGCCGTCGAGTTGCTGGACTTCCTGGCTACCAGGTTGGCCTCCAGGTAGCTACCGAGCGTGCGCTGGGCGAGCTCAAGGCCCGGCTTGGTCTTCGGCTCCGCGATGGGCAGCGGCGATGCGCATGCCGAGCTCGCGCATCGTGTCCCGCAGCACCTCAGGGCTCATGACCTCGAACGGCGCGCCGAGCCCGATCAGGTAGCTCGCCAGCCACTCGACATCATCTGCCCCGAGCTTGAGCAGCGAGACCTCCCCGTAGGGCTGGACAAGCCCGACACTTCCCGGGACTCGCCGCGAGAGGACTTCAGGCGCCACGTCGACGCGGACTTCGGCCTGGTAGCGGTAACCAAGCGAGCTGAGGGCGGCGGCCACCAGGGCGGCCGGGTCGTCCAATTGCCGGGGCGAGAAGGTGTGGCCCGTCGCCCGCACCTGGCGCACCCGGTCCACCCGGAAGGTGCGCCAGTCCTGACGGTCCAGGTCGTAGGCAACTAGGTACCAGACGCGGCTGGCGGCCACCAACCGGTAGGGCTCTACCCGACGGCTGCTCTTGTCCCCGCCCCGCGAGTTGTAGCCAAAGGTGACCAGCTCTCTTGCTTCGCATGCCTGAGCCAATGGGGCGAGCTCGGCGACCGGGATAGGCGTGGGAGGACGGGCGAGCGCTACGGTGGCGGCCCGGAGCGCCTTGACCTGGCGCTGCAACTTGGGCGGCAGCAGCCGGTCGATCCGGGCCAGCGTCGCCAGAGTGGCCATCTCGATGCCCGGCAAGGCCACGCTTGCCGAGACTCCGAGCAGTACTGCGACCGCCATGGCTTCGTCCTCGTCGAGCAGGAGCGGTGGCATCTCTGTCCCGAAACCGAGCCGGTAGCAGCCCGAGACGCCGCTCGTGCTGTCGACCACATAGCCGATCTCGCGTAAGCGCTCCACGTCGCGGCGCACCGTGCGCACGTCTACGCCGAGGCGTTGTGCCAAGTCGGGACCGGTCCACGAGGTCCGTCTCTGCATGAGCGCCAAGAGCTTCAGGAGGCGGCCGGCAGTCCCTTCCACAAACCCAATTATCTTTCCCTATCGAGGACAGCTCCTGTCCTCGATCTGGGGCAACTTTAACCCATGACCAACCCGCACACGTTGGAGCAGTTGGGGCGTATCCACCGAGCAGAGCTGCTCGCGTCACCCGATCTTTCTCCTATTTGGGCACGGCTGTGGGAACAGGCGCGTCGCCACCTCTTGGGCGGGGCCGCTGGTGTTGCTCGGGGGCGCCGCCCTCACGCCGGCGCTTCTCGGGCTCGCCGCGGGCTGTTGGTGCCCCACGGGGCGGCCCCCCTCAGCTCCGAGCGCTGCAACTAGGGATCACGGCGCGGGTTCCCCTGACGCGCCAATGATTGGCGTGTGCCTCCGCTGTTGCTGGCTGCGCCCGACAAGTTCCGCGGCACGCTGACGGCGACCGACGCGGCGGCGGCTATCGCCGAGGGAGCGCGAGGCGCAGGCTGGCTCTGCGACGAGGCGCCGCTCTCCGACGGCGGTGAGGGCTTCGTGGATGTCCTGGCCACCTACGGCAGTCTTCGTCACACGACGGTCCTGGGGCCGCTCGGGCACCCGGTCGGTGCCAGGTGGCTGCTCGGTGAGGACCACGATGGGGAATTGGGGACCACCGCCATCATCGAGGCGGCGCAGGCGGTGGGCTTGGTGCTCGCCGGCGGACGGGCCGGCAACGACCCTTTGGCGGCCGGCACTGCCGGTGTGGGCCAGCTGGTCCTAGCCGCCGTCAAGGCCGGGGCTCGCCACATCGTGGTCGGCACTGGAGGCTCGGCCAGCACAGACGGCGGCTTGTCCACAGTGGATCTGTTGGCGCCTCCGGGGCGTCGTGGCAAGGCGCAACTGGCAGGTGTGCAGATAACGGTGGCATGCGACGTCCAGACCCTTTTCGTCGAGGCTGCGACGGTGTTCGCTCCGCAAAAGGGTGCGTCGCCGGCACAGGTGGAGCTACTCCGGCGGCGGCTCGAGAAGTTGGCCGACCATTACCTGGAACGCTTTGGGGTGGACGTGCGCGACTTGGCCGGCAGTGGGTCAGCGGGCGGCTTGGCGGGCGGCCTAGCGGTGCTGGGAGCCGAACTGGTCCCGGGTTTCGAGTTCGTGGCCCAGCGCCTGGGGCTGGCTGAGCGGGTTGCCAGGGCGGACCTGGTGGTCACCGGCGAGGGCCACTTCGACGAGCAAAGCTTTGCCGGCAAGGCAACTGGCGGGGTGATCGCCATGGCTCGCGGTGCCGGGGCCCCCGTGCTGGTGGTGGCGGGCGACGGTGCACCGGGCCTTGATTTCATCTCTCTGTCAGAGCGGTTCGGCCTGGCGCGTGCCACCTCCGACACCGCAGCCTGCGTCACCGAGGTGGTAAGAGCCCAGCTCGCCCTCGGGCCAACTGGATGACCAAAGCGGCCTGAGGGCCGGCTCGCAGTATTGCCACCGGTTCGCCCCGTGGGCCGATAGCTGTGTGCAGTCATCGTCGGCTGGGCGGCACACACGGTCGCGTGTGCGGGCGGGATGGCGGGCAGGCGCCATAACGGGTGGCAGATGGCACACCCGCCACGTAGAATGGCGGAAATCATCCAGAGCGGCCGAGGGACGGGCCCGTCGACGCCGCGGCAACCAGTGGTACCGGTCACCCGTGCAGGGGCCCGGCCCGCCAGGTGCCAATGCCCGAGACGATGAGGAGGCAAGAGTTGCCCTTCGTAGAAGGCCTTCGCTGTCGTGAGTGCGCGCGCTCGTACCCAGCCGAGGCACTGCATGTGTGCGAGTGGTGTTTCGGACCGCTCGAAGTGGCGTACGACTACGAGGCCATCAAGGCGACCGTGTCGCGCCAGCGTATTGCCGCCGGCCCCAAGTCCATCTGGCGGTACGCGGACCTGCTGCCGGCGAGCGCGGAGGGCGCGGTGGACCTCGGGGCTGGGTTCACTCCGCTGCTGCGCGCAGACCGGCTTGGGGCCGAGCTTGGCCTCGCGGACCTCTGGCTCAAGAACGACACCGTCAACCCAACCGGCTCCTTCAAAGACAGGGTCGTGTCCGTCGCGCTCACCCGGGCACGCGAGCTCGGCTTCAAGGTGGCCGCTTGCGCGTCCACGGGCAACCTCGCCAATTCCGTGGCGGCGCACGCCGCGCGGGCGGGCATGCGGTCCGTTGTCTGCATCCCAGCCAATTTGGAGCTCGCCAAGGTGGTCACCACGGCCGTCTTCGGCGGCACAGTTGTGGCCCTCACCGGCAACTACGACGACGTCAACCGGCTCTGTGCCGAGCTCGCCAGTGAGTACCCGACCTGGGCATTTGTCAATGTCAACGTGCGCAGCTACTACGCCGAGGGCTCCAAGACCCTTGCCTACGAAGTCGCCGAGCAGCTCGGTTGGCAGGCACCCGACCACGTCATCGTGCCCGTCGCGTCGGGCAGCCAGCTCACCAAGGTCGCCAAAGGTTTCCGAGAGCTGTACAAGGTCGGCCTGCTGGACGGCGAGCCCCACGTCCGGGTCTCCGGCGCCCAGGCGCTCGGCTGTGCTCCGGTAGCCAATGCCTTCGCCGCGGGTGCCGATTTCGTCAAGCCCGTGAAGCCATCGGGGATCGCCAAGTCACTCGCCATTGGTAACCCCGCCGACGGCCACTACGCCTTGGACGAGGTGCGCCGGTCAGGGGGGGCTGTGGCCGCGGTGAGCGACGAGGAGATCGTCGACGGCATCCGCCTGCTGGCCCGTACTGAGGGGGTCTTTGCCGAGACGGCAGGAGGGGTGACCGTGGCGGTGCTGGCCAAGCTGGCCGCGTCAGGCGTAGTCCGGACCAATGAGAAAGTCGTCGCCTACATCACCGGCAACGGTTTGAAGACCCTCGACGCCGTCGCCGGCCAGTGCGGGCCGACGGTCACCATGGCGCCCAACCTGGAGGCCTTTCAAGCCTCTGTGCACGTGGCAGACTGGCAGTGACGCTCACCCCCCGCACCGCTGCGGCTCCAGGAGGTTGCCCGATATGAGTGCCCGAGTCCGCATACCCACACAGCTGCGGTCGTTGGTCGGCGGGGCCGGGGAGGTCACGGTGGACGGCGAGACCGTCGGCGATGCGCTCAAGGCGCTTGACGTTGCCCACCCGGGGCTCGCCGAGCGGCTGTTCGATGAGAGCGGCAACCTGCGCCGCTTCGTGAACGTGTTCCTGGGCGAAGAAGACGTCCGGTTCCTGGACGGGCTCAGCACGCCGGTGCCAGCTGGAAGCATCATTTCGGTGGTCCCGGCGGTCGCCGGCGGTTGAGCGGGCGTCGCTCTCGCCGCTGTTCAGCGAGGAGCTTGCGCGCGAACCCTCCATTGGGGTGTACTGTTAGCACTCGACGTGTGTGAGTGCTAACTAGAGGACCGGAGTACCGGTTAGCCAACGGAGGAGCAAGACCGAATGCCCAAGCTGATTGCTTTTGACGAACAAGCCCGCCGCGCCCTGGAGAAGGGGATGAACCAGCTTGCGGACGCCGTCCGCGTCACGCTGGGCCCCAAGGGGCGCAACGTGGTGCTGGAGAAGAAGTGGGGCGCCCCCACCATCACCAATGACGGCGTGTCCATTGCCAAGGAGATCGAGCTCGAGGACCCCTACGAAAAGGTTGGGGCCGAGCTGGTCAAAGAGGTGGCGAAGAAGACCGACGACGTCGCCGGGGACGGGACGACTACTGCCACCGTGCTGGCGTGGGCCATGGTGCGCGAGGGCCTGCGCAACGTCGCCGCTGGCGCCAACCCCATGTCGCTGCGCCGGGGTATCGACGCTGCCGTCGATACGGCCATAGCGAGCTTGAAAGGCCTGGCCCGCGAGACCGAGACCAAGAGCCAGATCGCGCAAGTTGCCGGTATCTCGGCTGCTGACCCCGAGATCGGCGAGTTCATCTCTGAGGCCATCGACAAGGTGGGCAAGGACGGGGTCGTGACGGTTGAGGAGTCCCAGACCTTCGGCATGGACCTGGACCTGGTAGAGGGCATGCGCTTTGACAAAGGCTATGTGTCGGCCCACTTCGTCACCGACGCCGAGCGCATGGAGGCGGTCCTGGAGGACCCCTACATCCTGCTCTTCGGTTCCAAGATCTCGGCCGTCCGGGACCTGCTCCCGCTTTTGGAGAAGGTCATGCAGGCGAGCCGCCCGCTCGTGATCATTGCCGAGGACGTCGAAGGCGAAGCCCTCGCCACCCTCATCGTCAACAAGATCCGGGGCACTTTCCGCTCCGTCGCCGTCAAGGCCCCCGGCTTCGGCGAACGCCGCAAGGCGATGCTCCAGGACATGGCCATCTTGACCGGCGGCCAGGTCATCTCCGAAGAGGTCGGTCTCAAGCTCGAGAACGCCACTTTGGAGTTGCTCGGAAAGGCCCGCAAGGTGGTCGTCACCAAGGACGAGACGACCATCGTCGAGGGCGCCGGCAAGGATGCCGACATCAAAGGTCGGATCAACCAGATCAAGGCCGAGATCGAGAACACCGATTCCGACTACGACCGTGAAAAGCTGCAGGAGCGTCTTGCCAAGCTCTCGGGCGGTGTCGCGATCATCAAGGTCGGCGCGGCGACCGAGGTGGAGCTGAAAGAGAAGAAGCACCGCATCGAGGACGCCGTGTCCACGACCAAGGCGGCAGTCGAGGAGGGCGTGGTACCGGGGGGTGGCGTTGCCCTCCTGCGGGCGCAGGCCGCCATCTTGGACAAGGCCGAAAAGCTCGAGGGCGACGAGTCCGTGGGCGCCCGTATCGTGGCCCGGGCGGTCGAGGAGCCGCTCAAGCAGATCTCCGTCAACGCCGGCCTCGAGGGCGGCGTCGTCGTCGAGCGTGTGCGCAACCTCCCCGTCAACGAAGGCCTCAACGCTGCCACTGGCCAGTACGAGGACCTGTTCAAGGCCGGCGTGATCGACGCAGTCAAGGTCACGCGGTCGGCTCTTCAGAACGCGGCCTCGATCGTCGGCCTGTTCCTTACGACCGAGGCAGTCATCGTGGACAAGCCCGAGGAGAAAGCCCCGGTCGGCGCTGGTGCCGGCGGCGGCGGGATGGACGACTTCTAAGTCTGTCCGCTCCTCAAATAGCGCTCCAAAGGGGGGCCTGCATTGCAGGCTCCCCTTTTTTTTGTGCCGGCTTCTCGCTGCGCCCCCGGGCAGTGTTGTACCGCTTTGCTGGCGGGCCCGCCCTAGCATGTTGCTCCGATGAGCGACACAGACGCCCTGCGAGAACCCGCCAGCCTCAAGCCCAGGGAGGGTTGGGGTGTGCTCCACCTGTTCGCCAAGGTCACACCGGTAAGCGACCCTGGGGCGGTGCTCGCCGCGGTCAAGACTGCAAACGAGGCGAGCCAACAGGTCGTGAGCTTCGCGGTACTGGGGCACAAGGCCGACCTCGGGCTCATGCTGATCGGTCCCGACCTGGTCGGCTTGCGCCAGTCGCAGAGCGCCCTTGCTCGCTCGGGCCTTGAGCTGGCGAGTTCCTACCTATCGTTGACCGAGGTGTCCGAGTACGCCCGAGGCATGCCAGCCGACCGTCTTGACGCGCGCCTGCACCCGCAGCTACCACCCGCGGGCAAGCGGGCGATCTGCTTTTACCCGATGTCGAAGCGCCGCGCGGCCGGGGACAACTGGTACCGGTTGAACTACGACGAGCGCGCCGCGCTGATGCACGAGCACGGAGCCAGTGGCCGGCGCTTCGCAGGCCGCGTGCTCCAGCTCGTGACGGGTTCAACCGGCCTGGATGACTACGAGTGGGGTGTCACCCTGTTCGCGACGACGCCCGACGACCTAAAGGAGTGCGTGCACACGATGCGTTTTGACGAAGCGTCGGCTCGCTACGCCGATTTCGGCCCATTTTACAGCGGGGTCGTCGCCCCCATCGACGAGGCGCTCAGCCTCTGCGGGCTCGGCCTGTGAGCTCCGGTGACGCTCAGGAGCGCAGAGCCCCGCGGGCCGGACCTGGCGCAGCGGTCCGGGCCGCCGGTCGTGCTGACATGGACCGCCTGCGCGGTGTGCTTGCCCGCCTGGAGCGGGTCGTCGTAGCCTTCAGCGGCGGGGCAGATTCGTCGTTCTTGGCCTGGGTGGCACATGACGTGCTCGGTCCCGGAGGGGCCATTGCAGCCACCGCCGTTTCCCCGTCCCTGGCCGTGGACGAGCTGGCGGACTGCCGCGCCCTGGCCGCTGAATGGGGCCTCAATTACCTGGAGGTCAAGACCCACGAGCTGGACCGGCCCGAGTACGTGGCCAACGGCGCGGACCGCTGCTGGCACTGCAAGGACGAGCTGATGGGCCAGCTCGTCCCGATCGCCACCGCCCGTGCCGCCCGCGTCGTGCTCGGGGTCAACGTAGATGACCTCTCCGACCACCGCCCTGGGCAGTCGGCGGCGATGGCCGGAGGCGCAGTATTCCCGCTGGTCGATGCGGGCTTTACCAAGGCTGACGTGCGTGACGCGTCGAGACGGCTCGGCCTGCGCACGTGGGACAAGCCGGCGGCGGCGTGCTTGGCCTCCCGGATCCCTTACGGCACTGCCGTAAGCCTGGGGAACCTCGGCGCAGTCGGCCGCGCCGAAGAGGGCCTTCGCCGGCTCGGTTTTCGCGCTCTGCGGGTGCGGCATTACGGCGAGCTTGCCCGCATCGAGATCCCGGTCGACGACCTCGAGCTGGCCCTGGCCCGGCGCCACGAGGTCGTGCACGCGGTACGTTCCGCCGGTTACCGCTACGTCACCCTGGACCTCGAGGGTCTGCGCTCTGGCAACCTCAACGACGGGCTCGTTATGGTTGCCCCCATGCCGGCCAATGCCGCCCCCGACGCTGGACGGGGCCGGCCGGTGATGGCTCCGCAAAGTGCCCGGTAGGAGGTGGCGCGATGACAACCAAACCCGTGCGGGCTCGGTTGACCTTTCCCGAAGAGCTCGTCGCCGAGCCGGTCATCGCGCGTTTGGCGCTTGATTACGGCGTGATTGCCAGCATCCGGCGGGCCAATGTCGAAGAGCACACCGGGTGGCTCATTTGCGAGCTCGACGGGACCACTGAGGGCATCGATGCCGGTGTGGCCTGGGTAACGTCGCTCGGCATCAAGGTGGACTGGCTCGGAGGCGGCCTGGTCGAGGGCTAGGGGTGCACGCCCGACCCAGCCGGTCCCTTCAGGTGCTGACGACGCTCGGTCGGCACCGGCCGCCTCCGGCCCGAACGCTTTGCGTGGGCCCCCGCCGTCAAGGATCGCCGTGCCTCGTGGCCACCCGCGCGAGGTCCTCGAGCGTTCAAGCAAGGCGCACTTCAACCGCGCGCTTATGGGCCGGGCCACCCATCAGTTCGCTCAGGAGTAGGACGGTTCGGGAGCCGATGGCAGACCTGGTGGACCCTGTCCGCCTCCGCCAGGAGTGGCTCTCGGAGGTCCCATCGGCCTTGTCCAGCATGTTGCTGCACGCCGCCTGGCTCAGCCGCGCAGAGCCGCAGGCTGTCGACTGCGAGGCTCGATCAGCGGCCGAGAAGACCAGCATAAAAGCAGGTCCGTGACGGCCCGGTGACCCCTCTTAGTTGTACATGAGCTCAGACGTCGTGTTGTACGGCCTGCGCATCCGCTCAGCCATACCATTGCCGGGCCGTGCCGTGCCGGCAGCGGGGGAGGGCCGGCCTGACCTCGAGATATTCATGGGTGACGACGTCGAGTTGCCGGACGCGGCACCACCAGGAGAATTGATCGCCGAGTACCGTCTGACCGAGCACGAGTGGTACGCGTTCGTACGTTCCGAGGACGGCTCTTTCATCTTGCGCTTTGCTCGCGTCTGTGACTTCGTCGTCAGCCCTGACCTGGCCCAAGCCGAGGTCCGGCTCGATCGCGGCGGCCGCAACGCGCTTATGCCCGTGTTCGCCGCCGGTGCCCTACCGTCGTTCGTACTTGTCATGTCTTTTCAGCCCCTGTTGCACGCCAGCGCCGTAAACGTCGGCGACGGTGTCGTGGCTTTCGTGGGGCGCTCGGGCATGGGTAAGTCGACCATGGCCACTTTGTGGTGCGCCTCTGGCGCCATATTGGTGACTGACGACGTCTTGCGGCTTACGCCGGGCGCGAGCCCTCGCTGCTACCTTGGCCCGCGCCAGTTGCGCCTGCGGCCAGCCGTGCGGGAACTGGCTGACTGGTTCGACGGCGAGGCAGGGAGCAGCCAAACCGGTGATGGGCGGACCGCCGTCGAGTTCACCCAGTCGGCGACCGAGCTGGCGCCGTTGGAGGCGGTCGTGGTCCCGCTGCCCGACCGCACCGCGGATAAACCAGTGGTCACCCGCCTGGCCCCGTTGCAAGCATGCACAGCATTGTTGTCATACCCGCGGTTGCTCGGCTGGCGGGAGGCACGGGCGCAGGCCGCCCAGTTCCGCTTCATGGCCGATGTAGCTGCCTCCGTCCCCGTGTACCAGGTGCGCGTGCCTTGGGGCCCTCCTTTCCCGCCTGACCTCGTCGGCGAAGTACACGGCGCGTTCGGTTTGCCCGCACCTCGGCGGGCGCGCCATGACCATGCCATGTCTGCTGGAGCCAACGCCGTCCCTTGACTCGCCCCGCGAGTTGGGCCAGCACAGGCAAATGGGCGAGCACGCCAAGTGGGCCACCACGGCAACTAGGCCAGGACGGGCAAATAGGCCAGCACGAGCAACGGGCGGCCGGGCAGCGGTAAGGCGGTTCAGCGGTCCCAGCAGTTCAGCGGTCCCAGCAGTTCAGCGGTCCCAGCAGTTCAGCGGTCCCGGCGGCCCTTCTTGCGCCCCCGGCCGGTCCGGTTGGGTGGCGCGCCCTTAGGTGGTTGCAGACCAGCCAGTCCCCAGGCGGTGTTGGCGAGGTTTTGCTCGCCTTCGGTCGCCCAGCCGGCCGTCGACAGGACCCTGCCCTCAAAGAACAGGCAACCGTCGGGGCAGGCGAAGTCGGCCTCCTCGGCCATCCCGAGCCGGCAGCGCTGCATCACCTCGCCGCCATGAGTTGTCCGGCGCAGGTAGTGGCGGCAGTCCTGGCGTACGCCCATACGAACATGATCGCGCGCGGTTGGGGGTTGCCGCCGTAGTTGGGGCTCCGGAGGAGCCAGACCTAGCGTTGGCCGGGGCGACGAATGAGGCGTCTACTACGTGAGCCCAGCAGCTCCAGTAACAGCCAGGTAACCAAAGGGAGCACGACGGCGACCGTGAGCAGGACGGGCGCGGCCACGCTCGGTCCGGGGGCAGCGACGACAGCCGCGGGGTGATCGGACAAGATGACCACAGGCGCAGCCAAGGACATCAGGTGACCGGTGGGCGCAGCGCCCACAACTTGCACCCTGCCTTTCCCGGGCTGGACATGGCGAGGCACGACAACGGAGGCCTTGAAGGTCCCGTCCGACTTGGCCTGTACCGAGCCGACGACGACCGGCCGCGGCGCCGCCAGCACGATCTTGATCTTGGCACCAGCGCGGAACCCAACACCTGAAAGGTTGACGTGCTGGCCGGCGACAGCCTTGGCCGGGGCGGACAAGGCCGGCGTCGCCACCATCACCGCCGGCGCCGGCCGCGTCGTGACCGGCGCAACCGTCACTGGGAGCTGGGTGGTCGCCGTCGTTGCCGGCAGTGACGACACGGGCCCTGAGGTGCTGGTGGTGCGGTGGCGGGCCTGGGTGGTGCTCGACGTTCGGGCCGTGGTCGTGGACAGGGCCGCAGTGGTTGTGGTCGTTGCCGGAGACGTGGTCGCTGCCGGCAAGGCAGTCGTAGTCCGGGTCTTGTTCTGCGCCGAGTTACCCTGAGTTGTTGTCCCGTGGGTTGAGGTCGGCCCCGATGGCGCCGTCACCGGCGGAGTTGTCGTGGAGGTCGCAGCAGTACGTGGCGTCGAGCTGGCCGACGAGGGCGGCAAGGTCGACGTAGCGGTGGTCGTGGTGGCCACCGACCTCGATGGCGTGGTCGTGGAGCGCCCGAGCGTTGCCGGCGGGAGCGTAGCCTGGCTCGTCGGAGGCGCGGAAGTGGAGGTCGTTGCAGTCGGCACGGTGCTGGCGGTGCCTGGCGTCGTCACCGAGCGGCTGGGGGAGGTCCCGGTCGTCACCGAGCGGCTGGGGGAGGTCCCGGTCGTAACGGTGGTGGTGGGGCTTTCGGTGGTAGTTGCGGTGGTCGATGTCGGCGTGGTGACCGTGGACTCAGCCGGGACTGTGGTGGTCGTGCTGGTGGTAGTGGCTGCCGGCGACGTCGACGTCGACGTCGACGTGGACGTGGAGGACGTGGAGGACGTGGAGGACGAGGAGGACGAGGGTAAAGACGAGGAGGAAGTGGGCAGTGACGTCGTCGACGACGGCTCCGGCGCTGGCAACGTGGTCGTAGTGGCGGCCGCCCCGGACGGGTCGGCAAGGGCGCGGCGGGGGCTCGCGCCGGCGGCCGCCGCCAACGTGACTGGCGCCAGCGTGACTGGCGCCAGAGCGACCAGGCTCAACGCCGCGCTCAGAAGGGTGAGCCTCCGGTCACACCTATGCGAGAAGAAGGCCATCCGGGGTACCCACGTTCCTTAGGGCGGCTGGTAAGCGAGCCCGCCGGCTGCGTCAATATTAGGCGTTAGCGCGGCTCCTCCGCCACGTAAAGTGACCTGCCGCACCATTCTAGGGCAAATCGTGGCAGGTCTGGCCGGGGCCGAGCGCGCCTCAGACCGGGGCGGTCCCGCCCCGGTCTGGAATTTAGGGCCCGAGACCCAACGCGGTTACCCGCTGACTACGAGCTAGGAGAAGCTAGCTAAGTCCTCGGGCTGGACAGTCGGGCCCGTGACGTTCGTCGCCGCAGGGCCAGTGGCCGAGGGGATCCTGGTACAGGAACGGTGGCTCCTCGGTGACGGGCGTAGTGGGGATCACCGTGTTCTGATAGGACGCTCCGTTGAACTCGGCCGCTGGGGCGCCGAAGACACGCGAGTAGAGGCTACTACCACTCTAAGAGAGCTAAGTCGCGCGAAGGGTGCACCTTGCGTGATGGCGACCTGGTGACCCCCGGCGTCAGGGAAGGCGCCCGACCGTGGGGGGCCGGCGTGGTACGTCGCGGCCAAAATCTTGGTCATGTACGCTGGCGAGATCGTGGAACGCGGGCCGGCTGAGGACAGCGTTGTCAGCGGGTAATTCGTCCTCGCCGAGCGAGCGGGCCAGGGTGCGGCGTTTGCCTGAACGCGCCCGCTACGACCGCGAATCGGTGTACGCCATTCTGGACGAGGGGTTTGTCTGCCACCTCGGGACATGCGCCGGAGGAGAACCGCGCGTGCTCCCGACTGCTTACGCCCGCGTCGGGGATGCCCTTTACCTGCACGGCGCCGTGGGAAACGCCGCCCTAGCCGCAGCCGTCCAGTCCGAAATGGTCTGCGTGGCGGTGACGTTGGTCGACGGCTTGGTCCTGGCCCGCTCGGCGTTCCATCACTCCATCAATTATCGCTCGGTGGTCGTGTTCGGCCCCGCGGCCGAAGTCATCGGGCAGGACGAAAAGAACCGAGCATTGCTCGCCTTCGTCGAGCACGTTGTCCCGGGCCGTACCGCCGCCACACGCCCACCGAATGCATCTGAAATCCGCGCCACCCGAGTCATCAGGGTCGAGATCGCCGAAGCCTCGGCCAAGGTACGTGCGGGTGGCCCGAAGGACGACCCCGAAGACCTGGAGCTGGACGGGATCTGGGCTGGCGAACTGCCCTTTTCGTGGGTGCCGGGAGCGCCCGTACCAGACGCTGCCTTGCCTGGGGGGATGGCTGTCCCCGGCCATATAGCCGGTTACCGCCGGCCCGCTGGCGGCCGGGGCCGCGATAACTAAGGGCTCGCGCCCAACTGCGCGGTGGGGGACCAATCGGGCATATAGCCCCGTGGCGTTGTCGAGCAGGGGCGGTCAGCCGCTGGTCGCCGTGGTCGTGGTCGCCGTGGTCGTGGTTGTCGTCTGTGTTGCAGTGGTGGATGCCGGGGTCGTCGTCGTCTTGGTCGGCGCCGACGTAGTCGTCGAGGACTTCGTACCGGACTTCGCGGGCAGCGACGTTGTGGTCGCCTTGTGAGCCTCCAGGCTCTCGAGCGCCAAGCCCACCTCGGCCTCGGCGGCGCGAATGTCGTTCTGGTAGGTTGCCAGGTCCTCTTCTTTGAGAGCTCGGTTGGCGTCGGCGAAGTACTGCTCGGCGATGGCCAGGTCCTGGGCGGCGCTGCGGGCCGTTCCGGGCGTGCTCGGCACGGTGGTCGTTGTGGCAGGCGGCACCGTGGTGGTAGTGCTCGTAGTGGTAGGCGGGTGGTGGCCCCGGCTCGGTACGGTCGTGGTCGTGGTCGTAGAGGGAGCATGCGCGCAGTAGCTTGCGAAGGGGTGGCTGCCGTCGGGATTGGTGACCTGGCACAGAGCTGCCGCCAGAGTTGGGTCGTTTGTGCTCGTGCCCGAGTCGAATGCGCTGGAGCCGTAGACGACGATCACGTCGGCGAGCCTGGGCAGCTGGTTGGACTCTTGCTCGACATAAAGCGGCTCGGTGTAGATAAGGGACTGACCGATCGGAGTAAGCATCACATCGCCGAGCACCACTCGGGACCCTTTTTGGCCCAACAGAGTTAGCTCGCTCGATATGGAAGGCTTCTGCTCGATAGCCGAGGTCACCTGGTACGGGCCTTCGACCGACGTGCCGCCCGGGATCGTGTAGACGTCTAAGTTGCCGTAATCGGAGGGGTCAGATGACGCTGTCATAAACGCGGTCAGGTTTTGCTTCTGGCCGCTGCTCGAAGCCGGCTGGAACGGTTGCATGAGCACGAACGACTGGTTGGGGTCTCCTGGCAGTGCAAGCAGTTCGTACTCAGGCATGACGTCGGGGGGCGGGGGTGACACCGCGGGCACGCCGAGCGGCCCCGGTACCGTCGTGGTGGCCGCTGTCACACCCCCGGCAGCCGGGTTCTGAGCGATGGCCCAAGCCTGTGAGTTCTGGTAAAAGACGGTTGTGTTTGTTTGATGGTAGATGGAGTACATGTTGGTCTGTACGGTGAAAATGTCTTCTGGGTAACGCCAGTGTGCGGTAATGCCCGGGATGTCCTTCTCCGCGTCGTCGACGGGAGTGAACAGCTGGGGGAATGCCTGCTCGTAAGTCGCGATTATGGGGTCGGGCTGGTTCATGACAAAGAACCACATCTGGCCCGTGTACGCATCGACCACGGCCTTCACAGAATTGCGGACGTAATTGAACGATAGCTCGGAGAGGCTATCGGAACCATATGACGGGCCGGGCAGACGGCTGAAGTCGGCGCTTGCACCTGCTTGCTCCGAGTAGGGGAAATTGTTGCTCGTGGTGTAAGCGTCAACCACCCAGTACAGGCTCCCGTTGGTGATCACCGGGTACGGGTCGCTGTCGTACGCCAAGAAGGGCGCCACCTTTTCCAGCCTCTGGACGACGTTGCGGTAGTACAGGATGCGCGACGAGGACTCGATGTCGCTCGAGAGGATGATGTTCGGAGAACTGAAGCTCACCGCGTAGGCGAGCCGGCGGAGGAACCCGCCCATGGCTACGCCACCGGTGCCGCTGTAGTGCGTCGTCTTCTCGGCGAAGGTCGTCGGTGCCTCGTAGTCCAGTTCCGGCTGGTCCGAGCCGGCGATGACATAGCTGCTTGCTGCACCGGAGCTGTTATCGAAATAGATGCGGGGCTGGCTGATCGTTGGAGTACCCGATGGCGGCAGGCCTTGCAACGTATAGTTCGGTGTCCCCCCGGACTGGATACCGGACTGGTTGACAGGGGTAACGACCGCTCCATAGCCGTGTGTGTACACGAGCGACTGGTTGACCCAGCTACTGGGTGCCCCGCCCGAGTTTAGCTGGCGCGCCGAAATAAGGACCTGGGTCTCGCTGTTTTTCCCGTCGGTGCCAGTCGGCAGGTCGTAGCGGTCGGTGCTCGGCCCGCTCATGGTGTAGTAACCCCAGAAGCCTTGCTCCTTGTTGAACACCGAGTTCATCCCGCTGACGTCCACGTCGAGCAGCGGGACGTTGGACAGCGTCTGGCGGTTGACGACGGCGTCGGGTGCCTTGCCCGATATCTCGGACGGGGTGATCAGGGAGTTGCCTTGGAAGCGGTGCGTCTGGACGTTCTGCAGGCCGTAACCCCAGGTCGTCGCCTTTATGTTCTCGGTCAGGTAGGGCGCTTCCTTTGTGCTCTCCGCCGGTTTGACGACCAGGTCTTGGATGATGGCCGGGTAGATATTTGCAACGATGACCCAAACCAGGAACCACAGGGCAACGGCAACGGCCGGGAGTAGCCACCCCTGCTGGCGCACGTTGTAAAGGAAAAGGCCGGCGGCGATCACAGAGATCGCGATGAGCAAGAGCAACGCCGGCCGGGAGGCATGGACATCTGTGTAGGTGGCGCCGTCCAGGATCGGGTACTTGGTGGACAGCACCAACGCCAGCCTTTGCAGGTAGTAGTTGGCCCCCTCAACCAGCGCCAGCGCGGCCAGCAGGACCGACAGGTGAGCCTTCACCTGTCGGCTCACCCGCTGCATCGACGAGTGCGGCCTTATCCCCCCGTTGAGGTAGTGCTCGACGAGGCACAGCAGCAAGGTCACGACGAGGGCGGAAAAGGCCCATCCGACCAGCCAATTGAGAAATGGCAGCTTGAAGACGTAGAAGCTGTCGTTCCAATGGTTCAACGGGTCGAGCCCGTTCCAGGGTGCTGTGGCAGAACTGAAGGGTTGGGCATTGGAGAAGAGCAGCCAATTACCCCATTGGCTGTGCGCGCTCAAGCCCCCTATAAGTGCGAAGCTGGCGGCGAGGGCCAGCCGTACCCAATGGGTGCGGCCCGAGCTGATCTCTTGCCAGCGCGACACCAGCTCGTCGGGGGGTGCGAGCGTAGCCCCGGCGGGGGCCAAGCGGTCGGCCAACCACAGGTTGCCGAACAACAAGGCGAAGAAGGCGACGGTGAACGTCGCACCCAAGCCGATCTGCACGGTAATGGTCTTGGCCCACACGGAGCTGAAATTGACCGAACGGAACCACAGGTAGTCGGTATAAAACTGGGCCAGGCGCTGGGCCATGGCGAACAGGACGATCAGGGCGACGACCGCGATGACCAGAGCCCATCGGGTACGGCGGTTGGCCAGTGAGAGGCGGCGCGGTATGTCGGACGGAGCGCGCATGGGCAAGTCGGAGCCTATATGGACGACGTCGCGCCTAGGTGTCGACAGGCGCCACGCGGCCCCGCAGGGAGAGCGGTCCGCTCGCCGGCACAAGCGCGCACATGTGCCTGGAACTCACCGCTTCGAGCAGTGCTCAGGGCGCGGGAGCCGTTCGCCCAGTCGGAGCGGCGACACCGGCGCTTGCCAGCGAGCTGGCCGGGACCAGGGCGCAGCCGCAGCCTGGGTGCGCAGGCGGGTGCAGTTGGCCTGTGGGCCAGCTTTCGCCCTTGACTTGCCCACGGGCGAGAGCGTTGTCTTCGCAGTCGGGACAAGCGCTCTCCCCGGGTGCCGCCACCCAGGCCAGCGGTGAGCCAGCCGGCAAGGCAAGGAAGGCACCGTGCGCGAAGGCCGCGCTCACCTGGTCGCGCGCCTCGGCCTCGATGCGCTGCGTCTTCCATTCCCGGTACGGGGGGCCAAGCGCCTCGGCCAGTTCCCCCGGGTCGTCTCCGGTGGCTCGAAGGGCTTGTTCGAGCCGCTGCCTAAGGGGGTCGGCGATGGCCCGGCCCAGCTCCTCGGCCAGGCCGTCCACGACTTCGGGCCGAGGCCCCGGCTGGGCTGAGCCGCCGAACATGCTGGCCACCAAGTGCCGTCCGGCCTGAACGGCCTCGGCGAGCACGGCGCGGCCCGCCTCGACGAAACGGTCGGGTTGTTCCTCCACGTTGGGCAGCACGTCAGCCGGCTTGAGCGGGCCTTTTAGGTTGCGTAGCCGGTCAAGCAACGAATTTTGCTCATCCTGCAGGGCGCGCTTGAGCTTGCGGCCGAGCAAGCTCTCCAGCCGGGAAAGGACCTGCTCGCGGCGCTCGAAGTACTCCTCGAGCGGGGAAGGGGGCGCAGACGGGCCCTGTTCATCGGATGGGGCCCGGGCGAGCTGGGGGGCCCCCTGGTGGAGGGCTCTGCGGGCGCTCTCGGTCGCCTCCGCCCGGCTCGCACGGATCCGCGCGAACAGCCCCTCCACGTCATCTTGGGCGCCCTCTGGGACACGGTCCACGACATCGTGCGCAGTGCCAGGACCAGTGCCAGGGCCTGTGGCAGGGAGAGCGGCAGGGACCGTGGCAGGATCCGCGGGCTCGGCGCGGACGATGCGCACGCTCTCTATGGCATCAGACCGACTGACTACGTCCCTCCCTCCGGCCGGGCTCATGATCGCCCCGGTTGAGCCTGCCGGGCGCGCACGCTCGCCATTGGTTGCCGGGGCGCTCGGTGTTGGCAAGGGCGCAGGCGGTCCGAGCTTCGGCGGCACCGCCTTTTGGTCGGGCTGCTCGCCACTCTCCGCAGGCGCAGTGGTCGTGACCAGCGGCCTGGGCGGCGCCGGGTCGGGCGGGGCCGCGGCGCCCGTGCCGGTGGTGGCGCTGGTGCTGGTGGTGGTGCCTGCCTCACCGGCCCCATCGGTTGCGCCTTCTGGGAGCGGGCGGGCTTCGCTCGCCGCAGCGGCGCGCCAAGCCTCATCGGCGCGCAAGTCGACCAGCTCCTCTAATCCCGGCGCATGCTGGCGGCCGGCGGCCTCAGCCGCGGCACGCGCTTCGGCTTCGGCGCGCTGCAGCTCGTCGGTGACCTCGTCGAGAGTACGCCTGACAACCATGTAGGCGTCCAGCAAGCGCTCGCGGCCTGCGCGCAGCTGCTCGACCTGTACTGTCCCGAGCTTGCGGCGCCGGGCCAGGTCGGTGAGGATCTTCTCGCGCAACAGCTGAGCCGAGCGAACTGTCTCCTCGCCCTGCTTGTTAGCCGCTTCAACAATGCTCTGAGCCTGCTCTTGCGCCATGCCACGGGACTTTTCAGCGTCGGACGTCGCCCGCGCGACGATCTCTGCAGCTGTCGCGTCCGCCTCCTGCGCCCGTCGAGCCAGTACGGCTTCGGCTTCGGTCAGCACCTCCGTCGCCCTGGCATCGGCTGCAGTCGCGATCGCGTCTGCTTCTGCGCGGGCTTTCGCCGTGATCTCGGCCGCTGCCGCCCGCGCGGCGCGCAATATCGTCGCTGTCTGCTCGCCGACTGCCGCCATTAAGGTGGCTTCGTCAATCTCGGGGTGCGAGGCGCGTTTTTCGGCCTCTCGGCGAGCGGCATCGGATTGCTCGACCTTTTCGCGCAGGGCCCGGACCTGCGCGGCAACCTGGGCCAAGAACTGGCCGACCTCATCGGCGTCATAGCCACGCCAACTCTGCGCGAAGCGGCGGCCGGCGATCATGTCCGCCGACATGTCGGGCGCGTCACCACGGCGAGGGTGGATGCGGTCCGTAGGCATAACCCAAGAGCCTAGGTCCGCCCACCTGCCGGCGGTTGAATGCTTCTGGTTTGTTATGTCCTGATAGTCACCATTAGCCGCATATGGTGCGCCCCCCGGCACATTCGTCTGGCCCCGTTGGGGGCACTAGCCAGTGGTGGAGGGCAAGCTACCCCCGAACCGGGTATGGAGGACCGAGATAACCTGCTGCAGCGTCGTGACGGGCACGATGTCGAGGGTGCCGTTAGCCACGCTTTCCGCTGTGGTGTACTCCACCGACGGCACGAAGAACACTTGCGCCCCCGCCTTTTCGACTGCGACCGTCTTTTCTTGGACGCCGCCGACGTCGCCCACTTGGCCGTCCGGGTTGATCGTGCCGGTAGCGGCGACGGTATGGCCACCTGTCAGCTTGCCGTTGGACAAGGCGTCGAGGATGGCCAGAGTGAAAGCCAGACCGGCCGAGGGCCCTCCGATGTTGCCGGCATTGATCGAGACCGCGAAGGGTAGCTCGACCTTGACCCGAGCTTCGTCCTCGATACCGAGATAGGCGCGGTTGCGGAAGCCCTGTGCGACAACACTCGCGGGAGGCTTCGCGAGCGTTACCCTGACGCGGCGTGGGCGGCCGCCGCTGGCGGGGTCATCGGTGAGGGTTACCTGAGTACCTGGGGGATCGGCTTTCAGGGCATTGGCCAGGTCCTGGGGGCCCCGGACGGTACGGCCATTGACCCCGACGATCAGGTCGTTGCACTTTATGCCGGCATCCCAGGCGGGCGTGGAGGCGTACACCGAGACGACTTGTGCTCCCAAGGGCACCTCGGTCACGTGGTAGTGCAGGCTGGACAGGGCGGCAATGGCCGCATCCTGGTTGGCGTCGGCCATCTCCTGGTTGTCCTGGCACCCGAGCTCCGACGTCGGGGTTGTCCCCGCGTAGGCGGCGATCGGTACGAGCTGACGGTCCTTCCCGAGCAAGCCGAGCTCGTCTTCAGCCCAGTCGAGCGCCGTGGCCTGGCTCTCTTCGACGTCGACCATGAGTAGTCGGCCGTGGACGGCACGTGCTTTGGCTTTCGGTACGAGTAGGCGTACGCAAGGGGTGCCGTCGGGCAGGCTAAGTTCCCCTTCGGATGACGGCTTGCATTTGTCGCTGGTTGTGATCAGGGGAGCGGTCCCCGGCGAGAACAAGAAATACCCCTTGGCATAATGGGCCGCCACGATGCTTGGTACCCCGACGACCAGCGCTAGGACGAGGGCCAACACCAAGACCCCGACCGGCCAGCGCCTCTGTGGCAAGGACGAGCTCGCGCTGGCTGTACCCGGGCCATAAGGGGCTCCGCTCCCACCTGAGCCCCCATCGGGGTACCAAAGCCCGCCGGCCACGCCGCCCTCGGGCGCGCCACCGGCGGTCCCGGGCGGGTACCCGCCGGCCACGCCGCCCTCGGGCGCGCCACCGGCGGCGTGCTCTGGCCATATCGGTGTGCTCACCAAGGTTCACCAAGGCTCGTCGCACGCCGGCGCGCTCCGGCGGCAGCCGGCACGATCGGCGGTACAGTCAGCTGGATGCAGTTCATGGCTCAGTGGGCAGCCGTTCCCATGCTCGATCACCTGGCATGCTCTACCCAGGTTGCCATGCGACGGCTGCGTTGGGGCAAGCGCGCTCCCGAGCGCCTGCGAGCGCGGGTGTAGGCCCTGCACCTTGATGGCCCGCAGCAAGCCGAGAGAGGTTTGGGCAGGTCCGCGCTTTGGCGTCAAGATTGCCCCGCTGACAAGGGCGCGGTCCGCGGTAGTGCTCGCTCTGCTGAGCCTCGTTCTTGGTGCCTCGGTGGCAGCCGCGCTGGCAGTAAGCGTGGGTTACGGCATCCGCGAGCTGCTGCGCGCCTTCGGCAGTGGGACCTGACCTGAGCCATCGGCGGAGGGCGGCCACCTTCGCCGGCTACTCGGGTGACGAGGCCGCGGCCCGCGCCGCGCAGGCGGACCCTGCGCCCGAGGTCCGGGCGGCTGGCTTGAGTGCACTCGCCCGCATGGGTGCTCTCGGTGGGGACGACGTTGCCGGCGCCCTTTCGGACCCGGAGGTGATGGTCCGGCGCCGGGGCTGTGACCTCGCCGGTCGTCAGCATGCGTCCCTGCCAGTACCCTCCGCCGAGTTGGTCGGCGCGTTGGCCCGGGCTACCCATGACCCCGCTCCCGAAGTCGTCGAAGCCGCCTGCCATGCGCTCGGCGAGGTGGGCTACTCGTCCGACCAGTGCGACGACGCAGCACTGCCCTCCGGTCTACCGGTGCCTGACAGAGACGTGGCGGTGGCGGCGCTCACGGCTGTTGCCGCTGGGCACAGGGATCCCCTTTGCCGCGAAGCGGCTGTGGCTGCTCTCGGCTCGGTCGGCGCGCCGGGCGGCTTGGCAGCAGTGCTCGGCGCCCTGTCGGACAAGCCCGCAGTCCGCCGGCGTGCCGTCGTCGCGCTCGCAGCCTTCGAGGGCGACGAGGTCGTTCGGGCTTTGAGGGCAGCCGCGCGTGACCCTGATTGGCAGGTGCGCCAAGTGGCGGAGGACCTTCTCGGGGAGCGGGGCCGCCCGCTCGGCTCATAAGGAGGCTCAGCTCATAAGGAGATCGTGGACGGCATCGAAGTTCTCGATGCACCGGCCCGCGCCCATGACCACGCATTCGAGCGGCGCGTCGACAAGATGAACCGGTAGGCCGGTCTCTTCCGACAGCCGCCGGTCGAGGCCCTTCAGCATGCCGCCTCCGCCCACGAGATGCAGGCCTTGGCTGAGCAGGTCTTGCGACAACTCGGGAGGCGCGGCCCCGAGGCAGCGCAACACGGCGTCAACGACGGCGCCGACCTGCTCTTCGATCGCTTCGCGGACCTCCTCGGGGGCGAGGATCACCGTCTTGGGCAAACCGCTCATCAAGTCGCGGCCGCGGACTTCAGCCTTCAAGCCATCGTCCATCGGCCAGGCCGAGCCGATCGCCACCTTGATCTCTTCGGCAGTCCGCTCGCCGATCGCTATCCCGTACTCGCGCCGCACGTAGGCCTGGATGGTGGCATCGATGTCGAAACTGCCGACTCTGATGGCTTCGAGGGCGACGACGCCGCCCAATGAGATCACAGCAGTCTCGGTGGTCCCACCGCCCATGTCGCACACCATATTGCCGAGCGGTTGGTGTATGGGCAGGCCGGCGCCGATGGCCGCGGCGGTCGGCTGCTCGATAAGGCTCACGCTGTTGGCACCAGCGGCGCGAGCCGCCTCTTCGACGGCGCGCCGCTCGACCGCAGTGATCGCAGACGGCACACATATCAGTACCCGCGGCCGCCCAAAGCGCGAGATGCCGGCCCGCTTGAGCAATAGCTCGATCATGCGTTGTGTGATGTCGAAGTCGGTTATGGCGCCTTTGCGCAGCGGCCGCACGGCGACTATGTAGCCCGGCGTGCGACCGATCATCTGCCACGCTTCGCGACCCATGTTGAGGACCGTATTTGTGCGGCTGTCCAAGGCGATGACGGTCGGCTCGTTGAGGACTATGCCGCGCCCTTTGGCGTACACGAGCGTATTGGCCGTACCGAGGTCGATGGCGAGGTCCCTAGACAGTTTCGCTCTCTCCCCTCAAAGCCCGCACTGACCGCAGTTCGGGCCTGCTCGCGGCCGTGGACCTGACCTCACCGGTCGCGCGGGTCGCTGACCGGTGCGTAGGGGCCACTGCCTGCAGTGAGCGGGAAAACTCGGCCATGCCGTCTTCCATGGACTTGGGCCGGCGCGAAACGAGGACGATCAGGGTGATTATCAGAGTGGCGGCGATGGCCGCTCCCGCGACCCACGCCAGCGTCCACCACTGCACTGGGGGGCTCGTCGCCTTGGCGACCGCCAGGATCACATGCATCCCCAGTTTCATCCCACAACAAGCTTAGGTGACCGAATTTGTCCCGGGCTCGCACCTGGGCCGGCGTGGCGGGGCGCGTCTCCCCACGCCCGACCATTCTCCCAGGTTTCACGTTTCCAAATGGGGGCGCGCTGTTTGAGCGCGTCGATACCGCAGCGGGCGGCGTCGAACGCCTCGGGACGGTGAGGTGCAGAGACGGCGACCACGACCGATATTTCCTCGGGAGAGAGCAAGCCGGTCCGGTGCACGAGGGCGACCCGGCCGAGCACCGGCCAGGTGTGGCGCAGCTCGCAGACGATATCACCCAGAGCGGACAGCGCCCCCGCCTCGTACGCCTCGTACTCCAGGCTCACGACCCCGGGACGGCCCTCGGCATGGTCGCGCACCGTACCGGCGAACACGACCACGGCGCCGCACCCCGGCACCACCGCCCAATCGGCGACGGGGCCGAACGACAAGCACTCGCTCGTAACCGCCACCCAGTCGTCACCCGGGGGAGGCACGATCACCTCGTTATCCTACGCCCTGGTGGGTGTGCTGCGGGAAAAGTGCTGCCACGGGCCCGATGTCAGGGCACCGGGGTACGTCTGTAACCTCGATTGAGGACTATGGACCAGCCCCTGGGGCCACCCGGCCCCGATGACGACCGGGAAGAGG
>DATJST010000558.1:0-6964 GCA_035503975.1 Acidimicrobiales bacterium | reverse complement strand
GGCGCGGCACGCTCAATGGCCTTCGCGGTCATATGGTCGCCGGTGCCGCTGTCTTATCGTGCGCCCTGGCCGCCTCGTGCCAGGCCAACCTAGCCGGAAGGGCAGAAGGGCCGGCCGCGCAGCACGCTGTCCGGACCGCTCCCGGCGGCACGCGGGTGGGAGGGCAGAACGCGCTGGCATGGTGGTCGACACTGCTCTCGAGCAGCAACGACTTGGGGCCGTCACAGGCGCGTCAAAGTAGCGTGATATTCGACCTGGGCGCTGCGCATGATAGCGCCGTACTGTCGGTGTGGGCGCAACGCCAGCACCTCCAAGTGCAATGGTATGCCGGCAAGTCCGTAGCCGTTATTTCGGGCCCACCGGCCCGACTGGGGGCTGCCTTGGGGGTGAAGATCGACGATTATACTTCGCCCACGGGCCAGCGATTTTATGCGGCCACGCGGCAGGCCATGGTACCCTCAGCGCTGCGCGGAGTTGTGGCCGCCGTGGGAAGGATAAGCGACTACAAGGATTTCTCCGACGCCTACGTGCAGCCCGGGGGCCTGAGCCCCACGGCGCTCATGCGAGCCTACGACGCCACACCGTTGCGCCAGCAGGGCTACACCGGTGCCGGCGAAACCGTCGTCGCCTTTGAGATCGACGGTTATATCCAAAGCGACCTCAACGCGTTCACGGCGCGTTACCATCTGCGCCCGTTCACAGCGCAAGGGGGCTTCAGCGTTGTCGGCGGCGAAGCGGGCAAGCCCATGGGGGAGTCGGATATGGACTTGGAAACCGTGAGGGAAATTGCACCCGAGGCGAAGATCGTCTACTACAACCTGTTCCGGGGTGCCACGTCGAGCTCGACTTACCCAGAGCTGCTGGTTACCGCCTTTAGCTATGTTGCACAGCATTACCCCGGTTCGGTCTGGACGTTGAGCATCGGTGGGTGCGAGAAGGCCTCTGGCTATGCGAACCTTGCGGCGGAGAACAGGGCCGCGACGGTGGGCGAGCAAACAGGCACTTCGATATTCGCAGCTTCGGGAGATACCGCCGGGCTGGAGTGTGTCGACCAGAACGATTGGGGTACCGCGCCGACATCTGATGACGTAGGAGTATGGAACCCAGCGGTCCTGCCCGCGGTGACGGGGGTGGGTGGCACGACTTTGTCGGTGACTACGTCCGGCAGCTACGGGGCCGAATCAGCCTGGTTTTACCCGGTCCTGGGCCAAGGCACCTCGGGAGGGATTTCTACTGTCCTCGCCCAGCCGAGCTGGCAGGTCGGGCAAGGCCTGCCCACGCCGGCAGGCGCCGGGCGCCAAGTCCCCGACGTCTCTGCCATCGGTGACCCCCTCACCGGCAACACCATCTACAACGGCGGCAACCTGACGACCGGTGGGGGGACGTCACTGGCGACGCCCGTATGGGCCGCGTTCACCGCCCTAATAGACGAGTACTTGCACCAAAAGGGCGAAGCTCCCGCTGGCTTTCTTAACCCTGCGCTCTATTACCTGGCCGACCACCCGCAGGCTTACCCGCCGTTCCACGCTGTGCCCACGGGGGGCAACAACATTTGGCGCAACGGCGCAGGCTACAACCAGTCCACGGGCTTGGGGAGCCCGGACGTCTACAACTTGGCTCGCGACCTGGTCGCGTACGAGGCGGGCAGATGACGACAACAGTCCCGCCCATCGTCCCACCCACCGTCCCGCCCATTGAAACAACCATCCCGCCCGCCGGTGGCCTCCCGCCGTTGCCGACCCTGCAGTGCCCCCATTGCTCGAACACCACGCCCGCTGGCAATTACTGCGGTGTATGCGGTGCCCACCTGGTCCACCCAGACGACAAGCTGGCGGCACGCCGGCCGCACTCGTTCCTGGCCTACCCTGAGGAACCGATCCTGCGGCTTTCAGTAGCCAGCTCGCTCTTCCCGCACTTGTCGCACCGCTCGAGCGTGCCGTTCCGGGTGGGTTTCGGTTTGTTGGTGGCTCTCCTCATTGCTTTTTCGGCTACCGACCTCGAAGCTCCGGTTATCGCCCTGAGCGCCATGGGCGTCCCCTTGCTGTTCCAGCTCTACATCTACGAGGTCGACGTCTACGAGGACAGCCACGTCCGGTTGGCGGCCATCACACTATTAGTCGGCGCCGCTCTGGGCCTCGGGTGGGCGCTCGTCGGCGGGCCCGTCGTGCAGCACGCCCTCCAGCCGACGCTCGGGACCAGCCTGGGCGGTACCCGTGTGGTCGAAGCGGCGGTACTCGTACCAGTGGTGGGCCAGGCCCTGATGCTTGTGCCACTGGTGATCGTCTTGGTGCTGATGCCCGCCTTCGGTGGGCGCCGCGAGTCCTTGGACGGCTTTGCCCTGGGCGCGGCTTCGGCTCTCGGTTTCAGTTTCGCCGCCATCATCACCGAGCTAGCGTCGGGGCTCTCGGGCGGGCTCGAACAGTCACGGCCATTTACCAGCATCCTGACCGAAGCGCTGGTCAGCGGCGTCGCCACTCCTGTCGTGTTCGCGGCCGCCACCGGCCTACTGGGGGCGTCGCTGTGGGTGCGCCGCTCCGAGCGGGGCTCTGTCGGCGCGAGCGGACGCTGGCTCACCAATCCCCTGCTCATCCTGGCGTGCGTGCTCCTCATCGAGGTGGGCCTCGGGTTCGCCGACCAGGCCCGCCTCACCGACATTCCCCTCCTGGCCATCCACTTAGCCGGGGCGGCAACGGCTTTGATCGTCCTGCGGGTGGGGGTCCACCACATCCTGTTGCACGAACAACACGACGTGGCCATCGGACCGAGCACGGCCTGCCCGCATTGCCATCATCTGGTGCCGCAGATGCCGTTCTGCCCCTCATGCGGGGTCGCCATGGTGGCGACCAGCAAACGCCACCGGGCCTACAGCACCGCCGGTACCTCCCAGGGGGCCATGGGTGAGGACGCAGCGGGGGCCGCGGGGGCCGCGGGCGCGGCGGGCGCGGCGGGCGCGGAGCAGGTCCCGGGTGGTCCCGAGGTAGAGGGTGGACCGGAGGCGGCCGGTGGTGGCCCGGAGGCGGCGGCCGTCAGTCACGGCTGGCCGACTCTCGACCCCGCAGCCAGCGGTGGCGCACCCTGGGCCGGCTACCCCATGGCCAGCACGGCGATGCTGCGAACTCACCGCTCTCACCAAATGTTCTTGCTGGTCGTGTTCCTGATCGGGCTGGCTGCAATCACCTTGGCCTTAGTGCTCACCGCCTTGACAAAGGAGCCCAACCGGACGCCGGTACCTCGCTGCCCGCACGGTGTGTGCACCGCCGCGGGCGACGGGTACGCCTTCGTCCCGGGGAGCTCACCCGGCGCGGTCGGTACGACGGGCGGTGGCTATATGCCCGTCTTCGGGTACCAGGCGGGGCCGGCGACAGCGACAGCGACAGGCTCGCTCGTTGGGCCGCCAGTCCAAGTTTGGGACAGCGGCGACGGCAAGTTCAGGGTCGCCCTTTTCGTCAGCGGGGCCTACAACGGCAACGTGGGTTTCGGCCAGACGGCGCCGGGCTTGCTCACCGTCATCTTCCGGTCAACGTCGATCTCCGGCCCGAACGGTTCGATCAGCCTCGGGGGCGGCGAGGTGCAAGTCTCGGACCAGACCAACGGTGGGGACACCGCCCAGCAGGTTGTCGACAATGTTGTTTCGCGCTACGCACCGAATGCCGCCATGGTCTACCCGCTCTCCGACGCCTTGGTCGGCTACCAACCGGGGTACGGAGCGGTGTACAACGACTACGTGAACAGCTCGGGAGGGACGCAGCAGCATTACCGCCTGCTGGTCATGGCCGCCATACACGATGGCGTCCCGATCGTGGTCTGGGTGGAAGGTCCGGACGACCTGTCGTACCCTCATTCGCCCTTCTTGTACCACCCGAGTTTCCTCAACCTCGACATTGCCCTCGGTGGGGCGATGGACTTGCTTGTCAACAGCATCCAGTGGCGCTGAGGGCGCCACTGTGCGCGGCGGCGCACGGCGCAGGTCACAAATAGAGTTCGGGTACAGCCAGGTTTTCGGGAGCAGGCCAGGATCTGCGGAGGCCCGGTCGGCTTCCGCGGCCCGAACGGGTTTCTTGGGCGGGGACCGGTCGGCTTCTGGGTGCAGACCGGGTTCTGGGCATGTTTTCGGTAGATGAACAAGCGAAAATTACGCCCAGTTCCTCCTCTCGCGCCCAGATCGCGGCTGAATGCGCTGTCGTGAACGCGGCGATCGGCCCCTCGGGGCCTGGCAAGCGTGCGACATGGGCCGCCGCGCCAATTGGGGCCTTGACTTCAAGCAAGGTTGATGTTTTACCATCAGCCCCATGACGCCGAACCCATACGTGGCCCAACTTGTGGCCCGCGAACGCTTGGATGAAGCGCGCCGCTCCGCTGGCGCCACTGGCCGGGGACGCGAGGCCCGTCGCGGGCCCTCGGGTCGGGCGCTGGTCATCACGTGGGCGCGAGAGGCTTTGGGTTGCGCGCTCGTGCGGGCAGGTGCCCGTCTTGTCCTGCACAACCGGCTAGCGCCTTCGGCGGTTGCTGCCAAGTCCAGCCCGGCGTCGGGTTGGCAATCGGGGCATCCGTGGTAGCCTCCCAGGACAGGCTGGGGACGTAGCTCAGTGGCTAGAGCACCTGCTTTGCACGCAGGGGGTCGTGGGTTCGAGTCCCATCGTCTCCACCAACCAACCAACCAACCAAGCCGTCACAACATTTCAGTGGCTTACATGTTCACATTTTTAGGGATAGATAGCCAGTTGTTGGCTTGGGGGGGATACCTATCCGGCAGTGAGCGCGTCGGGGCCTCAGCGGGATTGAGGATTTTCTGATTGGGGTACCAGGCCTGTCGCGCTCGCCACCTGCCTCGCGTGCTACGCCCGCGGTTCACGTCAGCTCTCGCCGTCGAGCGAAGGCCACTCCCAGCGAGGAACGGCACGAACCGGGTGGAGGTCGCCATCTGTCTCGGCCCACGAGTTCTGTTGGGCGACGTGCGTGCCAAACTCGACGTGCTCGCGTACAGCCTGGCGGAACCGATCGTCCGCCGGGAGCCCGGCTTCATCCAGGGCCTCGAGGTAGAGCGCGGCGAAACGGTCGCGCTCTTCATCGGTGATCTTCAGATTGCGGTGCACGTCGATGAGGTGCTGGAACCCGAGGCGCCTCGTGAAACGATCGGGACCACCGAAGGACTCTGCCGTGAACCAAGTTAGGTGGTCGACGTGGGTGGGCACTCGTTCACGGAACAGGCGGCTCAAGACTGTGTCCGCCAGGGCCTTGTCGTAGAACAACTCCTCCAGCCGGTGCAGGGCCTCGTGGCCGCCAGCATGCTCGTAAAGGCTTTCGTTCATTTCAGTTCCTCCATTTTCAGGCTGATGGCTTCGGAGCGCTCCCCGGCCACCGGCCGTCTCACTCGCGTTGCGGCGACATGGCCTCGACGCGCCTATAGCTTGGAGCGTAAGCGTCCACTGAGGACAACACGCCGCCGTTGGAGCTCCGCCATTTCACGGGCCACCCTGTGGACAGAATGGAGCCATGACAACGGCAGGCGAACATAATTGGGACGACTCCTACGCGGGCGCGTCACCCCCTTGGGACATCGGCCGCCCGCAACCCATGTTCGTCCACCTCGCCCAGGCCGGAGCACTCACCGGCGCATTGCTCGACGCTGGCTGCGGTACAGGAGAGCACGCCATACTGGCCGCTCGCCATGGCGCCAGCGCAGTGGGCATCGACATCTCGGCGCGCGCCATCGAGGCCGCTCGCCGCAAGGCCGCGGAACGCCATGTCAAGGTCCGGTTCGAGGTGTTTGACGCGCTCCGCATGTCGGCGATCGGCGAGCAGTTCGACACGGTCGTTGACAGCGGGCTCTTCCACGTCTTCGACGACAGCTCCCGCGAGAGGTACGTCGCGGCTGTGCACAGCGTCATCCGCCCGGGCGGCCGTCTTCACCTCATGTGCTTCAGCGACCGCCAGCCGGGCGACTGGGGGCCCCGGCGGGTCACTGAAGACGAGCTGCGCGCAGCGTTCCAATCCGGCTGGCGCATCGATTCGATCGCGGCCGCCCGCTTCGAAATCAACCCGGGCATCGGCTCCAGTACCGCCGAAGCCTGGCTTGTTGATGCCGTCAGGCTGGCGCTGACCTGAGGCGCGCTCCTAGCTCAGGCTGTGCGTTGAGTGGGGGGTGCGAGCGGAGGTCCTGTCGGGCAGGGCCGGCAGCGACGCCTGGCGTGGGCGGCGATGAGATCCTGCGGCGCCTGCCGTCTAGGTAGCAAACAGGACGATCTCTCTGAAGGGAGCAGCGATGACGAACCGACCTGTCGCCCCGCCTGGGGCGCCGTGCTGGGTGGACCTGTGGACCTCAGACATCGAGGGGAGCCGCCAGTTCTATGCCGAGCTGTTCGGCTGGCAGGCAGGGGAGCCGAGCCCCGATCACGGCGGCTACTTCATGTTCACGCGCGCCGGCACTCCGGTCGCGGGGGCAATGGGCGACATGGGCGAGGCGCGGGCCAACAACACGTGGAAGCCCTTCTTCGCGACAGAGGACATCGAGCGCACCCTCGAGCTCGCGGTAACGCACGGTGCCCAGGTGCATCTCCCGGCGATGACGATCGACGACCTGGGCACTCAAGCTGTGATAGCCGACCCCGCGGGCGCGGCAACTGGCATCTGGCAGCCTGGCAGCTTCCCCGGCTTCACCGTGCTCCACGAGCACGGCACCCCGAGCTTTATCGCGATCGACGTCCCCGACTACCACGGAGAGGTCGCCTTCTATCGCCAAGTGTTCGGCTGGGGCCCACTCGAGGAGGAGGTCGACGGTCATCATTACGCCGGGTATATGGATCCTGCCAACAACCGGCCAATCGCCGGGATCGGCGACGAAGTGGAGTCGCTCGGCCCCGGAGAAGCACCGTCTTGGTCGGTGTTCTGGCAAAGCGACGACGTTGACGCCTCGGCCGCGACAGTCAGCGCGCTCGGCGGCGCGGTGCTCAACCAACCTGCCGAC
>DATJST010000557.1:0-6929 GCA_035503975.1 Acidimicrobiales bacterium | reverse complement strand
CGCCGAGGTGAGCGAGCGTGTCGAAAGCTTGTAATGTTTAATGAGGTCGGGCAGTTCGGGGGTGCCGTCGTTCTCGGTCCAGGTGAGGACGGCGGTGGTTGCGGCGGCCACGCAAGCGGCGCGGGGTAGCGCGAGGAGCGGCAACTGGCCGGACGGGTCAAGGGGTTGGGCCGCCTCAACGGAGTGTAGAACTGACCGTGGTAATTACGGTGCTGAAAATGCGATGAGCATTTTTGTTGGCGGCAATTCCTAGCGCGAGGCATGATTGACCAGTGATCGATCGAGGCGACCCGGCGTCACGTGGGAGACCGCGGGCGCCAGTCGTCGCCGCCAAACCGCCATTTGGGCAAACGCACCCGAAGCACGTGGGCGGGGTCGCATTGTATTTGGCATCCGACCAGGCGGGATGGTGAGCGGCGTCACTCTCGACATTGCCGTCGGCTCGGTAATTGTCGGACAAGGAGGGACCAAAGTGACCGTCGAGCTCAACCACACGATCGTCGCCGCCCGCGACAAGCAGCAGTCGGCGGCCTTCCTGGCGGGCATCTTGGGTCTCGAGGTCGGCCCGCCTGTTGCCCGTTTTGCGTCGCTGGCGCTCTCAAATAGCGTGACGCTCGATTACATGGACCTAGCCCACGGGCCGCCGCGTGGAATCGCCAAGCGTGAACAGGCCTTCTTACCGGGACATTATGCCTTCCTGGTCTCTGACGATGTCTTCGACGCCGCACTCGACCGAATAAAGGCAACCGGTATCGCCTTCCACGCCGAACCCAGCGGAGGCCGGCCCGGAGAGATCTACCGCTCGGGCTCTGGAGGTAAGGGCGTGTATTTCCCGGACCCCGATGGTCACCTGATGGAACTGCTGACGGCCGACCTCAGCGGCCGCACTGCCGAGGGCAGCGATCGGCCGGATGCCTGAGTCAGAACGTCGATTGGCTCGCCCCAAAAGCGTGGGCCGCCGTGGCGAGGCGGCGGCACTCGGACAAGGACGTCGAAGCCGTGCTGCTCTACGCCGGAGGCGACGGTGAAGATCAACGAGATGCGTATCGGCTACTCTCCGGGCAGGCACGATCACCCCGTGAGGGACGCTCTGCAGACGCTCTCTGGCGGCGGGTCCGCCCAGGTGACGATCGTGGCCGACAACGGCCTGGAGGGCCTGGGCTCGGCCTCTTTCGGTCGAGTCGACGGAGCCCCCGGTGTGCTCGCAGCCCTGCTCGAGAATGTGATCGCTCCCGTCCTGATAGGACGCGACGCCGGCAACGTCCCCGGGCTGATCGAGGACCTCAAGGTCGAGACCGAGTACTTCGGCCACGGGGGATTGACCCGCTTCGCTATTTCGGCGGTTGACACCGCCCTGTGGGACCTCGTCGGCAAGGCGCACGGCGTGCCCTGCTACCAGTTGTGGGGCGCGCAGCGTGACCGCCTGCCTGCCTATGCCATGGTGGGCTGGCTCAACTACGACCTCGACGACCTCCGCCGCCACTGCCTCCGGGCCGTCGAGTACGGGTTCCGAGCGGTCAAAATGAAGGTTGGTTCTCCCACGCTCGAAGAGGACGTCGAGAGGATCCGGGCGGTCCGTGCCGAGATCGGGCCCGACCTCCCCCTTATGGTCGACGCCAACCAGGTGTTCGGTTACACAGAGGCGCTCCAACGAGGAAAGGCGTTCGCCGAGCTCGGTGTGGCTTGGTTCGAGGAGCCTCTCGTTGCCCACGACGTCGACGGCTACGCGGAGCTGACCAGCGCACTGGCCATTCCCGTGGCGACGGGGGAGAACCTCTATGGGAAGGAAGAGTTCATGAGGTTCTTTTCCCGCCGCGCCTGCCGCATCATCCAGCCGGATCTGCGCCGAGCCGGAGGCCCGACCGAGGTGCGGATGGTCGCGGCCCTTGCCGCCTCCTTCGGCGTGCCTTACGCGTCACATGGTGGTGGGGCTGCGGCCCTGAGCGTGTTGCTGTGCGCGCCGAGCGCCATCTGGCTCGAGACGGGGATCCCCGAGGGCGAGCGCGCCTTCCCCCTGCTCGAGGACGGCTTTGCCCTCTCCCCGAAGGGCGCGGGCTTTGCATGGGAGTAGCCGGGGGACGGCTCGAGGCTGCGCGATTGGGCAGTCGCCGGTGCTCGGCTATAGCGGGACCGATGCAGTGGTGCCGTTCAGGTGGCCGCAGTACGCCGCCGTAGCCGACGCCAGGCGCACCTTTTCGGTCAATGACGTTGCCCTGACTCTTCGGGCCATAAAGGCAACACGGTCCCGGGCCGGGCCGAGTAACGCTCAACGCACTCGCCGCGCCGCCTGGGAGGCGAGGTCGCTGCGGGAAGTGACGCCGAGTTTGGCGAAGATGTGCTCCAGGTGGGTCTTGACCGTTGATCGGCCCATTAGGAGCCGGGCCGCTATCTCCGGGTTAGTGAGGCCCTCGGCCACCAGAGCGACGACTTGTTCTTCGGTCGGGGTCAGGCTGGCCCAGCCGTGACGTGGCCGTTTGCGCTCGCCCCGGGCTCGACGGGCGTAGCTGACGGCATCGGCCCAGGGAAGACCGCGTCCTTCCGCCTCAGCGCAGACGGCCTGGGCGGGGCCCAAGTGCTGACGAGCGGCTGTGATGGCCACGTTCATGGCTTGTTCTTCGAGTGGGAAGCGCCACCGGTACTCGCATTCAGCCCGCAGACGCTGGGCGGTGCCGTACAAGCGAAGGCACTCGGCCCAGCTCTCGGAGCGGGCAGCCGCGACAGCAAGCCCCTCCAGGGCGTCGACGATAATGAGCCGCAGACCGTGCTCAGCGGCGATCCGCAATGCGTCGTGCCAGCGGTCCTCGTCGTTGGAGACGGCCGCCTCGGTGGCGGCGAGCACTGCTTGCCTGAAAGGCCCGCGCTCAGCTTGGCCCCGGGCTGCGGCGATGGCGAGAGTCCCGTCCCCGGCATCGATAGTCTCCCTTACGAACAGGTACAGCCCGTTCTGGGTGAGGTTGTCAACGTTGTCGCGGAGGAGACGATCGACCCGGCTGGGCTCGCCTCGAAGCAGGCCCAGGCGGTGCTGCGCTATGTCCCAGGTGTCCGATGTGGTACTCAGCTTGCGCTCAGCGGCCTCCACCGCTGAGATGATCGCGGCCTCGTCCCGTGAGAGGAGGGCGGCGAAGCTGAGCACGTTGACGGCGCCCAAAACGTTCAGTGCCGACCGGCTCCGAATCAGTTCACTGGTCAGTTCGATGCACCGGCGAAGGTTGCCGGGTATTCGCTCCGCGTCAGCGCTGGCATAGTTGGCATATTCGCGAAGGAGGCTGCTCCCCGCAGAGGCAGCTTTTAGTTCCTGAGCGTCCAACGCCGACGCCGCCCGAGGGTCGGCTTCGATCTGAGTGTCGATGTGGGAGATGAGCGCCATTACGTAGAAGTAGCTATCGCCCCGCTCTCGAGCGGCGTCACGAGCCGCTTTGCTGGCGGCGGCGTCCCCGAAGCTGGCCAGCCAACGAGCGACGGTCGCCTCGTACTGGTGGCCAACCTCGGTGGCCAGCCTTTCGGTCTTCTGGAGCAGGGCCACCGATTCGCTGAAACCACGTGCCATGTCGACCAGGACCGACCCCGGGAGGGCAGCGGCTATCCATTCAGGCCCGAAGCGAGCGGCGTTGTCCTCGGTCAGGAGCCGGTCAACAGCCGGCATGGCGTCGTTAGGCCGGCCACAGACCTGCCACACCCGCGCCAGATGGCGCAACAACGGCAGACCGATGTCGGGCTTGTCGAGGCTCCAGTCCAGGGCCGCTCGGAAATCGTCATGGAGAGCTTCGACCTGCGCCACCACCCGGTCCAGATGGAGCACGGCCCCATTCGCCTCCAACCAGCCCAGGTACCAGCGAGCGTGAGCGTCGCCCAGCGCCTCCAGCTCTCCGGCCGCCCGCGACCGGTCGAGCGCGTAAGCGCGCAGTGACTCGAGCAGGCGGTAGCGGGGTTCGCCGTCTGTGCCGTCGTCCACGGCGACGAGGCTTCTGTCCGCTAGCCGGTTGATGATGTCGAAGACCGCCACCTCGGCGACATCACCAAACGCGGCCACCACTCCCTCGGCCACCTCCAGCGGGAAGGGCCCGGCGAACACACCAAGCCGACGGAAGACGACCGACTCGTCATCGTCGAGACGGTCGTGGCTCCAGTCGATGGACGCGGCCAAGGTGCGGTGGCGAGGCAAGACCGTTCGCGCCCCACCGGTAAGCAGCCGGAAGCGGTCGTCGAGTTCCCGGGCGATCTGCTGCGGCGACAGCTGCCGGCAGCGGGCCGCCGCCAGTTCGACGGCCAATGGGATCCCGTCGAGGCGGTAGCAGATCTGGGCGATGGCGGGGGCGTTCTGCTCGGTCACCGCGAACGAGGGACGGGCTCGTCTGGCCCGGTCGAGGAACAGGCGCACGGCGTCGTATTGGGACAGGGCCGATACCGCCAGGGTGTTCTCAACCGGCGGCGCGGCCAGGGAGGGCACGCGCCAGGTCACCTCTCCGGGCACCCCCAACGGCTCGCGGCTGGTGGCCAGCACGCTGCTGGCCTGGTTGGCGACCAGCAGCCCGGCGACCAACTGGGCACACCCGTCGACCAGGTGCTCGCAGTTGTCGAGCACCAGCAGTGATGGTTCGACGCCCAGCTCCCTCGACAACAGCTCTGCGCTCGGCGGGCCCGAAACCTGATGTCCGCCGACGGCAGCCAACGCCGCCGCGGGCACCCCATCGGGATCGGTTAGGCCTGCCAGGGCCACCAGCCACACCCCGCCCCGGTAGTGCTCGACCTCGGCAGCGGCGACGGCCAAAGCCAGGCGGGTCTTGCCAACCCCGCCAGAGCCGGTCAAGGTGACCAAGCGGTCCTCGCCCAGCCGCCCGCCCACCGCACCGACATCGTGCTCACGGCCGATCAAGGGGGTCAGCTGCACGGGTAGGTTGTTCGGGAAGGCGTCGAGAGACCGCAACGCTGGGAAAGTCGACGGAATGTCAGGATGGACGAGTTGCCAGACTCGTGCCCGGCGGCCGAGATCTCTGAGCCGGTGGATGCCCAGGTCGACCAGGTTGGCCCCGGCGGGGAGCCGGTCAGCCACCAAACCGGCAGTGGCGTCAGACAGCAGCACCTGGCCGCCGTGCCCTATCGCCCGGAAGTGGGCGCAGCGCGCCACGCTGTCGCCGAAGTAGCTACCCTCATCACGCAGCTGGGCCTCACCGGTGTGCACCGCCATGCGCACCGGCAGCATCACGCCGTCGGGAGAGGCTCGAGTGCTCAGCGCTCGCTGGGCGTCTAGAGCAGCTCGGACGGCGTCTGATGCTCGCGAAAACACAGCGACGACGGTGTCGCCATCGCCCCGCTGGGTCGGCCGGGCCCCGCCGTGGTCGGCGATCGCTTCGACCACGAGCGCGTGTTGCCGAGCGACCGCGGCCGCCATCGCCTCGGGCGCCTCCCGCGCCCCCGACACGCCACCCAGGTCGGTCAGGAGGAAGGTGACCATCCCGGTGGGCAAGTTGAAGGCCACTGCTGAGCCGCTCACGTCTCCCAGCAGGAGTGGCCGGCTGCCCCCACGGGACACATCATCGCTCATTCCCGTATGGTCGTCCAAGGTCGAGGCGACAACATCCCCTATGTGGCGGGCCCGCGTTCGGTTTGGGCGGGTTTTTCACGCTCTCGACGCCCCGGCCTGCGGCCGTCCGTGCGGCTAGGGTCGTTTCGGCTCTTTCGGGCCCCCCGGCTCGGCCAGCGCAGATCAGGCATGTGGCGGATGTTCGCGCCGACGGCTGAGGCCACGATGCATATGTCGAGATCAACCTAGCCCGGCCCACCGTCAGCCATTTACTAAGCAGTCAGCGCCGTCGTAGCGCCGGGTCCTGATAGACCCCTCGCAATAATGCAATCGCGGAAGTACATCCAGGACGAAAAGGTTCGATTCTCGTCGTAGTGGGGCTAAGCCCCAGGTTAGGTAGTGCCCGTTATCCAATTCCAAAAGGAAGGCATGATATGACTCAAAGTCAGACAACGAATCTTCAAACCAAAGGTTTTTTGGGCTCACTATTTGATTTTTCGTTCAAAAGCCTCATCGGGAGCAGGGTCATCCGAGTGTTGTATGTGCTGTGGATGGCGCTGTTAGCGCTCGGGGCCATCGTGCTCATTATAGGAGCATTCGAGGTAAATCCAGCATTCGGTGCCGTCGCGCTGCTTATCCTGGGCCCGGTGTACTTCTTGTTCAACCTAATTGTCGCCCGTGTCCTTCTCGAGCTGGTTATGGCCATCTTCGCAATCCAGGAAAATACGAACCGGATCTCTCCGATCGGGTGGCCCCTACCCTTGCAGCCACGATCTGAAGTTGGGCACAGCCCGTTTAATGGTATGGCCGGCAATGGGAGCGTCGGACAGCAAGACGTTGCGCCAGCGAATTAGTGGGCGGCTAATCCAGTCGACGTTTGTTTTCGTTAGGGCTGTCGTAGCTGGTCGGCAATGGGCGCGGCTGCCTAAGGCCGTGCATCAGAGCATCGGCAGCTTCGGCATCCATTTCAGGCAATGCCGCACCAACGACCTCACCGTCTCCGCTATCCGAAAGGAAACAATATGACCCTGTCACCCAAAATCTTAACGGCCTTCGCCGTGCTGGTCGCGGCCGTGTGCCTCTCTGCCCCCGCGGCACACGCCGCCAGCATCCCCGTCCAAATGGCCGGCGCGGTCAGCCCCGCGGTGGCCGGGACACCGCCGACATTGGTAGTAAGCGTCCTCGGGAGTGGGGCGGTCACGAGCAAGCCCGCTGGGATAGCCTGCCCGGGCAAGTGCACCGCTACATTTGCCGCCGGGACGATCGTGGCCCTGACGGCGGCGCCAAAGAGCGGCGGCCGTTTCCTCGGTTGGGGCGGCTCGTGCAGTGGCGCGGCGGCGTGCGCAGTAAAGGTCTCGGCCCTGGAGTCCGTCGCCGTCCAGTTCTCAGCCGCGGCAAAGACAACAAC
>DATJST010000556.1:0-3725 GCA_035503975.1 Acidimicrobiales bacterium | reverse complement strand
GAGGGCGCTGTCCGGGCACCACTTGGCCCGGCACCACTGGGCCCGGCACCACTTGGCCCGGCACCACTGGGCCCGGCACCACTGGGCCCGGCACCGTGTCGGTGGGCTGGTACCCTAGCCCGGTCGACCTCAGTCACCAGTCGTTCGTCCCAAAGGGCCCGAGACGTGGAGCATCTTGTCGACCACGGCGCCGGCTCCGCCTTCTTCTGCCATAGCCCGCCTGAAGAGCAGTAGCAACGCCGGGAGGGCCCAGAAATCCCCGCACACCCACAATATGGCGGCGCCGATTTGCTGGCTGGCAAAAGGTGACAACGTGACGCCGGGCAGGTGGTCGTACACGGGGTACAGGGAATGGTTGGTGAAGATGCTGAGCGCCATGGCGAGGAAGATCATCACCACATTGGTGGCCAGGATGGCGCCTATTTGAGCACCCGTCCCGAGTTTCGGCTTCACCGGGTAAGAGGGGATTATCTGCAGCCAGAACAGTACTCCCGTCACGAAGAAACTGCTGTGCATCAGCCATATATGGACATACTGGTTGGTCTCGGCCAGGTCGAACAGCGCCGGCAGGTGCCAGATCACCATGGCGAAGTTGAACAGGACGACCGCCACCCAGCCGCCGGTTAGGAACCGCCCCAGCGCCCGGAGCGGCCGGGCCCAGGTGCCCAGCAAAACGGCCCGCATTACGGGCCGCCGTATGCCCACCGGGAAGCCGTGAACGAGAGGCAACCAGGGCGCACCGGCGACAATTAGGATGGGAGCGAAGAACATAATGAGGATGTGCTCGATCATGTGGGCAAAGAAGTAATAATCCGCCCAGTAGTCGATGGGGGACGTGACGGCCAGTAAAAGCACGGCCAGGCCGGCGTAGAAAAACACTGAGTTGATGCGCCGTTTCCGGGCCCTCTCAGGGCGAGACTTGCGCTTGAGGTTGTACAGGCCGACCTCGTGGAGCGCCACGACAAAGGCGACCACGATCAGGAAGGGGTCGAACGACCAGTGGTCTATGACATAACTCAAGACGGCACCATCACTGTTGAGACCATCGCGATGAACCATCTGGAGGTCCGTTCCCGACCGCGCTCCGCAACACCGCTGAGTACGAGTCCTTTGCGTTGAACCATCTACCTGTGTCAGGCATCAAGAGCAACCCCTTCGGCCAACGCCTGCAACTGGCCAGTGGCAGAAGCGCCAAGCCGCTCTTCACTCGCCAAGCGAGCTTACAAGGACGGACAGGCGACCAGGTAACAGCCGGCGATCGAGACGGGGTGCTCAAGTGCTCCCGGCAAGGTCCGAGCTTCGTGCCGCCACGAACAACGGCAGCAACCCGTACTCGCGGGTGCGCGTTGGGGCGCCTCACGCGACGACTGGGCGCTCTTGTCCTGGCGATGTGCCTAACGGGCTGCGCGCCCGCGAGCACACCCACCCGCAACGTGACCGAGAACGTGATCGCCGTCCGAAGCGTTGCCGGCCTTGGGCCAGTGCTGGTGGACCAGCGAGGTATGACTCTGTACATCTACACCCCCGATGACCAAGGCCGGAGTGTGTGCAGCGGGATCTGCTTGGTCCAGTGGCCACCCCTCTTGCTCTCCGGCAGGGGGAAGCGGCTCATCACCGGCAAAGGCGTCGACCGCGCTCTGCTGGGCGTGGTGCGGCGCGCCGACGGCTTGCTTCAGCTCACCTACAACCGATGGCCTCTCTACACTTATCGACTCGACAAACTCCCCGGTCAGGCCGCAGGCGAGGAAAACGACATGGGTCTGTGGCAGGTCATCTCGCCCGGCGGTAAGCCCCTTTCTTAGCGCCCAGCCCGTACTGGACGTTCAAGGCCCAAGCGGTAGGTGGTGGGCAAGAAGCCCGGCCGTACAAGGTGACGGAGGTCGGGTCGGCACGACCCGCGGGTGCCAGCCTGCTCCAACGGACACCGCCACAAAGGCCAGGAGGACCGGCAAAGTGGCGCCGGCCCAGCGAACGGTGCCAACGCGCCCAAGGCTAACGCCCCGCCGCCGACGGCGTGCGGCCCCGACCGGGCCGGGCCGGGGCACAGGTCGGTACACCGAGGCCACGGCGGCGACAAGGTCGTCCGGAGCCTGTTTGGCGGCCCGCAAGGCCACTCGATGCGCGACGTCCACCGCGAGCGTTTGAAAGTTGGCGCATTCGTCACAACTGGCGATATGGACGTCCAGGGCCGCCCGGGAGCACGGCAACCGTTCCCCGTCGAGACGGGCCGAGATGGTCTCTCGTGCTTCGGCGCAACTGAGAGCTGCCTGCCCAAGTCGAGACCTCCTCCTGAGACCAGGGCGGGCCCGGTCTCGTCGCCAGCTCGTCATTATGACGAAGAGCCGTACTGGATAGGGACGCTGGTGACCTGGGTTTTGACCCAGAGACCGGAGCTCGAACCGAGAGACCAGACCGTCAGGACGGTAGCGCTCGCGGCCAGGGCGGTAACGGGTTGGCCTGTCCCGAAGGCCACCGTTCTCCGCGGTTCGCCCTTCATTTGTCTCGCTCGGCGCTCTCGATGCTGTTCGCAAGCATCTCGGAGAACGAAGATCTCGTCGCTTCGGTGGCCGGCCCAGGGTCGGTGTCGAGGATAAATCGCGTATCTCCGCTGGCATCTATGACATAGGCGAACTCGCTGTGACCGATCATCGCCCCCGCAGGCAGGGGAACGACGGCTTCGCCGTAGGACGCCCATACGTGGCGCAGCTGCTGGAGCGAGCCGGTGAGGTACCTCCAATTAGGGAGGTTTTCCAGGCCTTCTTGGTGGTCGAAGGCGGCCAGGTAGTCGGGCGTGACGAAGCGAGGGTTGGCATTGATGGCAACCATCTCCACCCGGCGGGACGCCGCCCCCAAATAACCGTCGGCGACCCGGAACTCCTGAGCGATCACGGGACAGTCGGTGGTGCACACGTCGTCCAGGAAGGTCAGGGCGACCGTCTTGCCGCGCAAGCTGGCGAGGGAGACCTTCGTACCGTATTGGTCGACAAGGCTGAAGGCGGGAGCCGGGTGGTCGAAAGTGCCTGGAGTCCCGTCTATAGCTTGCGCCAGGATGGGGTCGGCACGCGGGTTCAGGGTGGCCAGGCCCATAGGGACCGCACCGACAAGGATGACCCCGATAGCGCCGAGCGCCACCACCGAACGAAGGGTGTAAGTCGGGTCGGCCAACATCCGCCGCCTCAGAGTCGCGTCCTTGGTGCGGGCAGCGATCGGCGTGATCGGTACCACGCCGTTTTCCGCAGTTGCTACCGGAGCTCTGGTTAAAGCAAGGTACCCGGACGTGAAGACCAGGACCATGGGGATCATGCTGTTGGGGTCGGTCCCGACGCCGCCCATGAAGCCCAGGTCCTGGACCAGCAGCCAGTCGGCGACACAGACCACGGTCCCGGCGACAACGCCTACCAGGGCGGGCCGGGGGCGGCCACTGATGAACAGCAGCCCGATCCCAGCGAGGGCGATCACGACGAACAGGTTGACAGCCCACCCGTGGGCGGCGTCGAAGCGGGCGAACGATGCTACCCAGGAAGAAAGCAGATGTGGTTGGGGAGTTGTGGCCATCTGCTGGACCATGCTCGTAAGGCTCCCGGGGCTGACATGCCTGGTGGCCTGACCCTGCCAGAAGCCGCGGCCCGGCCAAGCCTGCAACAGCGCCATGCCCACCCAGAAAAGGCCGATAGCCCGGAGGATCCAGCGCCCCAGTCTCGGTGTGGCCCACGACGTTTCGGGCA
>DATJST010000555.1:0-3959 GCA_035503975.1 Acidimicrobiales bacterium | reverse complement strand
CGCGCCGCTTCAGTGGGCTCGGCGATGCCGAGCTGGCGGAGCCGGTCGTAGACGGGACCGAGTTGGCGTTCCTCACCGAAGACGATCCCGTACAGCTCGCTCACAATATTTGTTGTTCGCTGCAGAGTGCGATGATCCCCCGGCGGTGGAAGGAAGAACCAAATAAGCGGCAAGTCGAAGGCCAAAGCGAAGGCGAGGATCTCTTGGGCGTCGAACTCTCGGCGCCGGTCCCCTTCGTAGGCGCGCTCGATGGCGGAGATGCTGGCTTGGGGAAGCCGTTGGCCAAGGAGTGGCTCGAGTGCCTCAGCGGTCTCGTCCTGAGTCCAGCCGCGTAGTTCCCGGGCGGCGCGGAAGTTGTAGGCGACGACCTCGTTGAGGTCAGCCTGACCGGGGTGAGCTTCGGCGGATGGCTGCGGTTTCTTGTCCGCCGGTGCCCGTTTACGTCCGACCATGCCGATAGCGTATCATTGCGTGCAGGTTGTCATAGTACATCCCATGGCTAATCCACCGTGGTATAATGCCTCCGTTGTGACCAGATATTCCGGAGGTGTTGTCGTGAAGAGCGTAGAACCAGCCTTCGTCCGGGTGCGGGAGGCCGCACTGATCCTCGGGATCTCGAAATCAGCGGCCTATGAGCTAGCAAATGCCTGGCTGGCGACCGAAGGGCGAGCTGGCTTGCCGGCGGTGCGCTTGGGACGCTGCATACTCGTCCCGCGAGCGGCGCTCGAGCGCCTCGCCGATGTTGGCAACGCGGACTTGGCGGGCTGAGGCACCCTCGCAGGTGCAGTTGGACGACCCATTCGGCGGCCCTGCCGTGATGATGTCGGCCGCGAGCCGTCCACTGAGGCGCGTTTTGCAGCCATTGGCCTGGGTCATCTTGGAGGACGTCGCGCTTGACGCCAGGCCCGAGAATGGCAAGCTCGTCGCTAGGACCTCGGCGCGTCAGGTAGCACAACATCTCGGGATCGACCCCGGGACTGCCGCTCGTGCGCTGCGTGTCCTGCGCGACCGAGGCCTTCTCGTGTTGGAGCGAGAGAAGGGCCCGGGGGGCCGTTTTGGACTTTCCGTTTACGCGCTCGGGATAGTTTCCGGCCTGACTTCTGTGCCGCCAGCAGTGGGTAACCCACGTGCGGCCCGTGCGGTGATGGTTCAGCCGCATGTGGTGGACCCACGCACGGACGAAACGACGACGGGATCGCCAGAAAAGGGCGCTTCCGGCGAGGCTTACACCGCGAACGTTGAACCCAGTCGCATGCCGTCCCTCTCGGCTCGCTCCGCCCTGGAGGGCGTCGGCCAGCAGACGTTGGAATTGGACGGGGGGATCGCGTGAGCACCGCCAGGGTTGCCTCCCCGAAGGGGTGGCTTATGCCGGGTGGGCAGCAATGCCGGATGCGCCCGTGTTCTCCTTGTGGGATGGGGGTTATCGCGGCGCCCACCCGGCATAGTTACAGGCTCTCCAGGAACGCCAAAAGCTTGTCGGGGGCCCGGTAGCGGTGACCGGCCGCAGGGGTGGGGGCGGTCGCGCTGAGCGCTTTCTCCTTGAGCGCCGTGTCGCCGTGGAGGTAGATCTCGGTCGACTTGGTGCTCGAATGGCCGGGCCACAGGGCGATGGTGACCAGGTCGAGGCCCTCATGGAGCAGGTTCATCGCGCACGTGTGGCGCAACGTGTGCGGCGTCACTTTCTTGTGGGCAAGCGATGGGCAGCGCAGCGCTGCCGCGGTGACGTGGCGGTCGATGAGGTCGGCGACGGCGTCGGTGCTCAGGGGTGTGCGCTTGCGGGTGGCGAAGACCGGCTCGTCGAGCCCCGCGCCCCGGTGCCCCATCCAGCCACGAAGCAGCCTGGCCGTGGCCGGGATGAGCGGCGTGTACCTGTCTCTTCGTCCCTTGCCCTTGGTGTAGAGGTTGGCCCCGGCACCGAAGGTGACGTCGCCCCAGCTCAGGGTGCGCAGCTCCGACACTCTCAGCCCGGTCTGGACGCCGACAACGATGAGCAGGTGGTCGCGCCAGCCGAGGGCGGTGGCGCGGTCCGGGGAGGCCACCAACGCTTCGGTCTCGGCCCGGGTCAGGTAGCTGACGACCGTGACGTCTCGTCTCTTGGCCGGGATGGCGAGCACACGGGCGATGAGGGCGGCGTGCTCGGGGCATTGCAGCTGGGCGTAGCGGAACAGCGACTGCACCGCCGTCAGGCGCAGGTTGCGGGTCCCGATCCCGTTGTGGCGCTCGGCCTCGAGGTGGTCCAAGAAGGCGGCGACCAGCTCGGCGTCGAGGTCGGCGAGGTCCAGTCGCGCCGGCTGCTTGCCGGTGCGGCCCTGGGCGAAGCCCAACAGCAGGCGCATGCTGTCCCGGTAGGAGCTGACGGTGTGGGCGCTGACGCGCTGCTGGGGGAGCCGGGCGGTGAAGAACCTCTGCATGAGCGGGGCGAGGGAGGTCACTGTCGGCCCTCCCATGCTCGCTCGAGCCGTCGTGCCACCACGGCCATCAGTTCGGGCACCGCCTCCAGGTACCAGTACGTGGCGTGGGGGTCGTTGTGGCCGAGGTAGGCCGACAGCACCGGGAGCTGGCGGGCCACGTCCGCCCCCGCCTGGTGCCAGTCGAGCAGCGTGGAGACGGCAAAGGTATGGCGCAGGTCGCCCAGACGGGCTCGGCGCCGTCCAGCGGCTGGCTCGATCGACGCCACGCCCAGCAGGTGGCGGAACACCGGGGCGGCGTCGTGGCTGGTAAGGCAGGCCCCCTGGGCGCTGAGGAAGAAGGCGCCCCCGCTCCGGAAGGCACGGCCGCGGGCCTCGGTGTAGATCGTGAGAGCCTCGACAGTCGTGGTGTGCAGGGGGATGCGGCGGCTCTTGCCCCGCTTGGAGTTGACGATGCTCAGGGCAGCCCGCTCCAGGTCGACGTGCTCGTCTTGGAGGCGGTAGGCCTCCCCCGGGCGGATCCCTGTGGCGGCCATCAGCCCGATCAGGGTGCCCATGGTCGCCGCCCATACCCCAGGCACCAAGGTGGCGGTGGCCTGCAAGAGCGCGGCCAGCTCGGCAGGCGAGTAGATGTGCGGTGCGGGACGCACCTTGTTCGCCCGGATGAGGCCCACCGGTGGGACCTGGCAGGCGGGGTCGGACCTTGAGAGGTAGCGGGCAAAGCCGCGCAGGACCGTCAGGCGGGCCGCGCCCGCCGGGGCCGTCGGGGCCTGGGCTGCCCAGGCCAGGGCGGCGTCGACGGTCACGGTTGGCTGGCCGGCTGCGCCGAGGTAGCGCACGAACCCGCTCAGCAGCCGTGCATCGGCCTCGGGCTTGTAGCCCAAAGCCCGCCGTAGCTCGGCGTAGCTGTCCAGGCGGGCGGACAGGGTGCTCACGACAGGGCCTCCCCCGGCCAGGGGCGCACCACCATGGCGAGGGAGCCAGCATCGACGCGGGCGTACATCGCGGTGGTCACCACGTCGGACTGGCGGAGGACTTCGGCGACCTCGCGCAGGGCCGCGCCGGCACCCAGCATGTTCGTCGCCAGGGTGTGGCGCAGGCGGTGGCCGCCTATGGGGCCGATACCCAAGCGCTGGCAGGCATTTCTGCTGACCTGGGCTACCGCGTGTGGCGACATCCCCAGCCCCGGATCCCGAGCTGCGATGAACACCGCTCGCGACCCCGACAAGGGCCGGCCCGAACGCAGGTAGTCGACCAGCGCGTCGCCCACGTCTTGGGCCAGCGGCAGCACGCCCCGGCGGCCCCTCTTGCCGCAGACGGTGACCTCGCCCGCACGCCAGTTGATGTCCCCCAGTTGCAGCTTCGACACCTCCACGGCGCGCAGGCCGAGGCGGCCCATCAGGGTCAAGATGGCGAAGTCACGCCGTCCGAGGGGCCGCTGGCGGTCACAGCTGGCCAAAAGCGTCGCCACCGTCGCCTCATCGAGCGCTTTGGGCAGCGCGCCGAAACGGTCTCGGGCCACCGTGGGCACGCTCGCCGACAGGTCGCTCG
>DATJST010000554.1:0-2933 GCA_035503975.1 Acidimicrobiales bacterium | reverse complement strand
CGCCACCAGTGCAACTCCGATGACGACGCTCTTAGCAGAAATAAGGCGGAGCCTCTCGGAGGGTTTACGAGCTGGTCCGGACCATTAGCCCAGGTCTCAGTGGGTGGGACAGGTACATCGGTCCGTCGTTGCAGTCTTTTGCCTTAGGGCAACTTTTGCGGCAACAACTGGCGCCATTTCACGCCACGGTCGACCAACTAAACAGACTTGGGAGGCGAAAAGACCCTGCTCAGACCGTCTGCGGCCACCTTGGACGACGACCCGAACCTCATTACGAGTGCGTTGCTCTGCCGTCTGAGCTACCCGGGCATATATGGCTTGAGCTGCTAGTTTACACTCTCCGACTGGGACCGGCATGAGGCGGTCGTCCAGGTTGCCCAGTCTGGTGGTATGTACGTCGGGCCAGCAGCGTCATTGTGACCTGCATGGTCAATGCGGGGCTGGCCGCGTGAACAGCCGGTCGACAGACGCCTGGACGAAGCCGGCACCGAGGTAAAGGTTGCGGGCGGCTTCGGTCTCGAAGCCAACCTTCAAGCGACGTGCGCCTTTGCGTGCCAGCCGGTCGAGGCCGTTCGTCAGCAACATGCGGGCGAGGCCGCGACGCTGGTACTGGTCCTCGACCCGCATCGGTTCGACGAGACCGACGAGCGTCAGAGGGTCGAACCACAGCAAGGCGTAGCCGGCGACCCTGCCCTCGGCGTCCTCGACCGCCAGGTCGAGCGTCGGGTCGTACAGCGAGCATTGTCGTAGCCGCGGCTCAACCAGTTCACCATTGCGGGCGGCCATCGGGTGCGGACCGCCGCCGCGTGCCGTCCGGTCGACGATGGCGAACCCGTCGACCTGCGAGACCGGCGGGCGCCGGTCGGCATCCATCCACGAAGTGCCCGACAACTCGTCGGTCTTCGCGAACCCAGCCTGGGTGGCTAGCCCGGCCAGCGGCGCGTTGTCCCCGAACACGAGGACCTGGAGCGCCCCGCCCCGGTGCCCGGCGTGAGCTGCCAACGTCGCCGCCCAAACCTCCTCCTCGGAGACGATCGACGGCACGGCGAAGACGTCTGCTTGCCAGGCACCGCCCCAGGCGGTCAGCCCTGCGGCCGCCACAGGGCCTTCCTCGTCAAACCAGACCGGGAGCGCCAGTTCGTCGGTGGGCCGGGGCCGGCGCCACCACCACTGCACATCGGCGGCCTCCCACATGTCGCCGAGCGGACGAGCCAGGCGAGCCCGCTGCAGGACCGCCGTCGTCGCGCTCAGCCGGTCGAGGCCCCGCAGCAACTCAGGTCGCACGTCCACGCTCGTCGAGCGTATTGGCCGGGCACCGCCTCGGGGCGCACCGGACGACCGCGGCACCGCCACACCTGAGCTAGCCCACAGGAGCGCACATAGTCGGCGATCAGGGGCTATGGCCCGGGCGTCGGCCCGGGCCCCCGCAGCGACCTCTACCTGATGCAGAACCGCTACGTTATGCGGACAGTGATCACCGTCGACGGTGGCCTGCTGCTGGCTGACAAGTAGGCCAGAGCGGCGCGAACACTTCCGCCCATTCACCAAGACTGTCCGGCTCCTGGTCATCGGCAATTGATCGTTCTGCGCCTGCATTCTCTAACGAACTAGGGGCCGAACTTGCCGGGCGACAAATCGAGCGAACCCTGCCATGTCTGGCTCGTCTGCTGTCGGCTGGAGTACGACGGTGCCCGCGCCGGCTCGTACGAACTCGCCGATTGCTCGCGCCACCTCGTCAGCGTCGCCGGCGACGCCGACTCGCTCACCTGGCCCGAACCCCCATTTCTGGTACTCACGCAGGAGCCGGTCCTCCGCACCCGGGCCGGTGGCCGCGAGCAGATATACCACCATGTCGTGACGGCCGTCGCGCCCGCTTACTGCTCGGCCCTGTTCGATCAGGCCACGGGCGCGCCGCACGCCGTCCGGGCTCGTCCCACCGGTCAGAACTGTCCCATCCGCAAGTTCTCCAGATAAGCGCAGTGAACGCGGCCCGCTGGCGCCAGCCAGCAGTTCGGGCGGCGCCAGTGGCGGCCACTCGAGCCTGACTCCGTCCAGCCTGACGTATTGGCCGGTTGTGGTCACCTCTTGGCCGTCCAACAGACACCTCAAGGCGCTGAGGTGCTCGCGCAACAAACTGAGGGGTGAAGCGGCGCGGGCACCGACCTGGCCCATCCAGGACTGCACACCGTGGCCCACGGCCACCCTGACCCGGCCCGGGAACAGCCGTTGCATCGTCGCTATCTCCATCGCCGCCAGCGCGACGTTGCGCAGCGGCACCGGCAGCAGCCCGATCCCGACGCCAGCCCGGTTGGTCCACGCCAGCGCCGCTGCGGCGGACGCGACGCCGCTTTCGAAGAAGCAGTCTTCCCATAACCACAGTTCTTCGAGGCCAGCTTCGTCGGCAGCCTGAGAGACCGCTCTCAGCCGTTCGGGCGCCAGTTGGGGCAAGAAAACTAGCCCGAGCGTCGTCATCCGGGGCGATTATCGCACAGGCTCGTGATCTTCCGGCGCGCCCACAAAACGGTGGAGCTCACTTGAGGGTCGCCTCGGGGGCTGTCTTGGAACTAGTCCCTGAACCCGCCCGCTGGCCCTTTGGAGCGGCTTCGAGCTGGAGAAAACGCCGTCCGGGTTTAGCGGGCCAGGTAGCTGCGTAAGCCGCTAGGCCGGTTTAGATGGCCGGACCAGTTGGCTGGCGACGCCCTCGACCCACGAAGCGATAGTGGCGCTCACTTTCGGGTCGATGTGAGCGGGCTTTTCATATTCGACTGGCGTGGGCGCCCCGGTGCCGTCAAGGAAAAGATGGTCGGCTTTGGCGAACTGCACCACCGTTACCCCTTTGCGCCCCTTCAGGCCTTGCAGCCAGACGTTGAGGTCGTTGGTAACGGTCACCTGATAATCCCGGTCGCCTTGTAAGAAAAGCAGCGGTTGCCGGA
>DATJST010000553.1:0-4067 GCA_035503975.1 Acidimicrobiales bacterium | reverse complement strand
GTCGTGCACTGGAGGCGACCATTTCCGCGCGAACTGTGGTGATCGGGCGTACCGACAATTCGATGCCGTGGCCCGGTTGGGTAGCCTCGACTCTCCAAGTGGCAGACCCGGCAGGAGGCTTGGTTTCAGTATCGGAGGATGTCCCAGTTCGTGTTGAACTTCGGCGATGGTCCCAGGCATAACCTTACCTGCGAGCAGTGACCGTTTTGATTGCTTTGGCTTCCATTGGTGCCAAGAATTGTTCCGGGCTGAGCAGTTCTGTCACCGAGATGGCTTCGTCGCAACAGGGACAAAGTCCCCCTGGCCCGAGCCGACGGCAAAATGTCCCACAGTCGCTGCAATGTTGGCCGCCCAGGTATCGTTCTTCACACACCGGGCACTGGTAGACGGTGTCCACTTTGGCGACCACGGGCTTCGGCAATGCAGCCTTGTTCTGCCTGAAGGCTGCTTGGCGGCAACGGGTCGAGCAGTACCGCCGTCGCCCGGAAGGCGCAAAGGGGAGGCCACAAAGGGGGCACGGCACCGTCGCGCTATCGTCGCGCACGGGGCTCACGCCGCCACCGCCTCGCTGCTTTCCGGTGCGGGGGTGCCCGGGGCCCCGGTACGTCGCTGGAGGGCAGCCACCAGCGTCGGCATTTGCTTATAGCCCCGTATGCGCCGGAAAGAGCGCTGGGCTTCGAGCATGCCGGCCGCCACCCAGCGTTTCTTCATTTCCCCGTCCTGCCAGTGTTTCACGTTGCGCATGGTGGTGCGGGCAACCGAGATCATCGACTCGATGGCATTGGTGCAGGTGAGCATCTCGGCCAGGTTGCCGCCGACCCCGAGGCGGCGGACGGTGAACATTTCCTCCAGGCCTTCGAGCAGGCTGGCGGCGGCGTCGGGGTGCTCGGGCCTGAGCTCGGCGGCCAGCCTCTTGGCGGCGTCGATGCCTTTGCCCGGGTCGGGGTTGGCGAAGATGAGCCTCAAGCGGGCATCGACCTTGTCGCCGGCCTCTTGGGGCAGGTGGCCTTTAACGTTCCGCCTTTTGTGCAAGACACACCTTTGCACAACGGCTTTTTCACCAAAGACCTTGGCCACGCCACCAGCCAGTGCTTTGGCGCCATCGATGACGACGAGCACGCCCCCGTCGGCTGACAGGCCCCGGGCCACGAGGTCGGCCAGCAAAGCGGTGACGACGGCCTTGTTCTCGGTGTCGCCGAGCCACAGCCCGACCGGTACCTTGGTGCCGTCAGTGGTAACGACCAGGGCGGCTACGCAGCACTGGCCGGCCACCTCGATGCCGTCCACCATGACCACGGCCACATCGAGGCCTGACAGGTCCCGGGCCATGACCTCGGCCAGCGCCGCCTCGGTGGCGCGTTTCCAGCGTCGCGACACCGAGCTTCGCCCCGTGCCCTTGGCCTGCTCGTCTATTTCGGCACCGAGCGGCTCGGCGACATCGGCGTGGCGGCGGGTGGCCACCCCGGCCAGCACCCTTTCGGCCGTCAGCTGGTCGAGCAGGTCCTTCGACGAGAAAACTGCCCAGCTGTCCAGCTCCATTTCCTCCCCGGCCGTGGTCCGGCCCCGGGGCCGCTCCACGCTCAAGACGCGGCCTCCCAGCGCGACGCTGCCGGTCGTGGTGCCGTGCCAATTGGCTTTGCGCTCAGCCAGCCTGGCGTGCTTAGGGCCGATACGGCGGGCGAGCTCGTCCTCCATGACCTGGCGCATGACCATGAGGCCGACATCGGCACAAAAGCCGAGCAGGCCGTCTTTTACGGCAGTGGCCAGGTCTTCCAGTGCGACCGTGGCCTCGAGCGGCAAACCGGCCAGGTGGGCGGCCTCTTCCGGCTCCGCGACAGTGATAACGGGTACCTTCTTCTTCAACGGTGGTCCTCCTGATGGGTTGTCTTCGTTGGACACCCGAGACCTACCAAACAGCAGGCCTCAGGTGGGGGACCACCGCCTCTACTTCAACAACTCAGGGGACAACCTCCGTGCCGTTCTGGGCTCGAGGACTTCCGTTTCTACCTGGGTTATTGGAGGCGCGTTCTGCGCCGGGCAACGTTCAGCCACGGCGCACCCGGTGGTGCTGGGGGCTTGGGCGAACTTCCCCCCCGCGGTTACAAGGCCGTGAAGGCGTCGTCCTCCTTGACGACCGCGTGATCGTCGCAGTCGAGCTCGACGGCCATGTCCACGTCCGAGGCAAAACCCATGGCGGCAAGCTCGTACGCGGAGGCACTTTCCCGTACCGGTTGGCTCACGTCATTGGCGCTCCCGGTAGAGGGTGGCGGTAAGGACAGCTTCGACGGAAGGTTGGCAGCCCGCCTCTTGGAGTTGCGAAAGCACCGCACCGGCACCAAAGGCGTCCCAAGGGCCGGCCGGAGCGAACCGTCGCTTCATTGCACTCGGTGACTGGCTACGGCCAGAAGTGCGGGTCCGCAATCGAACTCGCTGACGGGTCCTTCCCCACCCGACGTGTCGTTTTGCGCTCGCTGAAGCCCCCTCGCGGGTGCGATCTCGGCCCTGCGCTCTGCGTCCGAGAAGTGCGCATCGTAAACCCGTCCACGAACGCCCAGCGCGAAAGATGAACCGTCCGGCGTTGTCGGCGCTATAACTCCGTCGGTACCCGAGAGCCAGGACGAGGGCCACGTAGGCTCCCCCGCCGAGCCATCTCGAGACTGAGGCCGCGCACTCCTCGGGCGACAGCAGCGACGTATCGACCTCAAGGTCGTAGCCGGTCCAGGAGTGGACCAGGTGGGCATGCCCTCGCGCTTGGCCTACGATACGGTCGCCACGGTCGCGCTCACGTTGCTCGATCACCTCGGTCGGGCAGTGTACCCCGACCCAGACGACGTCCAGCCCCGCCATCAGCGACCTGAACCCCAACGCTTGGTCTTTGGTGAGCCACACGTCGTCCACGACCTGGTCGATGCCTTCTTCGGCGCACGCCCTCCAGTACTTCTGGACCGCCCGCAGCAAACCCCGGCCGAGCGGCCCCGCCACGATGTCAAACGCCTCGTGCCCGTCCACCATAATTGGCACCCGTGTGAACCCTGGCGCCTCGACGATGTCGGTACCCAACTGGGCCCGCAACGCTGCTCCGCGAGCGCCGGTGCCAGCGATGCCGAAGAACGACTTGGCCTGGCAATGAAGGAACGTGTCGATCCCAGAGATCTGGAGCGGACCGGGCCAGCGGTCACGCAGCGCCAAGGCGATGCTGGTCTTGCCCGAGCTGCTCGCCCCGTTCAGCACGACGCAGGCCCCAGGCACGGGCATAGTTTGCCACGCCAGTGCTCCTAACTCTCGCCAAGTGGTTTCAGGAGAGCGGTGCGGGGACCCAAGTTGGGCTGATGGTTGGCCAAACTGTCTAGCTCATCGACCTTCCAGAGTGGGAGTGCCGTGCGCAAACCCGAAGTGCCGATCGGTGTGGCTTCGTACTCTGGCTGCGCCGGATCACCGGGCGCGCATTATGTGGCGCCGGCACTGCTTCGCAGTTATCGGGCGCCGACCACAGCCCACCGTCGGGCCGCCTATCCCAGGACCCAGCACCGTGGTCTGGAAAGAGGCCCGAGCCCGATCGCAACAGACCTAAAGCCCCTCACTCACGCAGCGAGGTGGCCATGCCGGCCTTGGCGAGCATCTCTACCGGCTCCCCCAGCGCCCCCAGCACTTCCCCCAGCGCGCTCAGGCACAGTGGCGGTAGTCCGACCTACTCGAAAGCAGAAGGAGCCAACCATGATCTGGCTAATGATGTCACCTCTTTTCCTGGCGGTCACCCTGGCCGCGGTGGTGCCCGTGTTGATGGGTATTATCCACGACGACCGCGCACGCCAGGCTGGCGACGGCAACGCGGGCGGCTTCTTTGTCGCTTCGCCAAAAGGGTGTCCAGCGGCTGTGATCGTCCTTGCCGTTGAAGCCGAAGTTGAGACGCTCGAGGTAAAAAGGACGGTCGGCCAGGATCAAGACGCTGCCCTACCTGCACTCATCTCGTAGTGGCAGGGCGAGTCGCCGGAACAGTTCTTTTGGCTGTACCCACTCTGGACCTGAGAGGGACGAGCGCCCTTAAAGCCTCGCCACCAACCGCTCTC
>DATJST010000552.1:0-3550 GCA_035503975.1 Acidimicrobiales bacterium | reverse complement strand
CGCCGCCTGTTGCGGCGTCGGGACTGCCCCGGCCCCTGCGGCCGAGCTGGAAGAGCCGGCAGAGCTGGAACTGGCTGCAGGCCCGATCAGGTGGGTCACCTGCTGCGTCGCGCTATCCCAAAGCCAGACCTGGTTGGCGTTGCGCACGACGTCCACCTCAGAGCTCGGCCCAGTGATAAGGGCCAGGTGCTCTTCTTTGGGCCCGCCGAGCCAGACCTTGATGTTGTAGCTGCTCGACAACAGGTTCAGGGGGTCAAACCCGCTGGTCGAACTGGGCGAGCTGGCACCAAGCTCGCTCTCGAGAGCTGAAAGGCCCGACAGCCCGAGGTTTGGAGACCATGTAACAGTGCCCGACAGCGCTGGCGCCTTGGCCTGGGCCATGTCCACCAAGAGCTGCTGCACCGACAGAGCGGGCAAGTTGGGAGGCGAAGCCGCCCCCGAGATAGAGGGCACCACTGCACCGGCGGCGACAGCTACCAACACAACAGCGGGCGCTGCATAACGCACTCGCTTCAAACGCCTGAAGCGCCCAAAACTGCTGAACCTCATGTGGCCAGGGTACTGCGCTCCCGCAACTGACCGGGGCCGACGGGAGCACGGGGCATGGTTGACCGGCGTGCCCAGGAAAAACACGAGCTGTCGTAGACGGCTTGCCGGCCGTTGGCCTCGAGTGGTGAAAGCGTTCAGGCTTTTGCAAAGTGGTCAAAGGTCGGGCCCACTTCCGGCGGCTGTTCAGCTGCGACGGTCGAGCAAGAGCGGGTCCTCGGGCCCCACTTCGCGTTTTAGGCCGGCATGCCAGGCACGTACCTCCTCGAGCGAGGGCTGCACACCAACCCGCCCGCCCTCGACGACCCTCTCCTGGAGCGGTCGCGCCCCATGCGGTGGCGTGTTCGGGGAGGTCGAGACGATATCGGCCCAGACGGGGCCAGCGTCGCTCGGCGCGCCCACCTCGGCACGGGCGGGCGGCTCATCGAGGAAGGCGCGCCAGGCCCACTTGCGGCCTCCAAAGGAGCGCTTGCCAGCGCTGCGCTTGGCGACAGGCCGGAGGGGAGCCCCGAGAGGCTCGCCCGGGTCGCCTATCGCCACCAGCTTGTAGACGAACCCGGCCGTCGGGGAGCCCATCCCAGTCACGACGTTGGCACCCACGCCATAGGCGTCCACGGGCGCCGCCCCGAGCGCCGCGATCGAGTGGGCGTCCAGGTCGCCCGTGACGACGAGCTTGGCCGAGCGGGCTCCGTTGGAATCGAGGACCGCCCGGGCGCGCGCCGCCTCCCGTCCGAGGTCGCCAGAGTCGATGCGCACCGCACCGAGCCGTGCACCCGCGACCTCAACGGCGTTGCAAATGCCTTCTGCTATGTCGTAGGTGTCCACGAGGAGCGTCGTGCTTGGCCCAAAAGCGGCCACTTGGGCCGAAAAGGCCTCTCTTTCCCCGGGGTAAGCAAGGACGAAGGCGTGTGAGGCCGTGCCCGCAGTCGGGACGCCGTACCGCCGGCCAGCTTCCAAGTTGGAGGTGCTGGCGAAACCCGCCAAGTAAGCGGCCCTGGCTGCAGCCACCGCGGCATTGGGGTCAATACGGCGGCTGCCCATTTCGATCACGGGGCGTTCTCCGGCAGCACTTGTGATAAGGCTGGCAGCCGTCGCCACGGCCGAATCGAAGTTCAATATGGAAAGTGCCAGCGTCTCGAGGAGGACCGACTCGGCAAAACCTCCCTCAACGGTCAGGACAGGCGAGCCCGCGGTGTATAGCTCGCCCTCCCTGTAGGCGTCGATGTGCCCCGTGAACCGGTACCTCGATAGCCACTCGAGCGCAGGCGGGCTCACGACGGAGTTGGCCTCCAACCAAGTGAGCTCTGGGTCTCCGAAGCGGAACTCTTCCAGAGCGTCGAGAAGGCGGCCGAGACCGGCGAAAACGCCCCAAGGCCGGCGGTCGGGAAGCCGCCTGGTGAATACCTCGAAGACCGCAGGGCAGGCCGCCCTGCCGCTCTGCAGCGCTGCATCGAGCATCGTCAGCTCGTAACGGTCAGTAAAAAACGAAGTGGCTGGGGGCGGGTCCGGGTTCGACCGGGTCGCCAGGCCCGCACGCCCGCCAGGGACGAGGCTCTTGTCTATTGTCATGCCCGCCCCGCCTGCAGCTTCCACCGCCTGCGTGGGCTGGCCCCTACACGGGGGCCCTCAGTGGTGCCGCCGTGCGGGCTCCCGCGGTGGCGTTCGACCGGCCCATGACCCGCTCGTTCTTCGTGGAGAGCACCGGGTTCGGCATCGTCCAGCGGGGCCAGTTCGCCCACCACCCAGGAGAGCAGGAGGTCGGCCAGCTTCGGGTTCCGGGCGAGCACGGGACCGTGGAGGTATGTGCCCCATACGCGCCCGGACACGACACCCTCGTAGCTGCCGTCCTCGTTGCCCACGCCGGCGACGACCGTCCCGGCCGGCTCCGCACCTGGAGAGAGCTCCGTCACGGCCCCGTGGTTCTCGAAACCGGTGAGAAGGCCGACGCCACCCCACGGACCGAGCGTCCGCACGAGGATCTCGCCGATCGCGCGTGGCCGCTTCGTGGCACGCGTCGTGCAGGGCAGGAGCCCGAGGCCATCGACTTGCACGCCGCCGGCCCCTGCAAAGGTCTCGCCAAGGATCTGCAGGCCGGCACATACCGCCAAAACGACGGCCCCAGACTCCACGGCGCGGTGGAGAGCGCGGCTCTCGAACAGCTTCGACGCCGCGAGCTCCTGGGGAAGGTCCTCACCGCCACCTACCACATAAAGGTCGCAGCTGTCAGGGACCGCTTGGCCGGCCGAGACAGTGACGACTTGCGCGTCATGGCCGCGCCATCGGAGCCGCTGGGCAAGCACTGTGGCATTACCCCCGTCACCGTAGGTGCCGAGCAGGTCGGGGTAGACAAGGGCGACCGAGATGGTCAAAACGACCGCCCGGTTACACCCTGCCGAGCCGCAGACGCCTTCCGGAGCAGCCCCCCGCTCTTCGGGCCAACTCGAGCCACTTCGCTGAGTACCTGGTGGAACGCCGTGTAATTTGCGACCACGTCGGCCCGTCCTGGCCCAGCCGAGGCGATCGCAGAAAGCAGGTCGGGATCTGACGTGTGGCCGACGTCTGCGTAATGGAGCCGCACTGCGAGATCCAAATAGCGCTCCCCCGTAGCTACGACGCGCCTCCCCTTCAGCCGTTCGAACGGGACGTCCCACAGCCACGACGGGTCGTGGCCGTCGGCTGTACGAGCATTTATGGCGATCACCACGGGACCTGGAGACGGCGCGAGCATGCTGAAAATCTCAGCCCAACCAGCGGGGTTTTTGGCGAGCAGGAGCCGGCCCGTTGTGCCAGCAGACCTCACCGTGGCGTAGCGGCCGGCGACCTCGTCGACCTCTGCCATCGCTCCCAGCGCTTCGTCGGCACGGCACCCGAGGGTCAGCGCGACGACCAAGGCCACAACGGCGTTGGCGTGGTTGCATCGGCCAGGGAGCCGGAGGGAAAGGTCGTAGACCGTCCCTGTCGACTCGACTGCGCGGCCGGTCGGTCGGGCGTCGCCTGGGTTGGC
>DATJST010000551.1:0-3047 GCA_035503975.1 Acidimicrobiales bacterium | reverse complement strand
TGGCCCGCGCGCGAGCTCGTCCGCTGGGTCGGGACCGTCTTCCAAGAACCCGAGCACCAGTTCGTCGCCTCGACGGTCGAAGACGAGCTGCTCGTCGGCCCTCGGCGGGCAGGCGTCCCCGAAAAGGCGAGGCGGCTGAGGGCGGGCGAGCTGATGGAGCGCCTCCGCCTTGGCGACCTCGCGCGGGCCAACCCCTTCACTCTTTCGGGGGGTGAAAAGCGCCGGCTGTCGGTGGCCACGGCGCTCGCGACCGGACCAGCGCTGCTCGTGGTCGATGAGCCGACGTTCGGCCAGGACGCTTCCACATGGGGCGAGCTAGTCACGCTCCTCGGGGAACAGCGGGACGGGGGGAGGGCTGTAGTCTGTGTCACCCACGACGAGCAGCTGGTAAGGACGTTGGCGGACCGAGAGGTAGGCGTGTCAGAGGGCCGGCTCGTGACGCCCGAGAAGTCAGCGGCCCTCGTCTAATGATGCGCCCCGCTCCAACCCTCTCTGTGACAGCCTCACTGGCCGACAGCAGGCTCGGGGGGCTCAACCCCACGGCGAAGCTCGCGGCCGCCGCCGTCGTGATGGCCGGGCTGGTTGTTAGTGCGAGCCTGGTGAGCGCTTCGGTTGTCCTTTTCTTTGAACTGGCCGCCTTGGCATTGGCCGGCATAGCTTGGCGCCCCGTCGCAGTCCGCGCGTGGCCGCTCCCCCTCGCTGCAGCAGGAGTCGCGATCGCCAACATTGTGGCCTCGGACGCAAGCCCGGCCACGATAGCGGCCATCTCCCTCAGGCTGATCGCCATCGCCCTTCCGGGAGTGGTCGTTTTCGCCTCGACTGAGGCGGTTGACCTCGCCGACTCGCTCGTCCAACAGCTCCACGTGCCCGCTCGCTTCGCGTACGGAGCGCTCGCCGGCCTCCGCCTCTTGCCGCTTTTAGGCCTCGAATGGGACCTCATCCGCCGCGCCCGGCGCGCGCGAGGCATCGACGCCTCGGGCTCGCCCTTCAGGGCCGCAGCGCTGTTCGCCTCGACCGTGTACGCGCTCCTCGTGTCGGCGGTGCGCCGGGCCACCCGCCTCGCGCTCGCGATGGACAGCCGCGGTTTCGCCTTACGCCAACCTCGCACGACCGCCAGGCGCCAGCAGGTCCACCGCGCCGACTGGGCGCTTGTGGCGCTGACCGCCGTGGTCGTAGCCGGAGCGAACGTGCTCGCCGTCGTTACCGGTACCTGGCACGCGCTTTTGGGCTGACTGCCCGAGCTGATGGCGCGGTGGCGAGCGGGCTCAGAGGATGTGGTTGATTATGTCGTCACCTATGCCGAAGCCTGCGCCAGTCATGATTGCGCGACCGAAACCGCCACCCATGAAGCGCGAAAGCATGCCACCGGCGCCACCCTGCTGGTAGCCGTAGCCGGGTTGCGCTGCGTACACGGGCTGGGGCGCGTATTGGGGCTGCTGGCCAGCGACGCCAGAAAGGTGGTCGACCGTGAAGTCGTGCATGGCCTGGAGGAGGGACTGCATCTGGAGCTGTTCCTGCTGGATCTGGAGCGCGATCGACTTGAGGTCGAGGAGCCACTCCTTGGCTGAGTTGTCCCCTGCTGCCGCTGCGGTCTGCAATTTCTGCGAAAAAGCCTGCACCGCCTGAGCGACCTGGTTGGCTTCGCTCTGGAGATTTGAGTACTCGCTGTCAATGGTCTCTGGGTTCACGCGACAGAGCGTACCGGCCCGGCATGCCCGAGGTCACACCGGAGCCGCCACGGCTTCGACACGCACGAGCGACCCGGCCGCGGCCGGGGCGACCAAGTTGCCTTCGACTTGCGCGCCGTCCACTACAAGGCGCCGGACCCGTGCCCTAGCACCCACGGGCTTTTTTACCGAGATGTCGTAAGTGGCACCTCGCCAGGCCCTAGTGCAGGAAAAACCTGCCCAAGATGCCGGCAGCACGGGGTCAATTCGAAGGCCAGTGTGTTCCGCCCGGATGCCAAGGATCCACTGGGTGATGGCCACGTAGTTCCAAGCCGCGGTACCGGTAAGCCAGGAGTTCTTGGCCTCGCCGTGGGTGGGCGCGTCGCGCCCGGCGATCATCTGAGCATAAACGTAGGGCTCGCAACGATGGACATCGCCTATCGCCTCGCGCGCCGAAGGGTTGATCGCCTTGTAATAACCAAATGCGGCGTCGCCGTCGTCGAGGAGCGCCTCCCCGATCATTACCCACGGGTTGGTGTGGCAAAAGACGCTCGCATTTTCCTTGTACCCCGGGGGGTACGAGGAGATCTCGCCAAGTTCTGGGTAATAGCGCGTGTAAGCTGGCTGGACCAGCATGACCCCGTGCGATGTGGCGAGCCTTTCCCGTACGGAGTCGAGCGCCGTCCTGGCGCGGCCGTCCGAGATCCCGGCGCCCCCCATGGTGCAGATCCCCTGGGGCTCAATGTAAATTTGGCCCTCCTCATTGTCCTTCGAGCCAACGGGCCGCCCGTCGTGGTCGTAGGCCCGCCTCCACCACGCCCCGTCCCAGGCGTGCTCCTCGAGGGCAGCCCGCTGCGCGGATGCGGCGGCGCGGTAACGTCTGGCCTCTCCGGCGTCCGCCCAGCCCTCCCCCAAGCTGTCGACAATGCTTGCCATCTCGTCAGCCGCGAGGCAGAAGAGGCCGGCAATAAACACGGACTCGGCTGTGCCGCCCGTCCGGTTCTCGACCGTCTGGAAGCTCTCACCGGGGGACTCGGAAAAGCAGTTGAGGTTAAGGCAGTCGTTCCAGTCAGCCCGGCCGATGAGCGGTAGCCCATGCGGGCCGAGGCGCTGCTCCGTGTAGGAGATGCACCTGCGGAGATGGTCATAAATCGGAGCCTCGGTCCCGGGCCTGCTGTCATAGGGGACGGCCTCGTCGAGCAACGTCACGTCTCCGGTCTCTTTCAGGTAAGCCGCCACGGCCAGCACGAGCCACAGTGGGTCGTCGTTAAAGCCCGAACCGACGGCGTCGTTGCCTCGCTTTGTAAGGGGTTGGTACTGGTGGTAGGCACCTCCCGAGGACAGTTGGGTCGAAGCCAGGTCCACGATCCGATCTCGCGC
>DATJST010000550.1:0-3592 GCA_035503975.1 Acidimicrobiales bacterium | reverse complement strand
GCGCGGTGGCGGTGGTGTATGCCTTTTTGAGCTATCAAGCCGTTCGACTGGCCTTCTCCCCTTCGTCTGCAGGGGGTAGCAACGGTGTTTCGGCCCATCCGCAGCCCTTCGTCGCCCGCGTCCTTCGCTGGCCGGGCGGGCCGCTGTGGACCGGGGGTTTGGGCGCGGCTATGGCCCTTGGCGGCCTTTGCCTTGCTGTTTGGGGCTGTTTGCACGATTACAAAAACGAGCTTGACCGCTCCCGAATGCCTCCGAGAACCGAGTGGGCGGTGGTGCTTAGCGGCGCAGTCGGCGAGGTCACACGGGGCCTCTTGGTGGCCCTGGTATCGGCTTTCCTCTTGGACGCCGCTGCAACGGACAACCCACGGCGAGCCAAGAGCCTCGACCAGGCCCTATGGGCTTTCGGCCACCGAGCGGGCGGGCCCGAGGTGTTGGCCTTGGCGGCCCTCGGCTTGGCCTGCTTTGCTGTCTTCTCTTGCCTGGAAGCGCTTTACCGCCATTTCTGAGCGTCCAACCTTGCTCGTCGGCTCCTCACCGGGCAGTACCGCTCGCCGGCGCCTTCCCTCTCCGGCGCCCCGGAGAGCGTGCCGCGCCCGCGAGCGCGCGGCGAGCTCGCACGAGCTCTTGGTCGTGGGACATCGAAGAGTCAAAAGTGACGTAGCTTCCGCGCCCTTTGGCCTTCGCTCGGTACATCGCTACGTCGGCGTCCCGCAACACATCCTCCGCTTCCCTGTTCGATATTTCGCTGGTTGTCATACCGATGCTCCCCGTCACGACAACCCGGGTGCCTTCTAAGTCGTAAGGCCGGGAGAGGTCGGCTTGCAGCCTTCGTACTACCCCGGTGACCGACGAAAAATCAATCAGGCCCGCCAGCAATATCGCAAACTCGTCGCCGCCGATGCGAGCCGCTGTGTCGATGGCTCGGATAATGCCCCGGATGCGCTCACCGACTTCAGCGAGCAGGCGGTCTCCAGCCTGGTGGCCGAGCGTGTCGTTGAGGACTTTGAAATTGTCCAAGTCCAGCCAGAGCACGGCAAATCCCTGGGACTCGTCGCGCCTGGCCGCGGATATGGCTAGCGACAGGCGGTCCATGAACAATGTACGGTTCGGCAGCGCAGTAAGGCCGTCGTAGAGTGCTTGGTGACGCAGTTGCTCCATCAAGGTGTGCCGCTCGCTAACATCCGTTAGCGACCCGACGAGGCGGACTGCGGACGCCCCCTCTTCTTCGGCCCGCACCACCAACGCACGGCACTGCACCCACAAATACCCGCCTTCTCGACCGCGCACCCGGTGTTCGTTGAGGATGCTGACTTGCGAGCCGTCCTTCATGCGGCCCAAGTCTTCAAGTAGGGCTGCGCGGTCTTCGGGGTGGACGTTGTCCAGCCATTGAGAAGGGGAGTCGCCCAGCTTGGTGTCGTCGGTAGAGAACATTTCTCTCCAGCGAGATGAATAGTACACCCGCCCGGTCCGCAGGTCCCAGTCCCACAAGGCGTCGTTCGCCGCCTGCGCGGCCAAGGCGTAACGTTCCTCGCTGTCTCTCAGCGAGCGCACGAGAGCTTGGTGGTCGAGGACCTCGGCGAACAACGCGGCCCACATAAAGTACGTGTCTTGGCCGATGAAGCTCGAGTCAACAGGAGCCGCCATGGCAAGCATTCCCCAGTCCGAAGTTGCGCTCACTATCGGGACAACAGAGACCACATTGCCCTTCGTCATGCTGGCAAAAAGCACCTCCGGTGGGAACGACCGGACCGGGCAGGGCTCCGAGGGCAAATTGAGTGGCAGGCCGTGCGCGCTGAAGCCGCCCACAACGTGTAGGGAGCCTTCACAGGAGAGGCCCGTAAGCTCGGCGCTGGGTTCGGAGGGCCACGCGTGCCCAGCGCTGTCGTCCCAAACCCCGAAGACGGCGGCTGAGGCTTTTGTTTTCGACATCCAGGCGAGAGAGCTCGGGTCACGCTGTTCGGCGGCCGTAAGGAGATCACGCATGATCAGGTAATCGTCGCGGACAGCCCTCCTCAGGTCGTAGTAACCACCCGAGCGCTCACTGACCAGGTCGGCCAGTCGGACGATTTCTTGCCCGGCCCGTTCCTTCTCGTGGGGATCGTCGGGAGCGGTCCCGCACCCGCAACTCTGGCGCACTATAAGGCAGCCACGGACCAGGTGCCGGCCTGCCTCAATGTTCTTTCCGGAGAGCTGCCCTAGCAGCAGCTCGGCCGCCGCCGTGCCAAGTTCGGCGAAGTCTTGGCGGAAGGTGGACAGGGGAGGCGAAACGAGAGCGGCGGCCGGGTGATCGTCGAAACCTATCACGGCCTGGTCATCAGGCAGCTGGGCGCCGTGCCCTTTCAATACCGTCATTACACCGACCGCGTTGAGGTCCGTCGCCGCAATGAGCGCCGTAGAGGGTAACCCGCGCGCTATTAGGCGCTTTCCCGCCTCCGCCCCACCGTATTCTGCATTGTCCGGTGTCTCGAACACGAGCGCGGGGTCGGGATCCAGGCCATGGGCCCTCAGACCTTCGAGGTAGGCTGCGTAGCGTTCCTGTACCTCGAAGTGCTCCAAGCAGCCGACAAACCCGATGCGCGTGTGCCCGTGAGCAACAAGGTGGCCGAGCGCTTGGGAAACGCCGCCACGGTTGTCGACCGAAATATTGGCAAAATCGCAAGCGCCTTGGCTGATAGCAATTCCCACCACCGGTGTCCCGCGGGCGCGCAGGGCACGCAGGTAACTGAGCGGCGCAGCATCTGCGATCGCCACGACACCGGCTAGGCGGTCCCACCCGACACAAGTTAGGGTCCTGTTCTCGCCCTCATGGAACTCCATCCCAGGCTTGCCTGTCTGGAATGCCAAGACGCGCTTGCCACCGGCCGAGGCGACGCGCGCGACCGCGGCAATGATAGTCCCGAAGTACTCGCCGGTGAGGTAGGGAGACAGGACGCCTACGTTGAGCCGCTCCATCTCGGTGTCCTAGCCGGGGCAGCGTGGTCCGGGAACGTCGGGACGACTCAACCAGGCGGGTGGTAACCGCATATACCCGTATCGTCAATGGCCGCGTCAGGCTGAGCGTGAGGCGCGCTACGTCGAACTCGTGGTCCGCGGTCACTGGCGTGGCCGCAAACCCAACCATGGCGGGCACGCTGAAGGATAGAAGGACTGGCCCGTCCTTGCGCCGGCACCATGGCTCAGAAGATCCCGAAGCGGACCGCCGAGGCCGCCGCGAAGAGAACCGAGTAGACGGCGAAGGGGTAAAGCGTCCGAGTTGGCTGGAGCGCGCCATTTGATGCTATCACTAAGCTATCGTTAAGATCATAAGACTGGCCGGCGTGGAGCCGGCAATGACCATGGAGGCTCAAATGAGCAAAGAACGCGAAGCCAGGGTGTGGCCGGGCTGGCCGGTGCTGGTCCTCACCATCGCGCTGTACGTCTTCGGCGCGGTGATGCTCGCCCGGGGCGCCAAGTGGGAGGTCTGGACCGGGCTCGCCGCGCTGGCGCTGGCGGTGCTGTCTTCGCTCGGCTTTTTCACCTTGCAGCCAAATGAGGCGAGAGTGCTCATCCTGTTCGGGCGCTATCGAGGTACGACGCGCCAGGTCGGGTTCTT
>DATJST010000549.1:0-10633 GCA_035503975.1 Acidimicrobiales bacterium | reverse complement strand
GCCTGCGCGCGCATTTTCGCGACGTACTCGGCCCGGTTGGCCTCGACGTTGGCCATTTCCTCCGGTGAGAAGACGCCAGGGTTCTCCGGCGTTGAGGCCCAGTCTCCGGGCGCGCCGCCGCCCGGGCTGGCGCCGCCCGCGGCAGGTTGCTGTCCTGTGGTAGCCAGCGGGTTGACCGGCCCACCGGGTTGGGTGGCGCCATAGGGGTCGACCGGCGCGGCACCGGGCTGGGTGGCGGCGAACGGGTCGACTGCCGCTGGCCCGCCCCCCGGTTGAGTGGCGGCGAACGGGTCGACCGGCGCTGCACCGGGCTGGGTGGCGGCGAACGGGTCGACCGGCGGGGCGCCAGGCGCTGGCGCTCCTCCACCTCCGGCTGCGGCCTGAGCGCGCATTTTCGCGACGTACTCGGCCCGGTTGGCCTCGACGTTGGCCATTTCCTCCGGTGAGAAGACGCCAGGGTTCTCCGGCGTTGAGGCCCAGTCTCCGGGTGGGCTGCCACCGGCTCCGCCAACCTGTCCCGGCACGGCCTCAGTGGGGGCGTTGACGTCCACCGGCGCGGCCCCCGGTTGAGTTGCGGCGAGTGGGTCGACGGGAGCTGCGCCGGGTTGGGTCGCTGCCAGTGGGTCCACCGGGGCGGCGCCCGGTTGAGTAGCGGCGAGTGGGTCCACCGGGGCGGCGCCCGGTTGAGTAGCGGCAAGGGGGTCCACCGGGGCGGCGCCCGGTTGAGTAGCGGCAAGGGGGTCGACCGGTGCCCCGCCTGCGCCACCGCCACCTGCGACACCGCCACCTGCGACACCGCCACCTGTGCCTCCACCACCTGCGCCACCGCCCGCCGCGCCTCCAGGTTCGGGCTCTACCGTGACCGAGGGAGGTTCGCCACCGCCGGCCGGAGGTGTCGACGAGCCTGGTTCGACCGGGGCCTGACCTTTGGGCTCATCCATCGCCGCACCCACACCAGCCGCCGCAGCAGTCGCCGCCAGCCCCCCGAAAGCGCCACCCCAGGCGCCTGCCGCCTGAGATATTTGCCCGCCGGAAGCTTGCACGTCGCGAGGGTCTGCCTGGCTGGTGAACGTGTGGAGGGAGCGGAACATCAAGATCACAGGCTGCAGCACCATGCCGTTGAGCGCACCCACCGCCGCCGACGCGATGCCCAAGGCAGCTGCCACGGCGGTAGCGGCCGCAGCCACGGGAGAAAAGGCCCCGAGCGACAGGGCGGTCAGCACCCAGGCGGCTACCGCAACGGCTCCCGCGATACCGCCGAGGATCCCCAAGACGTCGGTAATGATCTGGAGGACGGCCGACGCTGCCTGCAAATCGTTCGCCATGACCTCGTAGTCGTCGCTGCCTTGCCCTGCCTGGCTGATCTGGTTACCGATCTGGTCGGCGTTCTCGATGAGGTCGCGCGCCGACATAATCCCACCGAGCACTGAGCCCAGCCCCGGGATTAGCGCATTGACCGCCATACCGGCCGCAGCCATACCGACGCCCATCGCCAGCCCAGTCACCGCTCCGGAGACGATTGCACCGCCCGCTGTGTCCGCAATGAAGCCTGCCCGCTGTTCGGAACCGGCGGTGCCGACGGCTGCCGACGCCGAGCTCCAGCGCTGGTGCTCGGCCAGCTCCTCGTCTACGAGCGCCAATCCTCCGGTTGACATCGACTGGAACCCGGAAGAGTCACCCCCACCAGCGGCTCCTCCTCCGCCACCAGCGGCGCCTCCGCCCCCGGCTTGAGGACCTGTTGACGGGCCCGCCGACGTTTGGCCACCCGCGGCGCCTCCGCCCGCCGACGTTTGGCCACCCGCGGTGCCTCCGCCCCCCGACGTTTGGCCACCCGCGGCGCCGCCGCCCGCTCCCGCCGCGCCTCCAGCTCCGCCGCTCCCTACGGCCTGGCCGCCAGCTGCCCCCCCGGTCGTGGTACCACCCGCTCCAGATGCGCCGCTTCCGCCAGCCCCGCTGCCGCCACCTCCCGCAGCACCAGGGGAGCCGGCGTCTGTCCCGTTGCCACTCGCTCCCGAACTGGTGCCGGGAGATGCGCCACCGTCAGCTGTGGTGGTAGTCGGGGCACCACCCGGCGCCCCGGCATCGACAGGCCCGGCCCCTGCACCCGACGTCGTGGCACCGCCGGCACCCGCGGCACCGGCGTCGGCCGGACCAGTCGGTTCGCCGCTCGAGGTGGCTCCGGCACCGGTGCTCCCAGGCGGCGCCGCTCCGGCGCCGACAGTGGCCGCGCCCGTGCTGGCCGGTTGGGAGACGGCGGGGCCGCTGCCTGCACCGGGCCCAGACGGCGACGGAACACCAGTGGCTACCGGAGCGCCGGTAGCCGACCCGGCCGGAGGGGCGCCACTCGCGTCGGCCCCCGTTGCGGCGGTGTTCGCGGCGCCGGCGCCAGGACCGAGCCCGGCGGCGCCGTCGGTTGACATAGCCGTCCCGCTGCCCGACGAGCCGCCGCCGCCGTCGTCGCTCAGCCCAGTACTTGGGGCAGCGCCGGCTTGGCCGGTGCCCGTTGGCGTGCCCCCGTCTGTGGGTGCAGCTTGGCCGCTGCCGCCGCCACCCGCGTCCGCCGACCCGGCAGACGTCGTTCCTGGTGCCGGCCCACTGCCCGGCGGCCCAGCTGCCCCGGCTGCCGTCTGAGCCTTGGCGTCTGCAACCTTGGAATCCAAGGAGGCGAACCCGGTAGGCCCCGCATTGGCCAAGGCAGTGGTGACCGGGTTCGCTGGAGCCGCACCAGGGGGCGCCGGGCCAGGCGCGGCGTAGTCACGCTGCACCGGAGGTGGCGGCTTTGCATCGCCCGCACTGCCACCGCCACCACCTTCGCCGCGGCGGCCTTCACCGGAGCCCACGAGCATTTCGGTCACGTAGAAGTTGCCCAGCAGGGCTTGCAAGGCCACGACATCATCGGCCCCCATCGCCGTCGGATCGAGCGTAGGGATCTTGGTCGTGGCGGCACTGGAGCCATCGCGGGCCGCCTCCGTTGCACCAGCGAGGACCGCTGGGTGCGAAGGAGCGGTCCTGTCTGGGTGCCGGTGCCGCTCGATCACATGGACTCCATGAACTGAGCCCAGGGGCCGAACTCAGCTTCTACGCACAGGCGCCCGAGCTTTTGGAACTCGCGCTGCGTGGCGCGGACAAGGTCCGCCATCGTGAGCTCCGTCCCTCTGGTGGCGGCGTAATAGGCCGCGGCCACGGCAACGTTGCGGATGTTACCCCCGGCAAAATTAAACGAACGCGCCATGAAGCCGATGTCGATGTCATCTGCACGGGGCACTTTGGGCCCGAGGCATTTATCCCAGAGCACGAGGCGAGACTCGTACTCGGGCAAGGGAAAGTTGATCGATGCGTCGAGGCGCCGGGCAAAGGCGTCGTCCACATTGGACTTGAGGTTGGTGGCCAGGATTGCGATACCGTCGAACTCTTCCATTCTCTGCAGGAGGTAGGCCACCTCGATATTGGCGTAACGGTCTCGCGCGTCTTTTACCTCTGAACGCCGGCCGAAAAGTGCGTCAGCCTCGTCGAAAAAAAGGACCCCATTTACCTGCTCTGCCTCCGAGAAAATACGTTCTAGGTTCTTTTCGGTTTCTCCGATGTACTTGTCGACGACGGTGGCCAGGTTTATGACGTAGAGGTCAAGGCCGAGCTCGCCGGCTACCACTTCGGCCGCCATGGTCTTACCCGTCCCTGGAGGCCCCGAGAAAAGGGCAGTTAGGCCGCGACGCCGGGCGGTCGCGCCGCCGATCCGCCACTGTTGGACCACCGTCTCTTGGTGGTGCCATTGGGCCGCCAACTCTTGGAGCAACCTTTGTACCTTCGGAGGTAGCACGAGGTCGTCCCAACCGATGCAAGGTTCCACGCGGCGAGCCAAGCGTTCGAGGCCGGCGGCGTTCTGGGCGCGCGCCCCAGAGCGGAGGTCCTCCGCTTCCAGCGGGCGGCCCTCTGCTGTGCACAGCTGGCGGGCAGCTGTGACGGCGTCTATGACCTGGGTAGGGGTCAGCTGCAGGTCGCCCGCGACTATGCCCGGGTCGAACGAGGCAGGGGCCGAGCCATTGAGCGATCGTCGCCAGTGCTCGGCCCTTTCTTGCCTCGTCGGGACTTGCGTCCGCACGACCAGGGCGACGGCCCGGGCCCAGGTCGGATCCCAAGTGCGGGCCCCGACCAGGACAGTGCAACATGGCAGCTCGGCGAAGGCACGCACGGCGTCCGCTCCTCGCTCGGCTAGTGCTTCGACCGGCCGGGCGACCAGGGCACCATTGCGCAACACGGCCTCACGGCCACTGGCCCGGACAGTAGCCAGGTCGAGAGGCCCGCTAGGAAGGCGGCGCAAGTCCAAATGAACAGCGGCCAGCCCGAGCCGCGCCAGGCCTGCGGCCGCCATGGAGGAGCCTGACGCACCGTGCCTTTCTTGGACATAGACGAGCCGGGCACCCCCAGCGACGCCACGGGCGATAACGTCGGCCTTTCCCATGTCACTGGCGACGACATCCACCATCAGGGACCCCACAGCCGGGTCGGGGGAACCGTCACCGAGCAGGTAGCCGACCACCCGGTCGGGAACGCGGACGTCGCGGGCGAGGAACGGCCGTGCCGGTTCGTCGAGGGCCACGAGGCCGAAGCCGGTCAGGGCGCCGGCCGGGCCGAAGCGAGCCCGGTCGGGCCCTGCCATGGGGGACAGACCAGCCAGCAGCATGGCCAGGCCGACCGAAACACGACGCCGGGAGACATCGTCGTGCAGGTAGGCATAGAAGCGTTCGAACCGCGGGTCGAGGTCCGGGGCGGCGGCTAGCAGCAGGAGCTCCACGTCCGTGGCATCGAGGCCAAAGGCTCGCTGGAGGCGCCGCAAGGGTGTCGCTTCCCCTTCGGCTTCGGCCAAGTCGACGCGCTCTTCTATGCGCGCCAGCAGTTCTGCTCCTTCGCCTTCCAGCACGACCGAGCTGGACGGGCCGGCCGCGAGCAGCTCGCGCATCTCCGCCGGGTGCAGGTAGAGGCCTCGGAACCGATCGTTGGCTGCGCCGTCTCGGACGGTACCACGACCATCCATGGCCGCTTCGATACGAGACTCGAGGACCGTCAGGCGGGCATAGACGTGCGCGCTCGGCGGCTCGAGCGGAACTGCGTGCGAGGGCGCGCGAGCGTCGGTCGGCAAGACGTCCTGGGCCAAATGCGTCCTCGCTTTTATCGACGGGCCTCAGCTAGAAGGCTCACACGGCACCGTCGTGCTCGACAAGGTCCGCCCGGACGGCCGATCAGACCGCGTAGGTGCCCGATAGGGCATCGCGAGTGGGGCCGGGCCGGCGCATCGTGCGTGACCAGGGCGCGTTACGGATTTGCGAAGACCTGGGTAACCGTGACGTACAAGGCAGCGGAAGAGGGCAGATATGCTGCTCGCGTGGCGAGGCAGCCCGTGCCGGTCGAAGGTGGCCGGTGGGCAACGTTCGACTGCTACGGGACCCTCGTGGACTGGGATGTCGGGGTGGGGTCGGAACTGGAGCGCTTGTTCGGTGCCGCGTTGCGCGACAGCTTGCTCGCGCGCTACCACGAGCTTGAGCCCGCGATTGAAAATGCAAGCCCCGGGGCGCGCTACCGGGACGTCATGAGGGCGGTGCTGGCCGAGCTGGCCGCCAGCACCGGCCTCGAACTTCCAGTAGGAGAAGCGGATGCGCTCGCTCGCTCCTTACCTCGCTGGCCGGTCTTCCCCGAAGTGCGGGCGGAGCTGACAGAAGCGAACCGCCGAGGCTGGCAGCTGGTAATCCTGTCGAACACCGACGCCGACCTGTTGGACGCTTCAATCGAGGCGATTGGGGTGCCGTTCAGCGGCGCCATCGTGGCGTCGGATATCGGTTCGTACAAACCCGCGCACCGGCACTGGCAAGCCTTCTACGAGCGCACGCAGGCCGACACCAGACGCCACGTCCATATTGCGCAGAGCCACTTCCACGACGTAGTGCCAAGTTGCGAGCTTGGCATCCGCTCGATCTGGGTCAACCGGCGGGGCGAGCATGCCCGGCCCTCCCCCACGGCCGAACTGCCGGACCTCCGCGGCCTTGCGGACATGCTCGACGCTTTCGTCCCCTAGGCGTGCAGGCTGCTGCGCTGCCGGGTGAAGGGACACCGGCCCGGTCACCGGCGAGAACTGTACGCGACTGAGCCGGGATCAAGCGGGTCGCGTACATTTTCACCACGTTTTGCGTGGCCCGGTCCGGGGTCGCGTACAGTTGTACCCCGTTTTCCGGCAGCAGGACGTCGCAACTCCGGCTCGCCCGGCGAAAAGGCGCGCGCAACGCCCGGTTTTCCGCGGGGGTTGGTAGCACTTTTCGCCGTCCCGTGCTCCCGGTGCGAACCTGCGCGCTGCGGCGGTGCGCAGGGCGGCGGTGCGCAGGGCAGCGGTGCGCAAGGCGGCGGTGCGCAAGGCGGCGGTGCGCAGGGCAGCGGTGCAGGTGCCCGCGCTCAACTGGCGCCGGCCTGGCGGGCGGCGACGTGGCAGGCCGCTTCGTGGCCCGGCCTCATGCGGACCAAGGTGGGTTCCAAGTCGCGACAGATGGGCTCGGCCCAAGGACAGCGGGGCGAGTACGGGCAACCGGCGGCGGGCTCGGGCCCGGACGCCTCGCCAGTGGATGTGCGGTGCCGGCGAGCCGCCTCCACCTCGGGGTCGGGCAAGGGTACAGCGTCGGCCAACGCCCTGGTATACGGGTGCAGCGGCTCGCTGAGGACCGCCTGATAGGGACCGCACTCCACCACTTTGCCCAGGTACATGACCGAGATCGTGTCGCTTATGTGCCGGACCATGGCCAGGTCGTGGCTGATGAAGACATAGGAAAGTGCGAGCTCGTCCTGCAGGCGGACGAGGAGGTTGATCACCTCGGCTCTTACCGAGACGTCCAGGGCCGAGGTGGGTTCGTCCAGCACCAGCACCTTGGGCTCGGCCGCCAGCGCCCGAGCGATGGCGACCCGCTGGGCCTGCCCTCCTGACAGCTCGTGGGGGTAGCGGCCGGCGAAGTGCTCGGGCAGGGCGACCATGGCGAGCAGTTGCTCCACCCGGGAGCGCAGCGCCATCCCGCGCTCGGCGAGACGGTGCACCCGCAGCACCTCGGCCACGGTCGAGAACGCCGTGCGGCGCGGGTTGAGCGATGAGAACGGATCCTGGAAGACCAGCTGCACATTGCGGGCCAGCTGCTTGGCCGCCTCCCCTTTGGCGCGGGCACTGCCACTTCGGGCGCCCATGGCCCGGAGCTCGCTTAGCTGGCCGCCCCCGAGCTCGACCGTGCCCGATGTCGGTTCCTCCAACCCCACGAGCAGCCGGGCCAGCGTCGACTTGCCGCAACCGCTCTCGCCGACGATGCCGAGTGTCTCCCCCCGCTCGAGGCTGACACTTACCCCTCGCAGCGCCCTGACCGGACGGCCGTGGCGGCTCGGGTATTCCTTGACGACGCCGGTCGCCCGCAAAACTACGTCGGCCATTGCTCGGGTGCGGCCCAGCACGCCGCCCACGATCCCTCTCCCCGGTCGAACAGTGGCGGTTCCTCGGACACGCAGCGATCGAACGCGTACGGGCAGCGCGCACGGAAGGGGCAGCCGCCTCCCAGCCGTGCTGGGTCCGGGGGCGACCCCCCGATCTGTGTCAGCTTTTGGCGGTGCGCCGTCCCGGCGTGGGGAAGCGACCCCAAGAGAGCCTGGGTGTAAGGGTGGCTGGGGAAGGCGAAAAGCCGCCGCGTCGGGGCGCGCTCGACGACTCGGCCGGCGTACATGACGACCACCTGGTCGACGGTACGGGCTACAACCCCGAGGTCGTGAGTCACCCAAACCACCGCCATGCCGGTGCGCGCTTGGATTTGTTCGACAAGTTCGAGGATCTGCTGCTGGATCGTGACGTCGAGGGCGGTCGTCGGCTCGTCGGCGATGAGCAACCGGGGCGAGATGGCAAGGGCCATGGCGATCATCACGCGCTGGACCATCCCGCCGGACAGCTCGTGCGGGAACGCCCCGGCCACCCGGTCGGGATCGGGCAGCCCGACCTGGTTCAGTACCTCGCGGGTGCGGGCGATCGCGCTGTCCTTGCCCATACCATGTGCCCGCAAGGTCTCGGCGACCTGGCTCTGCACCCTGAGCAGGGGGTTGAGCGATGTACGCGGGTCCTGGTAGACCATGGCGATCTCGGCCCCCCGGACCTGCTCGAGTTCGTGCTCAGGGAGCGAAGCCAGGTCGCGACCGGCGAAACCGACCGTCCCCGCGAGCAGGCGCACCGGCTCCGGCAAGAGGCGCAGCACCGACAGGATCGTAAGGGTCTTGCCCGACCCGCTCTCACCGACGATGCCGACCTTTTCCCCGGGCGCCACTTCGAGGTCGACACCCCGGACGATCTCCCGGTTGCGGCCCCGCTGCCGGGTGCCGATGCGCACGCCCCGCAGCGCCAGCAGCGGGGCCGCGCTCATGCCGGGCGCCTCATCGGGCCGGTACCGGTTCGATAACGAGGCGGGTCGGAACTGTGGCGCCTTGTGCTGGACGTAGGAGCAGCGGCCCGCGCCCGGGTGTGACCGAGCCCAGGACCGAGGCGCGAGCGGCGCCGGTGCACGAAGGCACGGTGGCGGGCAGGTTGTGCAGAGTGAGGAAGCCGATAATGGCGAACAATAGAGCTTCCTTCGCCGCCTCGGGCACACCCAGCTCGTCGATCAACCTCGTGGGGACGCCCGGCAGCCGGACAGCAAGCTCGCTCATCAGGCGCGGGTTACGCGTCCCCCCGCCCGCGAGCACGAGGTCGTGCAAGCCGAAGGGGCGCAGAGCGCGGGCTATGGATTCCGCCGCGGCAGCCGTCACCGAGGCGAGGAGGTCTTCAGGCCGCAATTGCTCGTCTCCCACTCGTTGTTTGAGATAAGCCAAGTTGAAGCGTTCCTTGCCCGTTGACTTTGGTGGTGCCAGCCCGTAAAACGGGTCATCCAGGAGGCGCTCGACCAGGCCGGCTACGAGCTGGCCGCGCCGCGCCAGAGCCCCGCCGCGGTCGTAGCTCTGTTGCCCGTCGGTGACCCAGCAGACGGCAGCGTCGAGCAGGGCGTTGGCCGGCCCGATATCGAAAGCGACCGGCTCGTGGCCAGGTTGGAGCACTGTGGCGTTGGCGATCCCACCCAGGTTGAGCGAAGCACATGCCACCTGGGGGCGAGAGCCAAGCAAGAGCACGTCGAGGAGGCTCGCGAGCGGTGCGCCATGGCCGCCGTTGGCGATATCGCGGTTGCGTACATCGCTCACTACTGCGGCTCCGGTGCGGTGGGCGATCCAGGCCGCTTCGCCCAGCTGCAGGGTACCCAGAGCCGTCGCGCCGTCAACCCAGTGGTAGACGGTCTGGCCGTGCGAGCAGACCACGTCCACGGGACCGTGGCGGTCGGTCATTTCACCGGCCACTTGGCCGAAGAACTGGCCGATCGCAACGTCCAGCCGGCACACCTGCTCGACGGTCGTGCTCGCGGGCGGCAGGATGGCGGCGATGCCCTCGCGGGTGGCGCGAGGGTAGCTGACGGAGCGGTGCTCGACTAGCTCGCACCGCAGTGTCGAGCCGTCTTGGGAGATGTCGGCCAGCAGTGCCTCTACGGCATCAAAGGAGGTGCCCGAGATCATGCCGATCACCCGCACGGCAAAGACCTCAGCGGGTGCAGGGTGGTCATCGCGTGCGCGCCCGCGGGTCCATGGCGTCGCGCAAACCGTCGCCCAGGAAATTGAAGCCGATCACGGCGATGATGATGGCAGCTGACGGTGCCGCCAGCGTCCACCAGGCGGTAGCGGCCAGGGAGCTGCCGTTGTACACCATTTCGCCGAGAGAAGCCGTCGGGGGCGGCGGCCCAAGCCCGAGGAAACTGAGGCTGGACTCCGCCAGGACCGACCAGGCCAGCGCCAGGCTCGTCTGTACGGCGACAATGCCGGCCACATTTGGCAAGACGTGACGGAAGAGCAGGCGCATCGGCGAAAAGCCCAGGACCCGGCCGGCCTGGACATAGCCGGCATCCCGCAGCGAAAGCACCGGTCCGCGCACTACACGCACGAATATGGGGATGTAACCGATGCCGATAGCCAATGAACTGTTGAGCAAACCTGGTCCAAGGGCGGTCACGATGGCCAGCGCGAGCAGGATGGTCGGGATGGCAAAAAGGGTGTCGGTGAGCCTCATGATGGCAGCCCCAGCCCACCGGCCCATGTAACCGGCGACCGTGCCAGCCAGGGTGCCGGCGCCGCCCGCGATGAGCACGGCTACTACCGAGATCCGCAGCGAAACATAAAGCGCCTGCAGGACCTGCGAGAACATGTCCCGGCCGAAGTTGTCTGTCCCCAGAGGGTGAGCGAACGACGGTGGCTTCAGCACGGCGAGCGGGTCCTGGTTTTGCGGTGAATAGGGCGTGATGTTGAGCACGCCGCAAACTGCGGCCACGATCACGAGCGCGACCAGGACGGACCCGACGCGTCCGCTTGGGTTGTCCCATAGTGCGCCGGCCAGCGAGCGCCGCCGCCCGGCCCTGTCGACTTCGCCGGGAGCTGGCGGGGCCGCCTCGACTATTGCCATGGCTAGGCGCGCGCCCTCGGGTCGATGACCGTGTAGAGGAGATCGGTCGCCATGTTGACCAGTATGAAGCCAGCGGCAAAGAGCAGGGTCACGCTCTGCACC
>DATJST010000548.1:0-3763 GCA_035503975.1 Acidimicrobiales bacterium | reverse complement strand
GTGGTGGAAGGCGCCACCAGGCGCCACGCCCTCACCGTCGATTTGCCCGACAGCGCCCTGGACCGGCTGCGCGGAGGCGGGGTACCGACGGCCCAGGTCGAAGGCAACCCCACCCAGGCTGCCTCCGAGGTCTCGATCACGCCGGCCGACAAGCTGGCCCTTGTGGCCCTGTTCTCCGGTTATCTCGAGGCTTTCCCCCGCTACGACCCCCACCCGAAGAGCTATGCAGAGGCAGCCTCCCGTCTGGACTGGCCCCGGACGACGTTGGTCAAGAGGGTCGAGTACTTGCGAACACGCCTGACCAACGCCGGCGTGCCCAACCTGCTGGGTGAGAACGCCCTGCCTTACCTGGCGGAATGGGCTCTGGCGACTGGCCTGATCAGCCGGTCCGACCTGGCCTTACTGCCGCCCCGCTGAGGAGGGTAGCCGAGTGGGGCGATCGGTAGCCTGAGTGGCGCCGGTCACGGCTCTGCTAGTCTTGGGACGGCTTCGGGGGCGTAGCTCAGTTGGTAGAGCGCTTGCATGGCATGCAAGAGGTTCGTGGGTTCGATTCCCATCGCCTCCACCGAGTACCACTCCCTCCGCGCATCGAGGTCGGCAGCAGCGCTTGGGACGATTTATGACGGTTTTTGCACATAAATAGTCCCATGCGACGCTGGCCGACGATTTACCCGGTCACCATGACCGGGCCAAGGACGACTGGTAGCTCTTGATCGGGTCTGGAGTGTCACGTGACGGGGACCGGTGTCTTGTAGCCCTGCTTGACGACGGAGCGACCCACCTCCCACTTTTCACGGGCCAGCAAACCGCGCCGTAGCCCGAGCTGGGCATCCTGGTCGAAGGGATCATTCCCAGCCATCCGCACTCAGACGGTTCTCTGCTCAAGGGCGCCGTCATGCTGGCCGAAAACGGTTCTGTTGCTCGTGAAAGGTAAGGCGTGAGTACCTATAAGGACAAGCTGGCCAAGCAGGCGGGCAAGGCGCTTGCTCAGGGAGAGTTTTTCGTTGCCGGGGCCAAGTACCTCCCGAGGGGGGCCAGCAATCGGCGTGCGGCCGGGGGTGTGTTTGGGGCCTTTGGGGCGCTCGCTGCCGGCCAGACGGGCAACAAACAGATCGTCGGGGGCGCTCCCCTTCCCGGCAACTTGGCTTTGGGCCTGACCAATCAACGACTGCTCGTGTTCGAGCTGAACCAAGCGACCGAGCGAGTACAGGCGCTCACCCACGCTATACCCGTGTCACATGTCTTGAGCGTGCGGACCGAGGGAGGGCGGAAAGTCGGTTTCAAAGTGACTTACGTCAACATTTCCCTTGCGGACGGCTCGGAGCTTGCGCTCGAGGCCGTGTCTCCCAACGCTGCGAACGGAGCAGAGTTTGCGCGAGAACTGGAGACCTCGAGTGCACCGGTCTTTCCCCCCGTGCCAAGCCCCGGCGATTGGGGGTACTCCCGCTCGTAAGCTCGGCGACGGTGAAGTGTAGTGCGCTGGCCGGCTGCTGAATGGCCTTTCAGAGTGTGAACTTCTCCAGGTCGGCACCGCCCCAGTACCAAGCGCCGGCGTCGCCCTGCACGTCCACCGGAGGACCGGCCGCGGGCACCGGCACGATGTTACCGTTGTCGTACCCATCGACTTTGTAGCCCTGGGGCATTCGCTCGCCCCAGAGGATGTAGTTGCCTGCAACCGAAACGCTGGTGACGCTGACGCCGGCCCCGGGAGCCTGCAGCTGGTACGCCGAGCCGTGCGGTCCCGGGAACAGGCAGACCGCGCCGTTGACCTCGCCCCAATAGACGTTGCCGTTGGTCGCAGACGGTGGATACAGCCCTGTGATCGCGCTCGACGCCGACACGACGGTGGTGGGCGTGCCGCCGCTGGTCGGGATGCGCACGATGTTGTTGCCGGATGAGTAATAGAGCACCGGACCGTCGAGCCCGAGGTGCGCGAACGTCTCACCCGGTACGAGCGTCTCTATCGGGCCGCCGGCTATGGCCATCTTGCGGATCCCATTCGCGTCGGCCCAGTAGAGGAAGGGCCCATCGGTCAACAGGTCGCGGTTGCCGATGAACGCGGGGGAGTCGGCCAGCACGACGGCGGCCCCACCGGCGAGTGGCACCCGCACGATTTCCGACTCGTCCTGCGCCTGGTAGTTGGCCACGAAGTAGCCGTACCAGGTGCCACCGACGTCCGCGTACGTGATCGCCTCGAAATCGACCGGCATCGAGTTCGCCGGCTGGGACTGCTGGTACAGGACCCGCTCCTGGCCTGGCTCGTTGCCCTTCGACGCACGGATGACGTCGGCGTACGAAACGCCGTCCAGGGTTTGGTCTGCTGTCCAGTAGAGGTTGCCGGTGGACTGGACCAGGCGGTCGGGTTGGGTGTACGCGAGCGTGGCAGGGAGCCGCGTACCCGGAAAATGGATGAAATTGTCCGGCCAGGGTTCGCCCTGGCTGGCTGTTCCGGCCAGGATCAACGCCCAGCCGTAGTAATCAGTGTCGCTGGACCAGTTGTCTTGGGATACGACGATGTAGCTGTCGTTCGGCCCGACCGCCTCGACGACGGCGACGTGCCCGTCGCGCCCGATGTCATGATCGTTCGCGTACCACTGGGCTACCGATCCCACGGTTGGGGTTTGGCTGACGGATAAGCCATTTTCTCCAGCGCCGGTGGCCCAGTTCGTCGCGTTAACCGGCAGTGCGGGCTTCGGGGTCGGCACACCGTAAACCGTAGATTCCACGAAGGCTACGTAGTTGGTGCAGTTGGCCCACGCACCGCTCGGCGCCGTGTCCTGGTCCGGGGGCATGCCCCAATACGACGTCTTATATTCGCTCTGGAAATTGTGGTTGGTGTACGGGGCCACACCGCAAGCGGTGAAGCCTTCGCACAATGGCCCAGCGGAGGGGCCCGCCGAAGCAGCGTAAGCTACAGGCGTTTCGAGGGCGATCGCCCCGCCGACAAAGCCAGCCCCGAGCGCGAGCACAGTCAGCGACCATTGAGCTCGACCGCGACCGTGGCCGGTTTTTCTTTGGAACACGCTTGTCTCCTTTGCCTGGTCGTTGTTCGCTGCGCGGCCCGGGTCAAGGTGTGCTATTAGCCGACTGGCACCGCCGCCACGGAGCCGTTGGGGTCACCCGCAAAGGTGTCGTCCGAGCGGGAGCACTGGCCATCCGTCGGGTCGTTAGAACAGCCATCGGCATCGAAGTCCACGGTCCTGACCTCGTAACTGTGGCCCGCAGCCGGAGAAAACGTCCAGCTGTCGTCGGCGGTCAACCCACACCCCTCGCCGTCCACCCATCCCGGTTGCAGCGTGCCCTCGTCGGTCCAGCCCGACCCCGCCGTCAGGTCATTGAGCCAGATTTCCAACGGCCTGTCTTCCATGACGCAGTTGTAAAGGATAAACGTCTTTACCCCCGACGGGGCCGGCGCAGGAGGTTGGCTCGGTGGGAGGGTCTTTTTTTCCCACTGGAGGTCGACGCCGAAGGTCTCGTTGTAGTGGACGAGGTAGTCGTTGGCGGCGCTGTTCCAGAGTGCGAAGTTCGAGGGGCCCGCAGCGCTATCGACAACGGCGCCGGCTGTGCCGTCGAGGATGTACCACTGGTAGACCGGCGCGCTGACCAAATGAAGGTCGACACCGAACGTCTGGTGGGAGTACTCGAGCCACCCCCCACCCCAGACCCGCAATGCGACCGCTTCGCCGTACATGATGACTGGCCCGTCGAGCGCCTGGACCTTCCACAACGACGGCGCCGTGCTGAACTCGAGGTCGACGCCGCA
>DATJST010000547.1:0-31330 GCA_035503975.1 Acidimicrobiales bacterium | reverse complement strand
GCGGCTTCCATCGCGGCCGCGGCGCGCGCCCGCTCCAGGCTCTGGCGCCGTGCCATGCCCATGGCCAAGCCTGCCATGGACGCGGCCAGGCCATCGCCCAACGCGGCAGTGCTGCCTCCCAGGACCACGACGCTCGTGGTGAGGGCGACCCAGGCGGCCACCAGCACGGCGGCGCCTGGCTTGGGCGTCAGGTTGGCCCCGGCGCCCAGGGCAGGGACGGCCATGAACACCAGGGCGAGCGAGGCGTAGGGCACGATGGCGGAACCGGCCGCCGCCATGACCAGCGCACCTGCCAGTGCCAGCCGGGTGTGGGACGTGGTGCGCAGGGCGAACCAGCTGACCCAACCTGCGCTCGCAACCGCGAGCAGCAGGTAAGCCGCGAAGTGCGTGGCATGCCTGCTATCGCTCGTCTGGCTGGCCACTCCCCAGACCAAGAGTGCGAGACCGGCGGTGTTCGCGCCTTGGCCCACGACCTCTGCCTCAACAATTGAGCGCAGGAGAGGTCGTGGGCGCCGGTTGTGGCTCTGCGAGGGCGACAGCTCAGCCGACGTGCTCACTCCAGCCATATTGGCCGTCGGCCGCGGTCGCCGTTTGCAGAGCGGGCTGGCCCGAGCGGCCCTGTGCCAGGTACCACCGGGCTGCGACACCGAGCGAACGGGTGAGCGCCTCGGCGATAGCCATGAGCAACAAAGCTGCCGTCCAGGCGGTGGCTGCGGTGATGTGGTGCTCGATGCTGAACCGTCCGATGGCCGCCCCACCGCCGTGCGTGGCATAGAACTGGAACGCGAAACGCAGGCCGCAACCTGCCACCCAGGCGAGAGCGGCGACGGCGCCGGCCTTGGAGATGAACACGCCGTTCTCGTTGGGACGCACGGTGGTGTAAAGGGCGCACACGCCGCCGAGCAGCGCACCCACGGTGGCGCACCCGACGATCAGGAGGAGATCATTGCCGCTTGTCGGGATGGACTTCAGGTACTGGGATGCGACAACGGCGACGACCACGAGGGGCAGCAGCACCGTCGCGACGCTGATCTTACGGCCGCGGATCTGGAACAGCACGAGGCCTATGAGGGCGAGGTCGAGGATGTAATCACTTAGGGTCATGAGCTCAGTATCGAGGTCCTGTGCCTTCGTGGCATCCACCCCGGGATTGATCTGAGGGTGGGCCCGGAGGGTGGACTAGAGCTTGCAGTGCATAACCCGGTACGCCAAGCTGAGGCGGTGCAGAGCCAGTCCGAGTACCCCCGTGTCCGCCAAGTGGTGCTCGATGCCACCGACATCGGCACCCTGGCCGAGTTCTACCACCAGCTCGTCGGTTATGAGTACCGGCCCGGTGACGAGCCCCCGGCCGACCCGGGCGCTGATACACGTCAATGGATCGTGTTGCGTGCCCCAAGTGGCGCCACGGGTATCGCCTTCCAGCTTGTCGGCGAGCTCAAGGCTTCGACCTGGCCCGAGCAGCTGGTACCCCAGCAGCTCCATCTCGACCTCACCGTGGCAACCAAGGCGCAGCTCGATGCGCAGCACCGACGGGCATTGGCCTTAGGCGCCCGCATGCTGCTCGACCGGTCCGACGACATGGAGGAGCCTCTGAGGGTGTACGCCGACCCGGCCGGCCACCCGTTTTGCATTTTCGTCGCCCCCTGAGCGAGGCAGTGCCCGGGCGGCGGCGTATCTCGCGCCAGCTCGCGCGGGCTGGTTTTGTCGCTCCAGCGGAGGAGGCAAAAGCATTGGTGGCGGCTGCTCGTGGCGATACCGCCGCGCTCGACGCCCTGGTCGCGCGGCGGCTCGAGGGCGAGCCACTCGAATGGCTCATCGGCCACGCCACTTTTTTGGGGCACCGAGTCGCGTTAAGTGCCGGCGTTTATGTACCGCGGCCCCAGACCGAACCAATTGCCCGGCGGGCCATCGAGCTGCTGCCGCCGGAGGGGACGGCGGCCGACCTGTGCACCGGCTCGGGGGCGATAGCCGTGGCGTTGCGGGCCGGGCGGCCGAGGGCGCGCGTAGTGGCGACCGACATCGACCCGGCTGCCTGCCGGTGCGCCGAGCGCAACGGCGTCGAGGTTTACCAAGGTCACCTGACGGCCCCGTTGCCCACCGATCTCGCCGGTCAATACGACGTTGTTGTGGCGGTTGCGCCCTATGTGCCGACCGAGCAAATTGCTTTCTTGCCCCGGGACGTCCGCCGCTACGAGCCGCGCCGCGCGCTCGATGGGGGTGCCGACGGCACCGAAGTGGTGAGCCAGGTTGTCCGCGCCGCGACCGGTCTGCTGCGCGCCGGTGGAAGCCTGTTGCTAGAGCTCGGCGGCGACGAGGACCGTTTGCTCGCGCCCGTGTTGCGCGCCGCCGGCTTTGCCACCGTGTCGCGTTTCGTGGACGACGACGGCGACATGCGGGGTATCGAAGCCGTTTTTGGTTGACCAGCCGTTCTCGACGCCTATTTCGGTCGTGCGGAAGCCTTCTGCCACCAGGTCGGCCGGACGAACTCGGGGCTGAGCCGCTCCCGCTGCGCAGTGACGATGCTGAGAGCCAAGCCCCCGGCCACCACGCCCATCCCGGCCCACGCCAGGGGGCTCGGGACGTCCCCCCCGCTGGCCAGCGTGGTCAAGGCGGCGGCGACTGGGGCGACGCCGGTAAGCACGCCGGCCCGTCCGGCGCCCAGGCGACCGACCGCAAGGTACCAGCAGAGGAAGGCGACGACGGTCATGGCGGCCATCGTCGCGGTTGCCGCCCAGTCAGCAAAGCTGAGCCGCGTGACGGCCCCGAACCCCTCGGTGGCCGCCCCCAAGCCGGCAAGCATGGCCGCTGCCATCCAAGCCGAGTGGAACGAGACGCCCCATGCCCCGTGACGCGGCAGCACGGGTAATGCCAGCAACGTAAACCCGACCTCGCAGGCGAGTGTCAGGAGAGCACAGGCTGTCCCGAGCCAGCTGGTGCCGCCGCCGCCCACGACCATGACCCCGCCGGCGGTCACGACTGCGCCCGCTGCCAACAGGCCGCCCCTGGGAGCCTTGCGTTGGACCAGTGGCCCCAGTACACCAAGGCAGATCGGCGCGCCGGCAATGACAACTGCGATGGCGGCCGGTTGAGCGTAGAGGAGACCACGGACGAGGGCGAAGTTGAAAAGGGCAAGTCCGATGGCGCCGATGGCACATAGCCAGAGCCACTCCCGACCGCGCGGCGTGACGATCGATGTTGCGACGCCTCGGTCGCGCGCCCGCGCCAGCAGCAACAGCGCGGCGGCTGCGCCGGCGTAACGTGCCGCCTGGGCCGCGAACAATGGCGCGTGCACCAAGGTGCTCGAAACGCGCACGCTCCCGCCCATTATCGCCATGGCGGTGGCGCCAGCCAGCCAGGCTGGCCAGCGGGCGGTGGCGGCAGGCCACTCAGCGCCGGTCCTGGCCATGCAGTGGAGGGTAACCGTAGTATGGACTTGTGAACAGGTCCAATCAGGAGCTAACTCATAGGTCCAAAGCGGCCGGGTCCGATTTCCTCCAATTGGAGATGGGCCAGGCCGGGACGGAGGCCCTGTCCGCGTGGCTGGCCCAGCGGATCCGCTCGGCCATCGCCCAAGGTCACCTGCCCGTGGGTTCTCGCCTCCCGCCAAGCCGCGCCCTGGCCAGTGAGCTGCGAGTATCGCGCGGAGTGGTCACAGAGGCGTACCGCCGCCTCATTGACGATGGCCACCTGGCCGGCCGGGGACGGGCAGGGACGATCGTGCTGCGCGCTCCTATCAACGCCCCGCCCCAAACTGGGCCCGCTACGGGGAAAAAAGGCCCGAGCTTTGCGCGTGCCCGCGACCTGTTCAAAGCCGAGCCAGGACCGGAGGTGTTCGAGTGGTTCCACGGGCTCCCGGCGGCCTTCAACCTGGCCCCGGGGGTGCCCGACCTGGGCGCGTTCCCCCGGGCCGCCTGGCTGCGGGCGGAGCGCCAGGTCCTAAAGGAGTTACCGGCTTCGGCCCTCGGCTACGGGGACCCTCGCGGGGCGCCACCGCTGCGCACGGCGGTCGCCAATTGGCTGGCTCGCAACCGGGGAATCCCGGTAAGTCCAGGGGATGTCGTCGTTGTCGCCGGTGTGGCCCAAGGGCTCGCTCTACTAGCCGAGGTCCTGCGCCGTGCGGGTTTGGACCGCATAGCCGTGGAAGACCCGGGTTCGCTTGGTGCTCGACAACTGCTGCAAACCTGGGGAGCCGGCACGCCACCGGTCGCCGTGGACGCCGCCGGGCTCAGCGTGAGCGCGCTCGAGGCCACAGCTTCGCGCGCCGTACTGGTGACCCCGGCGCACCAGTTCCCGATGGGTGTGGTCCTCGACGGTGAGAGGCGCCGGCAGCTACTCGCCTGGTCAGTGGGGGGTGGGCTGATAATCGAGGACGACTACGACGCCGAGCACCGCTACGACCGTGCCCCGGTGCCGGCCCTGCGTTCGCTGTGCCCGGACGGCGTTTTCTACCTTGGCAGCGTGTCAAAACTGTTAGCACCCGCGCTGCGCATCGGTTGGCTGATCAGCCCCCCCAGGTACCAGAGGGCTCTCGTCACCATAAAGAGAGACAGCGACCTCGGCAACGCCGTCCTGCCCCAGCTCGTAATGGCCCGGCTGATGGAAGAGGGCCAGCTCGAGCGCCACCTGCGCGCGCTGCGCCGGCACCACCGGACGCGCCGTGACGCGATGCTGCGCGCCTTAGCCGTGCACCTGCCTGGTGCGGTGGTGCATGGCGCGGCGGCCGGGCTCCACCTGACCGTGACTTTCGCCAGCGCGATCGATGACACGGACTTGGCCGCGGCCGCGTTCGAGGACGGCGTCAAGGTGCAACCTCTCTCCTGGCACCGCCAATCTCCTGGGCCCCCAGGGCTCGTGCTCGGCTATGCGGCGAGCACGCCTGACGCCATTTCTGCAGGGGTAGCCATATTGAGGAAGGCTTTCAGGAGATGTAGCTAGATAGGCTCAGGCAGCGTGACTGTCCTGGGCGTAGTCTGCCGCCCCCAATTGCCTCCGGAGCGACTTCGCTCTGTCGCGCGAGCAGCGGACTCGTCCGGGCTCGAAGAGCTATGGCTGTGGGAGGACTGCTTCCTCGAGGGCGGCGTCTCCAGCGCGGCTGCCGCCTTGGCTTGCACAGAAAGGTTGCGGCTCGGGATCGGTCTCATGCCCGCACCCCTGCGCAACGTGGCGCTGGCCGCCATGGAGGTCGCCACCATCGAGCGGATGTTCCCCGGGCGGCTCCTGGTCGGAGTTGGCCATGGCGTCCAGGACTGGATGCTCCAAGTGGGTGCACGCGTGGCATCGCCGCTAACCCTGTTGCGCGAATACGTCGCGGCCATGAAGCAGTTGCTAGCCGGCGAGGAGGTGAACACCACTGGGCGCTATGTGCAGCTCGAGCGGGTGAGGTTGGGGTGGCCCCCGGCGAGCCCACCGCCGCTTCTGATCGGGGCAAGCCAACCGCGCTCGCTACGGTTGTCCGGCCAGTGTGCTGACGGGACGATCCTCACCGCAGGGACGAGCCCGCACGACATCCGTAACGCCTGCGGCCTCATCGCCGCCGGACGCGCCGATGCCGGCAACCACGGCCGCCACGCAGTGGTTGTTTACTTGCATGCGGCGACGGGGCCTGGCGCCCTAGAACGCCTGGCCCGCGAGCGCGCTCGGAGCAGGGAGGACCCCCGGCTCAATGCGGGCGTGGCTGGCGGCGCGGACGTGGTGGCCGCCGCGGTGCGGCAATGGTCCGCAGCGGGTGCCACGACGGTCGTGCTGCAGCCGACCGCCGATGAGCCCGATCCCGAGGGTTTCGTGCGCTTCGTCGCCGGTGAAGTGCGCGCCCTGTCCGGATGAACGCCACTGCGGCCCGCCTGTGGCCCGCCTAGCATCGTCGTGGAGGCCCCCAGTGAACATCAACCGCCTGCACCAATTAGCGGCACCCTTAGCGGCCCAGGCGGCCGAGGTGGCCGAGCACCAAGCGGCTATCGACCTGCTGGTTTTGACAGCGTACTGCGACCGGCGTATCAGCCAGGAAGAGCTGGACGCATTGCAGAGCTTTGACAGCAGCCACTCCGACTGGGACTCGGGCGCGTTCAGCGTCCAGCAGTACCTCCCCATCGCGGCGGCCAAAGTGCGCAGCGTCCTGGACAGCTACGACGGTGCCGACCGCCTCCTGGCCAGCGCCGCCGCGGCGATCGCATCGCCCGGGCTGCGGGCCGAAACTTCCAACGCCTGCGCCGAGCTTTGTGCCTCGGACGGGGTCGTAGCCTCGGAGGCGGCCTTTCTCGGGCGCGTGAACGAGGCTCTGAGCACCGCCCCAAGCTGACGGGCGAGGTGGCCCACCGCGACCAGTGGCACCCCGAGACCATTGCCGTCGCGGCTGGCCGCGACGCGGCTCCAGGTGCGCCACTCAACGTCCCGCCGACCTTCGCCTCCACCTACCGCGACGGGGGGGCCATCGGTTATGGACGTTGGGGCAACCCGGCTTGGGCAGCGTTCGAGGACGCGCTCGGCGCGCTGGAAGGGGGCCACGCCGTGGCCTTCGCATGCGGCCAAGCCGCGACGGCTGCGGTACTCGGGCGGCTGGCACCCGGCGCGAAAGTCATTTTTCCTTTTGATGCTTATTTGGGCACGCGGGCATTGCTGTCCGAGCTCGCCTCAGGGTGCCAGCTGCAATTGAGGGCGGTCGACGTCACCCGTACCGAGGCTGTGCTCGCTTGCCTGCCCGGGTCCGCACTCTTGTGGCTGGAGTCCCCGACCAACCCCATGCTCGGGATTGCCGAGCTGCCCGCCCTGCTGGAAGCGGCTAAGCAATCGGGCACGACGAGCGTCGTGGACAACACCTTTGCCACCCCACTGCTGCAACGACCGCTTGCGTGGGGGGCAACGGCGGTCGTGCACTCCGCCACCAAGTACCTCGGCGGCCATTCCGACCTTTTGATGGGCGCCGTGATCACGTCGGACAAGGACTTTCACGACGAGCTCGTCAAGCGGCGGACGTTGCAAGGGGCCGTTCCCGGCGTGATGGAGGCCTACCTGTGCCTGCGCGGCATGCGGACGCTGCCGGTCCGCCTGGCCCGCCAGCAGGCTACTGCGGGGCTCCTCGCCGCACGTCTGGCCAGGCACGCCGCCGTCTGCCGCGTCCATTACCCCGGCCTCTCCACCGACCTCCACCACGACCGGGCGCGCAAGCAGATGGATGGCTATGGGGCGATGGTTTCCTTCGAGGTCGCTGGTGCCGATGACGCGGACCGGATCGTCTCAGCGCTGCGACTTATCGTTGGCAGCACGAGCCTCGGCGGAGTCGAGACGACGATCGAACGGCGCGGCCGCTGGGCAGGCGAAGAGCACGTCCCGCCCGGGCTGCTCCGGTTGAGCGTCGGCCTCGAACATCCCGCTGACCTCTGGGCCGATCTGGAGGCTGCTCTGAGCCAAGCCTCGGCCGCCGCGACGTGACCTCGCCGGTGCCGGTTTCAGTGCGGCAGCACTGCTCACCCGGATGGCCAGGCGGCCGGCGGGTAAGCTTCACGGCCGTGCGCAAGGGGCTGACCATCGAGGACCTCGGCGACCTGGTCGACCTGCCGCTGCTGGCGGTGCTCGCAACCTACCGAGGGGACGGTACGCCCCTGCTCTCGCCGGTGTGGCACGAGTACAAGGACGGTGGGTTCCACGTGTGCACTTCGCGGACCGACGTGAAGGCCCGCCACCTCCGCCGCGACCCGAGGGCAATCTTGGTTGTCGCCGAGCCCACGCCGCCCTACCGGGGTGTGGAGCTGAGCTGCGAGGCGGTGTTGCTCGAGCATGGCGTCGAGGGCGCGCTTGAGCGGGTTGCCATCAGGTACCTGGGCGAGGACATGGGCCGTCGTTACGCCGAGTCCGCCTCGGACGACCTTGTCGTCCGCCTCGAGCCCGGGCACGTGAGGGCGTGGGATTTTTCAGACACCCAAATGTAAAAGCCTGCCCCGGGTCGGTCTGGGGCCAACTTTCGCCTAAGCCAGTCCCAGCCGCACCACCGACCAGCACGTAGCCAACGCCGCGCCGGCAACGGCAAGCAGCTTCGAGACCTTCGGGGCCCGGGTCGCGGCCCCAACATCAACCGGCGTGCCTGTCGCGCTCAACACTCTGGATGCCACTCATGCTCTGGTCACAATGTCAAGCTCGAGTGGGTCAGCCACTTGGCTGCTGGGTACGGCAGATGGCGGCAGGAACTGGCACCGCGTGACCCTCGGGTAGAGGACCGAGCAGCTTGCCCTGGTCGGCGCCAGACGGATCGTTCTGGCGCGATGATGAACCATGTCCGAGCAGCGCTTCGAACTGGCCGCCGATGTGAGTTCCGACGATCCCCAGGCGATCGAGCCTGTCTTGCGGGCGGTTGGGGGTTTGAGGGTTACGCCTCTGGCGGATGGCTTCCACATCGAAGGTACTCTGGTCGGGCAGAGCGCAAGGGACTTAAACCGAGCGCTCCTTTCTGCGCTTCGCCGGGCCGAACGGCGAACGCGTATCCGATCTCGGTGGACCGTGGGCGATGCCACATTCCGCTTTTTTGACTACGTCCCCAAGAGCTGACCGACAGTCAATGTCAACGGCAGCTTAACTTTGACCCCTTTTCGGCAGGTGATAGGGGGTCAGTTTTCACCCGGTGGCGACACTCCGACGGCCGTATAGCCGCAGTCAGATTCTCTGCTGCAGCCGAAGACCTCTTCGTAACAGTCCCGTCCATGGCTGGTCGCAAGTGGCGCACCCTCCAAGAGGCGGAAAGTCCGCGTGCCGTCGATAAGGCGTTCTGCGCGGAGGAATAAGCGCATGGGCAGGTTCTCCGCGTACAGGCCGTTGGCCAGCTCGAAGAGGTGCGTGACAAAAACGACTCTGACGCCGGCGCTCGCCATGGCTTCGACGACCCCTCTTGCGATCTCAGACCCTTCTCGTTCGTTGGTCGATGCAAACGACTCGTTGCACAGCAGTAGGGAGCCCCGCCTGACCAGGTCCGCGATGGTGCTCATTCGGCCGAGCTCCTCGTCGAGCTTGCCGCTGCGCATCGTCTTGTCCTCTTCGCGTTTGAAGTGGGTGAAGACGCCGGTGCGGAGGCTGCCGCGGAAACTGGCCGCCGGGACGAACATCCCGGCTTGCATCATCATTTGCGCAAGACCTATCGCCCGTAAGAACGTCGACTTCCCGCCCTGGTTGGCGCCCGTGAGCACGATGAGGGACTTATCGTTCGCGTGCAAGTCGTTGCCCACTACAGCTGCGCCGGACCGCAGGGCGAGGCACACGTCATAGAGCCCCTCGGCCCAGAGGGCACATGTCGCCGTGGGCAGAGCTTCGGGAAGGCTCGTCCGCATGCCGAGATGTCCCAGTCGTTCGCGAAGGTCGAGGCAGCCGACATAAAAGGCCGTCTCGGCCTGCAGCGTGCTGAAAAACCCGCGGATGTGCTCAGCTGATTGGGCGAGCGCATTGGCGACGAGGTTGATGGCCCTCGCCTGTATGTCCTCCAACACGCGGCAGCCTCCCTCGTCACGGCTGGAGACCTCGAAGCTGAAGCCGGAGCTGCGCAGCGCGCCCAAGCGCTCCCGCCAGCCACGTCTTTTCGGGCTGCGCAGCACAAATCCGACGGCCGTGTTGCCTTCGCCGAGCCTGGCGCTTATGAGCTTGCCGCTGTCGAAGCGGAGACTGCGCAGGTGCGAGTCGATGGCCCGGAGGTAGTCGTCCGAGAGCTCGTCCTCGATCACCTTGAAAAAACGGGAGAATCCTTCCGAACAAAAACCTGGAGCGTGTTCGTCGGCCACATTTCGCAGCTGGCGGAGGTAACCGGACAGCACGCTTGTCGCACCTAGGGCTCGGCTCAGCACCGATTGCGGGGAACCGCTGTAGAGCCCCCAGACTTTGCGCTCGGCCTCGACCGCTTCACCGGCAATGCGGTAGAGGTCGCGCACCACCGCCGGGTGCGCGATGGTGTCGGCAAGCACTCCTTGTCGGTATGAGACCTCCTCCGGCTCCGCCAGGCCGAACAGGAGGGCCCTCTTCGACACCTCGAACACGAGATGGTCGCCACCCGCCATGGCACCACAGAGGAGGTCGAGCCCCAGGTCTTGCCTGAGCGCCGCCTGATGCGCCGGCAGGTCCCCGGCGAGGTCCAAGTCGGCGTCCGCGTACAGGAGGTGCGGCTTCACCGCAGCACTCGCTCCCTGAGTGCGGTGCTCGTCAGGCGGTACTTGCGTGCCAGCGCCATGGCATAGGCACGTCCGTCGGCGGGCCTCCTGGTCACTTTGTAGGTCCGCACGTCAGGGTCGGCAGGATCGGCCTCGGCGACCATGCTCACGGTGGTCTCGTTCAAGGACGCGAGCTCGTCGACGAAGGTGACGTAGACGCCCAAGGCGCCGAGCCCGCTCAAGCGCCCGAGCACTTCGGTGCCGATGAAGCGGGCGTCTTCGAGCGACGTCGAACTGAAGCTCTCGTTCATCACCACGACGCTCTGAGACGTGGCGCGGTCCAGGATGTCACGTGTCCTCACCAGCTCGTCCATGAGCTTCCCCCGCAGGCTGTCCAGGTGCTCGGAGCGCTCGAAATGGGAAAACACCCGGTCGGGGAGAAAGAGCTGCGCCTTGGCCCCAGGGACGAGAAGCCCCAGACCAGCCAGGAAATGGAGCTGGCCGAACATGCGGGCAAAAGTCGTCTTGCCTCCCTGGTTCGGGCCGGTGACGACGAGGAGCCGCTCGGGACCTTCCAGGTCGATATCGTTCTTCACCACGGGCAAGCCCCTTTTGACCCGTAGGGCCGCGAGCGCGATGTCGAAGGCCTGCTCCACGTGGGTGGTCTTCTCCGCCGTTGAAACCTCCGGGTAGCAGAACGGAAGGCCGGCCTCCCTGAGCTTTTCGACGAGCTCGAGGTACGCGAGGTAGAACTGCACCTCCCGGTCGAACCTGGCGACGGCCGGGTCGATGAAGCCCTGATGGTCGAGGTAGCAGGCCTTGAGCCTTGCGAAGAGATCCGGGTACAGGCGTGCGACTCGCTGCAGTACCTGGGCGTGGACGTGGTCAGCGCTGCGCTGGTCCCGGAACTTGGCTCGGTAGTCCTTGGCACCACCTTCCATGAACTTGGCGAAGGTCCGCCCTATTTCGCCGCTGTAGTCAGGCTCGTCCTCATATGAGCTGACGGTGACCCGCCTGCCCCTGATGAACAGGCAGTAGTCGACGCGTGGGAGCTCGGCGCGCAACTGCCGCACCTGCGAAGCCAGCGCTACAAAACCGTCCGATGTCGCGAGGGCGTCCATGTGGCTCAAAATCAGGCGCAGCCCACGCGAAGCAACCGGGGGCGATCCCAGGCCTTCTAGGAGGCCGCTCACAGCGACGCAGTAGTTCTCCGCGGCGTCGAGGAACCAGCCTTCTCGGTAGTGGGCGTACTCCAGTTTCTCCATCCCGCTCAGGTAGCGTCGCGCCCAGCGCATGCGTTCGGCGAACTCGAGGACGCAGGCAGCGACCTCCGGCTTCTCCAGGTCCTTCAGCACCTCCTGGCGGTACCGGACTGCACCGGCGTCGCTCAGCGGCGAATAGAAGAAGGGGGCCAGCGCGTACTCTTCGCGTCCCACGAGGGCCGCCGCGACAACCTGGTCGAGGTGCAGGTCACCGAAGTAGGTGGGTTGCTGGCCGGCCTGCTCGGCGCCCTCCCCTTCTTCGGGGTGCTCGAACAGGACGCTTATTCCGGGGGCGCTGTCTTGGCGCACGGGCGCGGGCTCCATCTCATGTAGAAGCCATCAGCCGCTCTGGCGCTTGAGGCGGGCCTCATCACCTGGTCCCATCGTACGGGAGCCGAGACGGGGCCAGCCGGGAGCGGCGGCTGCCGACAGTCAAGGGACGGCATTGGCCCCCTCACCCAGTCGCGCGCAGCGCGCCGACCATCAGGCCTACGTGCTCGAGGGGACCTTTTCCCGAACTGGCCTCCTACGGCAAGCCATAAGGCATGTGCTCTGAGTCCTCGATCTCGAGGAGCCGGTTGTACTTGGCGACCCGTTCGCCGCGGGCTGGTGCCCCCGTCTTCATGTGCCCACAGCCGGTGCCGACGGCGAGGTCGGCGATGAACGAGTCCTCGGTCTCCCCGGAGCGGTGCGAGACGAACTGGCCCCAGCCGGCCTCACGGCAGAGCCGCATGGCCTCCAGGGCTTCGCTCACGGTGCCGATCTGGTTCACCTTGATCAGGGCGGCGTTGCCGACCTTGCGGGTGATCGCCTCGGTGATGATCGACGGGTTGGTGCAGAGGATGTCGTCGCCGACGAGCTCGATGCGCTCGCCGAGCCGTGCCGTTAATCGCTCCCAGCCGTCCCAGTCCGACTCGGCCAGGCCGTCCTCCAACAGCCAGACCGGGTAGCGCTTCACCATGTCGGCGTAGCGCTCGATCATGTCGTCGCTGGTGAGCGCCTCGCCGGCCACCTGGTACTTGCCGTCCCTGTAGAACTCGCTCGACGCCGGGTCCATGGCGAGGGCTACACCCTTGCGCCCAGGTTCGTAACCGGCGTCGGTTATCGAGCCCACGAGCGTCTCGAGCACGTCTTCAGGGAGCGCTATCTCTGGGGCGAAGCCCCCTTCGTCCCCGAGGCCGACGGCGAGGCCCTTGGCCGAAAGCCGTCGCTTCAGGGCGGCGTACACCTCCGCGCCGGCGCGCACGGCTTCGGCTTCGCTCGGTGCCCCGAGCGGCGCCAACATGAACTCCTGGAAGTCGAGCGCGTTGGTGGCGTGGACGCCGCCGTTCACGACGTTGAAGTGCGGTACGGGAAGGCGAGGCGCCGTCCCAGGGAAGATGAACGTCCTCCACAAGGGTACGTCGCCCAGCAGCGCAATGGCCCGGGCAGCAGCCATCGAGGTCCCGATGATGGCGTTGGCCCCGAGGCGCGACTTGTTGGGAGTCCCGTCGAGCTCGACCAGAACCTCGTCGACGTGCGCAAGATCGGTGAAGGTCTTGCCCCGCAGTGCACCCGCGATCTCGCCGTTCACGTTGGCCACAGCTTTGGTCACGCCTTGGCCACCGAAACGTCCCATGTCCCCGTCCCTCAGCTCCACCGCCTCGCGCGAGCCCGTGGAGGCGCCGGAGGGCACGCCGGCGCGGACGGTCACTCCCTCGGCCGACTTGAGGGTCACGGCCAGGGTGGGCCTCGCTCTTGAGTCGAGGATCTCGACCGCATGGACTTCGCTGATGGTGATGGTCACGGTGCCTCCTACGGTGTTTGCTTGCTATTGGACCTGAGTTGTGGGAAGTCCTGAGGGACCCTGGTTGACCAGAACGACGTACCATTCCAAAGGGCCTGTGCCGAGCCACCGGCACTCCAGGACGTTAAAGCACCCAGTCTCCTGGGGGACGCTTTCATGGCTACCCAGCCGTGGCTCCAGGCCGCACAAGGCGATTCGGTTGACGGCGTCGTGGCTTACGACGACAACGGGGCCGCCTTTAGCCTCCAAGGCGGCATCGGCCAGCGCAGCAAGGGCCCTTTCGCGTACCTCGGCGACGGCTTCGACGCCGGGGGCCAGGTCCAACGATCCCCAGCGCTCGATGACTTCCTTGACGCTCACACCGGCCCACTCCCCGTAAAACCGGTCAGCGAAGCGCTGGTCGGTTCTTATCGGAAGGCCTGCCCGCTCCGCAAGTGGGAGCGCCGTCTGTTGGGCACGGAGCAGAGGGCTCGAGATGATCGCGACGGGGCGTTCCTGCGCCAGTTCCGCGCCCAAGGCCTCTGCTTGGCGGCGGCCAACGATATCCAGCGGCACGTCGATGTGGCCGCGCACGGCTCCGGCGGCGTTCAGCGCTGTCTGGCCGTGGCGAGCAAGGTAGACGCGAACGGCCCGGCCACCACCTTCGAGAGGAGGCTTATCTGGCCTGTTGCGGTCCTTCGGAGACCTCACCCCAAGCGAACCTCCTGCTTGTCCACTGACCTGCAGGAGCCATCAGCCTTCTCAGGCAGTTCGGGCGAGCCCCATCGCCACCCTAATCTTATTCGACGAGCCGTCCGGGGCAACCCGCTGGCTGACGGTTGACCGGCACCGAGCCGGAGGCGGCGGCGCCCAGCCAAGTTATAGTCAGGCACGAGGGCAACCTCGAGCGATGAGGCTCGCTTGTGCCGAGCGCCGACCGCCCGGCTGATGGCCTCTACCCCTCAACTGGACAGGTTCAGGAGCGAGGAGGAGAGCGTGCCAGCCCCAGTGAACGAGGCCCCGGGAGCACGCAGGGCCCTCAGGTTCGTGCTGATGGTCGGCGTCATGAGCCTGTTCGCCGACCTCACCTACGAGGGTTCGCGCAGCATCGTGGGCCCCTACCTGGGCGTGCTCGGTGCCGGAGCGTTGGCCATCAGCGTCGTAACGGGGTTCGGCGAGTTCCTGGGGTACGCCCTGCGCCTCGTCTCGGGGCGGAGCGCCGACCGCACGGGCCTCTACTGGCCGATCACGATCGGCGGCTACCTGCTCCAGATGACCGTCGTGCCACTGCTCGCCTTGGCCGGCAGCTGGCAGGTGGCTGCCCTCCTCGTCATCCTCGAACGGGTGGGCAAGGCCACACGGAACCCACCTCGCGACGCCATGCTGTCCCACGCCGCAAAGCAGATGGGCTACGGATGGGGCTTCGGCGTCCACGAGGCGCTCGACCAGCTCGGCGCCCTCATCGGCCCGCTCGCCCTGGCCCTGGTCCTGGCGCTCAAGCACAACGACTACAAGCTGGCCTTCGCCTCTCTCGCCGTGCCGGCCGTCATCATGCTCTCGCTGCTCGGCGTCGCCCGGCTCGCCTACCCCCGGCCCCAGGACCTGGAACCCGCCACCACCGAAGTGCGGGCGCAGGGCTTGCCGCGTGTGTTCTGGCTCTACCTAGCTGGGGCGGCCCTCGCCGGGGCCGGGTTCGCCGACTACCCCCTTATCGCCTACCACCTCGAGCGCTCCTCGACGGTGGGCAGTGACCTTGTCCCGGTCTTCTATGCCGTGGCCATGGCGGTAAGCGGCCTCGGGTCTCTCGCTTTCGGCCGCCTTTTGGACCGGGCCGGGATCGGCGTCCTCGTCCCCCTGACAGTCGTGGGAGCTGCGTACGCGCCGCTCGCCTTCCTCGGGGGGTTCTGGGTGGCCTTTGTGGGCGTCGCCGTTTGGGGCCTCGGCATGGGCGTCCAAGAGTCGATCATGTCGGCGGCTGTGGCCCCGATGGTGTCACCCGATCGGCGCTCGTCCGCCTATGGGCTGTTCACGGGCGCCTACGGCACTGCATGGTTCCTCGGTAGTGTCGCCATCGGGGCGCTTTATGACGTCTCGCTAGCCGGGCTCGTGGCCTTCTCGATATTGGCGGAACTGGCGGCCGTGCCGCTGTTCCTCATGGTCCGGAGGCGTACCAAGCCGGACGCGACGGCAGCAAAAGCCGGGGCTGTATGAGCACGCGCGCTCACCAACGGGGCGACCATGTGGCGGCGTGATCACTCGAGCCTGCAGAAGCATGCTTGACCGGGCAGTGAACCGGGTGGTAGGAAATCTGCAACGCGATGAGGCCCGCGGCTGCCGTGCGTGGAGCACGGATGATGGCTTCTGACTCCGACAGTTTGAGGTTGCGTCGAAGGAAGGAGCCGACATGAGCCCAGGCAATGGCTACCGGTCGATGGGTACCGGCGCGCTTTCTTACGGCGAGCCCGCCGGCCGTGCCATCGGGAGCGAGGGGTAGCTCCGGCGTGCCGGATGTCCTGCAGGTGCTGCAGAGCATCGTGGTCCTCGTGTTCGCGCCGCTCTACGTCGGAGTGCTCACCAAGGCAGAGGCTGTGGTCGCGTCGAAGCGCGGTCCCAGCATTTTCCAGCCTTACCGGGACCTGGTCAAACTGTCCCGCAAGGGCTCGACGACGAGCGACCAGGCTTCCTGGGTGTTCCGGGGCGCGCCCTTCGTAGCTTTCGCCTGCTACCTGACGGTCTCTGCGATCGTGCCGATCATCACGAGCGTCCCCCTCCCACTCGCCTTCCTGGGCGACCTTATCGGAGGGGCCTTTGTGCTAACTCTGGCCGCCTTCGCCACGGCGCTTGCCGGTATGGACACGGCCAGCCCATATGGTGAGCTCGGCGCGAGCCGCGCCACCTGGGTGGGCAGCCTTGTCGAGCCGGCGCTGATCCTTGTCTTTTTCACCGTGGGCGTCCTTTCGGCGTCGGACAACCCCTACCTCATGAACCATGCTGTCCGTTCGTCGCCTTATGCCCTCGTACTACCGGCACACCTGCTCGGGACGCTCGCCTTCTTCATGATCGTCCTAGTGGAGAACGGGCGGCTGCCGATCGAAAACCCAAGCGGCAGCATCGAGATTTCGATGATCGAGGAGGGCCGCGCCCTCGAATATTCAGGTCGGCTCTATGGGCTCATGCGCTGGGGGTCCTGGATGAAGTTCTTCTTGATGTCATCGATATTTATGAACGTCTTCGTGCTCCCGTGGGGCCTCGGAGGCAACGCTCACAGCCTCGTAGGAGGGCTGTTGGCCATACCGGCGCTGTTGGGCAAACTCGCGGTTTGCGGGGCAGTGATTGTCGTCGTCGACACCTCGTTCGCCAAGCTGCGGTTCTTCCGGATCGCAGAGTTCGTCGGCTCGGCCTTCCTCATTGCGCTCATCGGCGTCGTGACTTCTTACGTAGTGAGCGTGTGAAAGTGCAGGCTCTCCTTGCGGGGCCCGCGAGCGGGAGCGCACAAAGCCTTGCCGCGTCCTCCCTGGCGGGGACGCTCGTCACGTTGAGCTCGGTGCTGATGCTGATGGCGGCGTTCGCGTGCCTGGGCTCCAAGCTCTTCAACCGTTACGTCGTCTACTACGCGTTCCAGTCCGTAGTGCTCTCGTTCGCGTGCAGCGTGGTCGCTTTCCATTTCCACAGCGGCGAGCTGTGGGCGCTGGCCGTCATTACCTTTGTTATAAAGGGCATCGCCATACCACTTGCCACCAGGCGGTTGCTCCTGCAGCGCTTGGACCTCAGACGCGACGTGGCCCTGTCGACTGGGCTGTCGACCTCGCTCATCGTCGGGGCCCTGCTTACGGTTTTTGCGTTCCTTGTTCTCCAGCCCCAAGACCTGCCTCACGGTTTGGTGGCTTCGTCGGCGGTGCCCCTGTCCACGGCCTTGGTCCTCATGGGGGCGCTCGCCATGGTCGTGCGCCGCCACATAGTGGCTCAGCTGATCGGATGGCTCATCACCGAGAACGGCGTGTTCCTGGGGGCGATCACCCTGGTGTCGACGTTCCCGTTCATCGTCGAAGCCGGGATCTTTCTGGACCTCGTCGCCGCAGTGCTGATCATGATCGTGTTCGTCTCCGGGATCACGCGGCGTCTGGCAGAGGCCACGGCCTCCGAGCTGCGGGAGCTGCAGGGATGACGGCGAGGGCCGGTGGGCGATGAACACATTGGTCGTGCTAATCGTGGCATTCCCCCTACTCGGGGCTTTGGCGGTCGCCACGGGGGCGCGAGCTCGAGGGGGCGGTGCCGCCTTGGCCGTCGGCGGGGCGGGGTCGCTGGTTGCCGCCATCGTACTTGCGGTGCGCGTTGTCCACGCGGGGCACTACCAGACCTGGAGCGGTTTTGTCTACGTCGACTCCCTGGGGGCCTTTTTTGCGGTGGTCATTTCTTCGGTGGTCGTCCTGGCCAGCCTGGCGTCGGTGGCCTACTTGTCCGAGGAAGACGAAAGAGGCGACCTCAGCAGCTTCCAGGTCGGGCTCTACTTGGTGTCCTTTTCCCTCTTCGCCTCGGCCATGCTCGCCGTGTTCCTCACGGGCAACCTGGGCCTCCTGTGGATCCTGGTCGAGGCAAGCACTTTGGCCAGCGTCGTGCTCGTTGGCCTCGAGGCAAAGAGAAGATCGCTCGAGGCAGCGTGGAAGTACGTGATCATCAGCTCCTTCGGGGTCACGATCGCCCTCGTGGCCACACTGTTCCTCTTTTACTCCGCCAGCGCTTTGCACCTCAGCTCCGACCAGCGGCTCACCTGGGCCTATCTCTTCGCCCACGCCCGGTCGCTGGCGCCCGCCAGCATGCGGCTGGCCTTCTTGCTCGCGGTCGTCGGCTATGGCACCAAGGTCGGGCTGGCACCGATGCACACCTGGCTGCCCGACGCCCACTCCGAGGCTCCGAGCCCTGTGAGCGCCATGCTGTCGGCCGGTCTGCTGAACACCGGGATGTACGCCATTATCCGCTTCCACGCCATCGCGAGCGTCGCGCTCGGGCCGACTTACCCGTCCACCACGCTTTTGTTCTTTGGCTTCCTAACTGTGTTCACCGGGGTCATTTTCATGGTCCGGGGAGGGAACTACAAACGGCTGTTCGCCTACTCGTCGGTTGAGCACATGGGCATCATCTCCGTAGCGCTCGGTTTCGGCGGCACCCTCGGGACCTACGGCGCGCTGCTGCAAGTGCTGAGCCATGCGATTGGCAAGTCGGTGCTGTTCCTGTCGTCGGGGCACATTGTCCTCGGCTACCGCACCCGCGAGTCGTCGAAGGTGCGCGGGATGCTGGGCTCCCTCCCCTTGGCCGGGGCCGTGCTCCTGCTCGGGTCGCTTGCCGTCGCTGGCAGCCCACCTTTTGGCGTGTTCCTCTCCGAGCTCACGATCGTGCGGGCGGGTTTCGCCGGTTCGGCCGTTACCGGTCCGGTGCTTGCCGGCTTCCTGGTGCTGCTCCTTGTCGTCGGCTTCGTCTCGCTCGTGGTCCCCGCCATCTCCATGGTCTCGGGCGAAGGGCCGCCCGCGGGCGCGCTGGTGCCGTACCCAAGACGCGCTCGGCGGCTGCTGGCGGCGGCCCCGATGGTCGCTGGGCTGGGCGCGCTAGCGGTGCTGGGCTTGTGGGTGCCCGGTGCCCTGAACGAACTGCTTGTGCACAGCGTCAGGGCAGTCCTGTGAGCGATGTCGACAAAGCCGTCCCGGTCACCTCGCGTACCCGACCTGCCGAGACCCATGTAAGGCGGGTGGAGACCGGCTCCTTCGAGGACCACCTGGTCGCCATGGGAAGCACGCCTGGGGCGCGCCTGGCTGACTTTTTTGGGGCGATCGAGGACGGCGGCCTGGTGTTGCGCCTGGTGTACGCGCTCGACGACGAAGCCCAGTACGAAGTCGTCGAGTGGCCGGTGAGCGGCCCTGAGTACCCCGCGCTGTCGGAGAGCGACCCCGCTGCTTTTGTCGAGGAGTGCGAGATATACGAACAGTTCGGTGTGTCCCCAGCCGGTGGGAGGCTGCTCAACCGCCTGGTGGTTTCGCGCCATGCCAGCCCCGACTTCCCCCGCCTTGGCGCGGCCCCCCCGCGGCCAGGCCGCGAAGTCCATGCCCAGCACTATGTCACCGGCGAAGCCTTCGAGTTCCCGGTCGGGCCCGTGCGCGCGGTTGCCCAGGAGTCGCTCTACATGGGCCTGGTGACAAGTGGCGAGGAGGTCATCGACCTCTACCTTCTGCAGTGGCACAAGCACAGGGGCATCGAGCGCCGCCTCCAAGGGCTCAGCATCGAGCGGGCGCTGTTTATCGTCGAGCGTGCTGAGGGGCCGTCCGCTGTGGCCAACACATGGGCCTTTTGCCGTTCCGCTGAAGCTCTTTGCGGCCTGGCCCTCCCTGAGCCCGTCGAAGCCGCACGTGCCGTCGCCCTTGAACTGGAGCGGCTGTACAACCACGCCGCGGCGATTGCGGCGTTGTGCCAGTCGACCGGGTTGTCGGTCGGCCAAGCCCAGGCCGAGATCGCGCTCGAGGGCTTCCTCCGGCTCAACCTCGCCTCATTCGGGCACCGCTACCTGTTCGGCAGCGTGGCGTTCGGGGAAATGGGCCGCTCCCTCGACCGGGAGGCCCTGTTGAAAGGGCTCCCGGTGGCCTACGACGAGCTGCGGCGGGTTACAGAGTCGCTTTGGTCGACCAACTCGTTCATGGACCGTCTTGAGGCGTGCGGCACCGTCGACGGCGAGGCAGCGGGCCGTCTGGGCCTTGTGGGGCCGGTCGCCCGGGCCGCAGGCCGCGACCTGGACACGCGGCGCGACCATCCCTTCGGTCCGTTCGGCCAGCTTGGCGTCAAAGTGGCCGTCAGGCAGAAAGGTGACGCATTGGCCCGCATGCAGGTGATGGCCGCAGAAGCCGAGGAGTCCGTCCGGCTGGTCCACGACTTGGCGGGTGACGGCGCTCGGGCCGGGCCTCGCCGGGGGTCGGCGATCTTGCCGGACGAAGGCGCCGCGGCCCGGGCTGCTGCTGCTGGCCCGGGGGCGGCGCTCGGTTGGTGCGAGTCCCCCCGTGGTGAATCACTGGCCTGGCTCTCGCTCGACGCTGAGGGCCTCGTTCGCCGTGCGCGGCTGCGACCGGCTTCGGCCCGCAACTGGCGGGCGTTCGACGACGCGGCCCGGTCGCGCAATGTCTTCACGGACATCCCCATCATTGAGGCCAGCTTCTGGCTGACCGTGGCCGGGTTCGCTCGCTGATGGCGCTTTGGTTCTGGCGAGGGCTTCGAAAGGGCGTGGTCACCACGCGCTACCCGGCAGTCACAGACCCCTGGGCACGGGGCCTGCCCACTCCTCCGGTGTTCGACCCTAAGCGCCTGACAGTAGCCATCGCCGACCAGGCGGTGGCCGCGTGCCCGAGCCAGGCATTGGCCCGAGAGGGTACGTTGCTACTGCTCGACTTGGGCGCCTGCTCAGCCTGCGGTCGGTGCCTGGCTGTGGCTGGCCCCGCCGCCCGGCCGAGCGGGTTGTTCGAGCTGGCCGCCACGAGCCGTGGGCACCTCGTCAAGAGCATCCAAATCGGCGGCCCGGCGGAAGGTGGCATCTAATGAGAAAGAGCGGCAGCAGCTCTATTGGTGCGGGTTTGCGACGCCGGCCCTCAGTGACGACCGAGGAAGACGAGGCGTTCGCCAGGCTGGGTGAGGCGCGCGCTGTGTTCGGGCGCAGCCTGCACGTACGCACGATCGATACCGGCTCCTGTGCTGTTTGCGAATCCGAGATCCGGCTCCTGCTCGCCCCCCATTACGACCTGCACCGCTTGGGCCTGTTCTTCACCCCGGCGCCGCGCCACGCCGACCTGCTCATGGTCACCGGGCCGGCCGTAAGGGCTATGGACGTTGCCTTGGGCAAGACCTACGCGGCCATGCCGGAGCCAAAGGTCGTGATCGCGGTGGGTGCCTGCCCCCTGGGCGGCATTTACCCGGAGGACGAGCTGGTCCACGGCAGGCTCGAAAAGGTGATACCCGTCGACGTGTTCGTCCCGGGATGCCCGCCGAGCCCGCTCGCTCTGCTGCAGGGCCTGCTGGTGGCGGTAGGCAGGCTCAGGGAGAAGGTAACCGGGTTTAGCTTCAGTGAGGATTTCGGCGTTCTTGACCCACCGGGCCGGATCAGAAAAGGGCCGGACAGGTGAGCACGACGTTGCTTTGGACAGCGGCTGCGTGCTGGGCGGCCGCGGCGGTGGTCGGCCTGGGGGCCTCCAAGCGAGCGTTTATTTTTCTCGCGGCCTCGGAATCAGCGGCTGGCGGCCTGGCGGCGTTGGTGGGAGGCGTCCTCCTCGCCCTCAGTGGCCGTCCAAGTCCTGAGCTGTCGGCCACGGGGGGTGCCAACGCGGGCCAACTGGTCGGCAACCTTGCCCTGCGGGCCACGCCGCTGTCGGCTGCCTTCATCGTGCTGCTGGGGCTCGTTGCATTGGCCATAGGCGCCTTCGCACCCCGTTACCACGGACCTGGGACGGGCACTGCCGTTTACCTGTGCGTGTACAACCTGGCGCTGCTCGCTTCGCTTGCCGTCCTGGTTGCCGCCGACGTCACCACCTTCCTCGTGGCCTGGGAGTCCATGACGCTGGCCTGCGCCCTGGTCGTGCTCCGCCACCGCGGCCGGCACGGGACCGCCACGGGTGCATTGTGGTTCCTGGCTCTGGGCGAGATCGGCTTCGGGATGGTGACGGTGGCGTTCGTGATCATGGCCACGCAGTGCCACAGCCTCGACCTGGCGACGATCGCCGCGCGAGCGGGCCATGTGCCGGTCACGTGGCGGGACAGTGCCTTCGTTCTGGCGCTGGTCGGTTTCGGTTTCAAGGCCGGCCTGGTGCCCATGCACGTCTGGTTGCCTGCTGCGCACCCCGTGGCTCCAGCGGATGGCTCGGCGTTCCTCTCCGGCCTCGTCGTCAAGCTCGGGGTCTACGGAATGGCACTGTTCGGGTTCCAGCTCCTGGGCCGCCAGCCCACCTGGTGGGGCCTGCTCGCGATGGCCCTGGGCGCCCTTTCAGCGCTGGTCGGCATCCTCTACGCCATGATGGAGCGAGACCTCAAGCGCTTCCTTGCTTATTCGACGGTCGAGAACGTGGGGGTCATCGTTGCGGCGCTTGGCGCGGCGATGACCTTCGCGAGCAACGGCCAACCTCAGTTGGGTGCCTTCTTGCTCCTCGTGGCCCTGTACCACGTGGTGAACCACGGTGCCTACAAGACTCTGCTGTTCCTGGAAGTCGGGGTGGTCGAGCACGGCGCTGGTACCCGGGACCTCGACCATCTGGGTGGCCTCGTGCACCGAATGCCAGCGAGCAGCGTGATCAGCTTTATCGGGGTCCTCGGGATCGCCGCCCTGCCGCCGCTCAACGGCTTTGTCAGCGAGTGGATGGTGTTCCAAGGGCTCTTCCAGGGCTTCCGCCTACCCGGTCACGTCCCTGGGGTGCTCTTCGTCCTCGCTGCCGCAACCTTGGGGCTGACCGCCGGCCTTGCCGTCATGGCGTTTACCCGTGCCTTTGGGGTGGGTTTCTTAGCCATGCCCCGTAGCCGCCAAGCGGCGCAGGCGACCGAGAAGGGCCAACCCCTGTTCGGGCCTGGCGTCCTGGCAACCGCCTGCGTGGCGTTGGCGATAGGTGCACCCGCCGTACTGGTGGCATTGGACCACGTCGTACGGGGAACGATCGGCGTCGATCTGCGGCCGCAATTGCTGGCCCCTGACCTCGTCGTCATACCGGCCCATACAAACTTCTCTGGTTTCTCACCCACATACCTGGGGGTGTTTATCGTGGCTGTCGCGGCTGTGCCTGTACTGCTGTATTTTCTGGCGCGACCCCGGGGCGCCGCGCGCCGAGTCCCCGTATGGGACGGAGGGATGGTCCACTTCCACGCCGGCCTGCAGTACACGGCCACAACTTTCGCCAACCCCGTGAGGGTCATCTTCCAGCGCTTCTACCGGCCCGACGTGCATATAGACCGTGCCTCAGAAGACCCTGCAGGTCGTTCTGGGCCAGTTCACTACCGGATGCACGTCCTGCCCCTGTTCGAGAACTACTTTTACCGCCCGGTCATCCGCTTTTTCCGCCGCCTGGGGCACGTGTTAGGGCGGGTCCAATCGGGCGACGTCAACTGGTACCTGTTCTACATACTGGTCGTGGTCGTCGCTGCATATTTCATTGCCGCCCGGTAGCGGGACGTTCGGCCGTTCTGCTGCGGAAGGCCACGACGCGGCGTCGCGGGGAGTCTCTCCGTGTTCATGCGCCTGGCGCCTCGGGGCCGGAACAGAACGCGGTCCCGTGGCTCGCCACTTCGGGCCCCGCCGTGGGGCCGTCCCCGAGCTGTGCTATAGCGCCTTCTACCGCCGCCATCAGGTCGCGGTGCAGCCTCGGCCACGCCTGCGGGACTTCCCGGACGCCCCACCGCTTGCGCAGGCCTTCGGGCGACAGTTCCACCAGGTCGGCCCACAAGATGTGTAACGGGCCCCGGACACGGCTGCGCACGTCACGTAGTTGAGCATGAAGGCCGAGCTCACGTGCGGCGCTCGCCAAGGCGTCTTCGACGGGCCCGAGGACGAGGTCGAAATCGGGGACCTCTTGGGGGACCGAAAGCAGGCGTCCCGGCCAGGCCTCGTGGCGGAGCGATGCGAGCTGGTCGTCGAGGTAGCGCAAAAGGACGGCGATCCTCGCCACGGGGTTTACAGGCCCGGACGATTGGGCGAGCTCGGGCGGCCCTCCGGTGCCCTCGTGTTGGTCGTCGGGTTTCAAAGGCCCGGCCCGCAGGCAAGCGAAAGAGCGGCGCGAGCAGCTTGGCGGGCCGTGGCCCGCTCGTGCCGGTGGCGCTCACGTTCGGCTTCGGCCATCGCGCGCAGGTCTTCGGCCCTCGCGGTCGCCTCGATGATCGTGGCCACCGAGCGTTCGAGCTCGTCCGCCATGGCAACTTCGAAGCGGCGGCGCACCGCGTCGAGGCGTTGGGTTAGGTCCCAGCGGGCTCTCCCGGCGTGCTTGTCGAACTCCCCAGCCAGGTCCGCCCGGGCACGCCCGAGCAGCCGGCGGCGCACCGCGGGGGCGGGGAGCAACCGCCGCAGGAGGCGGTCAAGGCCCTCACCCGAGTGGCCCACGTTCAAGAAGAGGTAGAAATACCGTTCCCGCTCCTCGGCCACCTGGGGCACTGAAAGCTGCGGCAGCTCGACCTGGAAGATGTCTGCGGCCGCTGCCCGCACGGCGTTGACCCGCTCCTGCGTGCGGTCGCGGAAACGCTCGGCGAGGCGCCTCCACGAGCTCTCTGCCTTATCGGCCTCAGCGAGGCGGAAGCCCTCGAAGCTTTCCCGCACGAGCCCCTCCACCGTGCGGCGCAGCGCGCCTTCGAGCCGGGCCATAGGGGTGGACCGTGCCACCTCGACTAGCCGGTGGTCGCATTTCGCGGGTTCTGTGGCCGCGAAGTCTGCGAGCGCCCTTTCGATGGTCCCGGCCAAGGCGGCGACGTCACGCTCCAAGAGCGTGCGTTCGTCCGCGAAGGCTTGCCTTTGGCCTGCCGCCGCTGCCTGCAGCCTGGACACTCGCTCGGCGAGGGTTGCTGCGTCCAGATCGGCGATGGCGGCCTCGACCGCCAAGGAGTCGTCGAGCTCATGGGCCAGGCGTGACAGCTCGGCCCGGGCCGTCTCGAGCCGGGCGCCGAGCAAATCTTCGGCGATGAAGCGCCGGAACTCGCTATAAAATTCGCCGAAGTCGCCCCCTTCGTCCTGGTTAGGGGCTTGACCGGCCAGGCGGGCGCCTAGGGCAGCACGGGCGCTCACGCACCAGAGCCTCGCTTTGCGGCCGAGTTCGGCCGCCACCGCGTCAGTCACGAACGTGGCCACTTCGTCGCGCTCGCCGCGGTCCAAGTGGTCGACCCGGTTAAGCACGAAGAAGGTCGGCGCGTTGCGCTCGGAAAGAGAGGAAAGGAGGTTGCGCTCCTCCGCTGAGAGTGGGGCATCGGCCGACAGCACCAGCACCGCCCCGTCGGCTTCCAGGAGGGCGCGCCCGGCCGCCTCGTCGTGACGGAAGACCGAGCCGATGCCCGGCGTGTCCACGAGCACCACGCCGGCCCGGAGCAGCTCGACCGGGGCGCGGGCCTCGACCCTCGCTACCTGGCGTTGGTTGGCGGGGTTGCGAGCTTCGGTCACATAGTCGGCCAGGTCCTCGAGGCCCACTTGTTGTGTCGTGCCGTCAAGGTGCACGACGGTCGCCCCGGGCTCGCCGTAGGCAACCTCGGTCACCACGGCGGTGAGCGGCAGCACCCCCGTCGGCATCAGCTCGGCCCCGAGCAGGGCGTTGATAAGCGTCGACTTCCCTCGCTTGAACTCGCCCAGGACCGAGACATTGAACCGCCGCCGGGCCAGGCGGTCCGCCAGGCGTCCAGCGCGTAGCCCGAGCTCTTGCCTGTCGCCGGCCGCCGCCGCCAGGCCCCTGGCAGCCGCCGCCAACTGGTCCAGGTCGCTTTCCATTGGGGCACCTCCTACCACGTCGAAGAACCGTACGGGTAGGAGCCATCGTCCCCGGCCATGCAAAGCAGACCGGAGCAGCGCGGCGGGCTCCATCGCCTGAGCCAAGCGTACCAGGTGGGAGCCGAGGAGGCGTCTGCCCTGACCCTTTGAGAAGCGGGCTGGACCGGTCGCGAGCGCCTGGACCGGTCGCGAGCGCCTGCACCCGGCCGTGGCTTCCTCGCTTGGCCACACCGGGTCGGGCCGCTTGCCGGTAACGTGGTCCGTAGGCGATGAGGCTCGCCTTTAACCGCGCTACCTGGCGCCGATGGCTTCTGCTGCGAGATTGAAGGCAAGGGGCGCGCGACGATGCCGGGTGTCGAAGTCACAGGACCAGCGGTACAAGAGGCAGGTGCGCGAGAGCTGAGCATCCTGTACGGGCCGGCTGGGCCGGCCAGGTCGCAGGCAGCGCCGCAACCGGAGTACTTCGCCGACCTCAACCTGGACCAGTTCGTAGCCGCGGTGACGAGGGGGCGCGAGGAGTACGACCTGGCCCCGTTCTTCTACCAGCACCTCACGGACCAGCCGGCGATCTCTTACCGCCAGGAGGTCTTCAGGGACCTGGCGAGCCCGGCGGTCCTCGGGGCCGTCTCCGCCTTCGCCGAACAGATGCGGGACATGCGGGCGCGCCTGGGCCAAGCCGCAAAGCTCCGTCTGCCCCACCAGGCGGAGATCTGGTTCGTTGAGGCGGTCGAGGTCTACTGCGGGGCCGTCGCGTCCCTCGCTCGCGACCTCGGCCAGGCCGACGTCGGTTCGCGCGCCCTGGAGGACTTCCGCGCTCACCTCGTGCGCTACATCGAACAGGAGGCCTTCACTGAGCTCGTGTTTGGTGCCCAACGAGTGCACAGGGCCTTGTCGGAGGTGCGCTATTCCGTCCTTATCAAAGGTGGCGGGCGGGTCACGGTCTCCAGGTACGAAGGAGAACCGGACTACAGCGCGCAGGTCCTGGCCAGCTTCGAGCGCTTCAAGCAGGGGGCGGTCAAGGACTACCGGGCCCGCTTCCCGGACCCGCCGGACATGAACCATGTAGAGGCCAATGTCCTCGCGCAGGTGGTACGGCTCTACCCCGAAGTGTTCGCCGGCCTCGACGAGTTTTGCCGGAGCCACCGGGACTTTGTTGACCCCACGCTGGGGCGCTTCGACCGGGAAATCCAGTTCTACTTGGGCTACTTGCAGTTCGTGGCGCCGATGCGCGCCGTCGGGCTGCCCTTTTGCCAACCGAAGGTGTCCGGGTCGAAAGAAGTCCTCGCCGAGGAGACCTTTGACGTCGTGCTCGCGCGCAAGCTCGTCGCTGAGCGCTCGAAGGTCGTGTGCAACGACTTTCACCTTCGGGGCGCTGAGCGAGTGCTGGTCGTTTCGGGGCCAAACCAGGGCGGGAAGACGACCTTTGCCCGCACCTTCGGCCAGCTCCACCATCTTGCCTGCATTGGTTGCCCCGTGCCGGGGACCAAAGCGCAGCTCCACCTCTTCGACCAGCTCTACACCCACTTCGAGCGGGAAGAGGACGTTGCCAACATGGCTGGCAAGCTCGAAGACGACCTGATGAGAGCCAGGCGCGTCCTCTCGGCGGCAACGGCCGAGAGCGTCATCGTGCTGAACGAGATCTTCTCGTCGACCACCCTGGCCGATTCGCTCTTCCTCGGCACCAAGGTGATGGACCGGCTGGTTGAGCTCGACGTGCTCGCGGTGCTCGTCACCTTCGTCGTGGAGCTGGCCTCGTTCGGGCCCTCGACGGTGAGCATGGTGAGCACGGTCGTCCCCGAGCAACCAGCCGAGCGTACCTATAAGGTCGTCCGACAGCGCGCCGACGGCCTCGCCTACGCCCTCGCGATAGCGGAGAAGTACGGCGTCACCTACAAGGCTTTGAAAAGGAGGGTCTCCGGGTGAAGGCGCACTTGTTGTTCGAGGACCGCGACCCGGAGCTCCAGATCGAGTACTCGCCGCGCGACGGGTTCATGGCCAGGTCCCCGGGCCTGCCGGCAGGGGCGGAGGATCTCGTCCAAGACCTCGAGCTCGCCCCCGTGCTGGCAGCGATGGCGGGCGGCGACCGCCTCATCGCCCAGGTCGCGAAGTTCGTCGTGCTCTCCGGCTTGGCCGGCACGAGCCAGATCACCTACCGCCAGGAGGTGCTCTTCGACTGCATCGCCCACCCCGGGGTCACCCGTGAGCTGTATGCAATCGCGGTGGACGCGATGGTCGCCCAGAGCAAGATCTGGAGGCCGTTCCTGGACGACTCGTCGTACCTGCTGCAGTACGCAGTCCAGCTGCTCGAGATGTTCGTGGTCCAGTTGAAGCGCCTGCGCCTGCTCGCCGACGACAACGCCGCCAATTTCAGCTCCAAGGGGATGACCGCGCTCTTCGGGATGCTCCAGACCGAGCTCAGCGACAAGTACTTCTCTCAGGTCGACGAGCACCTAAAGCGCCTCAAGTTCAAAGACGGCACCTTGATCAGCGCGAAGCTCGGCCGAGGGAACCGCGGGACCGGCTATGTGCTGCGCGCACGCGACAGTTCGAAACGGAGCTTGAAACAGCGCTTGGGGATCGGGCCGCGCACTTCTTATTCTTTTCAGATCCCGCCTCGGGACGAAGCCGGCTTCCGGATGCTCTCCGAGCTCGCCTCGCGAGGGCTCAACCTGGTGGCCAGTGCGCTCAAGCAGTCGACCGACCATATCCTCAGCTTCTTCGCCCACCTCTGCGGGGAGATGGCCTTCTACGTGGGCTGCCTCAACCTCCACGACCAGCTGGGCGCGCAGGGGGAGCCGACGTGCGCGCCGGCACCCTCCGAACGAGCGCGCCTTGAGCTCTTCTACGAGGGCATCTACGACGTCTCCTTGGCGCTTCGCGCAAAAGCCCGCCTGGTGGGCAACCGGGCGGAAGCCGACGCCAAGTCGCTCGTGATGATCACGGGAGCCAATTCCGGCGGGAAGTCGACGCTGCTGCGCAGCATCGGCCTCGCCCAGCTGATGATGCAATGCGGCATGTTCGTCGGGGCCGAAGAGTTCCGGGCAAGCGTGGCCGACGGCCTCTTCACCCACTTCATCCGGGAAGAGGACAAGACCATGCGCAGCGGCAAGCTCGACGAGGAACTGGCCCGCATGAGCGGGATCGCCGACCAGCTCGTTCCCGGTTCGCTGGTGCTGTTCAACGAGTCCTTCGCAGCGACGAACGAGCGAGAGGGCTCCGAGATAGCACGCCAGGTCATAGAAGCCCTACTGGAATCCGGTGTCAGGGTCGTCTTCGTCACGCACCAGTTCACGTTGGCCAGCACGCTGTACGCCAAGCAGCTCGGCACAACGCTTTTCTTGCGCGCTGGGCGCGGTACGGACGGGTCCCGCACTTTCAAGCTCGTAGAGGGAGAGCCCCTTCCGACGAGCTTCGGTGAGGACCTCTACCGGCGCATCGGCGGTTGGACGGGTAGCCGCTCCTACGGGCTCGTGGCCTCGCCTGAGAGCCGCTAGAGACCGGACGGTCTCCCCCCCCCGGGGGGGGAGCCGCCCATGACCACAACGGCCACGACGTCCGCCAGCAGCCCACTGCAGGACCGTAGTCGCGTGCGCCAGGCCGGCCAACCATTCGAGCCACGGTTGCGCACCGAAAGCGCAGGCGGCGGCGTGCACCTTGTCGGCTGGGCCGGGCGCGGGCACGCTCTCATTGCCGAGGTCGAACGTGGCACGGCCGACGAGACTTTATGGCACACCTGCGGGCCCTGACCGAACGCGACCCGGAGATCCCGGACCGCCTCGCCCAGTGAGGTACCTCAGGCTCGGCGAGGCGCCTGTCATCGCCGAGGCTGTCACTGGCATCCCCGCTGCGGCGCTCGCCATGGGTAGCGGGGTCGGGTTGCTCGACTCCGCGCCCGTTCATTGTGCTGTCGGGCATGGTCACTGCTCGGATTTGCCTTGCAGAATAAGGCGTTCGCGGTGCGCATAAAAGACATTTGGGCGCAAGACGTAGCGCGCCTCGCCGCTTGTTGGCTAGAGCGACAAGCTTTGCTCGGTCTCGCAGTTTTGGTGGTGGCCGTCCCAACACGTTCGTGCAGCGATGAACCAGCAACCGTTCAGTAGCTTTTGGCCGCCGATCTCGTCAGCTAGCTGGTCGCCGGAGAGATAGCGCTTATAGATCCGGTGGCGGGAACCATTGTTGAGTACTCGCTCTTGCCACTCCTCGGCGCCCACCCCGGGTCGGCAAGCTGAGTCGATGACAACGAGCTCCCTGGCCACGCGGCGAACCTCGTTTAGGAACGTCTCGCGCTCGCCGAGCGGGAGGTGCCCGTAGAAGTGGCCGGTCAGGACTCGGTCGAAAGCGCCGTCCGCCACGGCTAGGTGTAACGCGTCGCCCACGATGACCGGTCCGCTACGGAGCCGGGACCGAGCTATCGCCGCCATCGCCGGGCTTTGGTCGACGCCGACAACCGCGCCAGGGACATGCCTGGTCAGAAAGCCGGTTCCACAGGCAACGTCGAGGGTGCGTGCGCTTGGCAGGCTGTGCAGGAGCTGGACGACCTGGTCGACTTCGACCTCCCAACCGGGCCTGTCGCGCTCCGAGAAGAGGCCCTGGCCCGTGTACCAATCGTCGTACTCCGGGGCCCGCTGATCGTAGTAGTCGCCGGTGGCGCGATCTGCGGCGAAACGGGGCTTCGTCATTGGGTCAAGTCTGCCAGCCGAGCAGCTGGCCGGGGTTAGGATCCGATGGGACAGCGCCGCTTCTCAGGCAAGCATTTAGCGGCGGGTGTTCCCCGGCGGCTGCTTCTTTGTCGCAGCGTCAGCCGAGGTCGGGGCCCGGCCCGGGCGAGTACACGACTACGTCGCTCGCATTCAGCAGCAATGGCGTGACCTACTGCAAGGAGAAGCGCAGACCGCGGTTGCGAACGGCGAAGTCGGCGCCGACACCGACCCGGGCCAACTCGCCTTCGAGCTCGGGGTGATCCTGGCGGGGACGGACATCGTTAGCGTCCTCCACGACGACCTCACCGCGATTACGCGAGCCCGGACGGCGGTCCACCGCCGACTTGCAACAAAACGACGCGGGCGCCGGACCGAGTCGTCGGCGGCACATCCAGACCGCGAGCACTAAACGGCACTGGGATCGACGATGATCCCCGATCCGACAATCCCAATTGTGGACTGCTGAACTCGGTTTCCAGGTTGTCACGTCCACGACGTGGACCAAGATCGGGTCGGCGGCCTCTCGGATACTACCTAGCATGATGCTAGATAGCATAATGCTAGGTAGTACACTGAGCCATGCTTCATAACCCGTTCCAGTACGGCTCGCCGGTGGACGCTGAGCACTTCGCAGGTCGAGCTCGAGAACTGAAGGCCCTTACCTCCCGTATGGCCGATGGGATAAACGTCGTCCTGGTCTCACCTCGACGCTATGGCAAGACCTCGTTGTTGTTAAGGGCCGAGGACCAGCTGGGCCGGTCCGGCGCCGCCATAGTCCACGTCGATGTCTTGCGGTGCGCCAGCCCCGCCGAACTGGCGGCCAAGTTGGCCGGAGAGGCCTTCCGTGTCCCTTCGGGGCGCTGGCACCGGGCCAAAAATGCCGTCTCTGAGTTCGTACGCCGGCTGAGGGTATCCCCGTCGGTAGTGTTCCGCCCCGATGGCTCCCCCCAGTTCAGCTTCGCTGGGGACCTGGCGGGTCGCGACGTGCACCAGGTCCTAGAAGACGTTTACGCCTTGCTGGCGGG
>DATJST010000546.1:0-12859 GCA_035503975.1 Acidimicrobiales bacterium | reverse complement strand
CTCTTCGAGCTGGTCGAGCACGTCACGGGTGTTGAGCGAGTTGTTGTCCAGGGCTTGGGCGTGGAAGACCTGCAAATAGTTGAGCTGGACGAACACAGCGAGCAGGAGCACGCAGCCTGCCACGCCGGCCCAGCGAGCGCGGCGGTTTATGTTGCTCATGGCACGAGCGCTGGCGCAGATTGCACCAGGGCCTGGTCCACCGCGTTGTCGTTGGAAATACGCAGCAGGATAGCGAGCAGTATGTAATTGGAGACCAGCGAAGATCCACCGTAGGACACAAACGGCAGGGTTATCCCAGTGATCGGTATCAACCTGGTTATGCCGCCGGCTACCACGAATACCTGTACGGCCAACAATAACGACAAACCCGTGGCCAGCAACTTGCTGAACGACCGCGGAGAACGCACTGCTATGCGTAGGCCCGAGCCCATTAGGAGCAGGTAAGCAATAAGCAGGGCACTCAACCCGACCAGGCCGACCTCCTCGCCGATCGAAGCAAAAATGAAGTCTGTGGAGGCCTCCGGGATTATCTGCGGGTTACCTTGGCCAGGCCCGAGCCCCCACATCCCGCCTGCCGCTAATGCGAACCAGCCCTCAATGACCTGGTAGCCAGAGGTGGCGAAATGAGCCCAGGGGTCAAGCCATGCTTGGACCCTTGTCTGGGCGTGGTGGATGACGTCGAGGGCGAACACAGCTCCGACGACGAACAGTCCGGCGCCGAGGCCGATGTAAGCCCAGCGGCCGGTGGCAACCCAAAGCAGGGCTACGAACAAAGCGAAGAACAGGAACGAGGAGCCGAGGTCGTTCTCGGCCAGGAGAATGAGCAGCGAGACGGCCCACGCGGCCAACAGCGGCGCCAGGTAACGGGGCTCGAGCACTAGCCAATGCCCGATCCGGCGGGTCCCGGTGGCGAGCAAGTCGGCTCGTTCGGCGAGCACCGAGGCAAAGAAAATAGCTAACGCCACCTTGGCGAACTCTTCAGGTTGGAAACTCAGCGGCCCCAGGCGCACCCAGAGGCGGGCGCCGTTGATGTCCTCGCCGATGTGGGGGACCAACGGCAGGACGAGCAGCACCAGGCCAGTAAGGGCGATCGTGTAGCGGTAGCGCTCTAGGTTGGCGGCGCGGGGGAACAGGGCCAGCGTGGCCACGAAGCAAGCCACCCCAATGGCTGTCCAGGTGGCCTGTGCAGAAGCCTGACTGCTGTCCAGCCCGGAGATGAACACGTAACCCATGCCGTTCAACAGGGCGGCCAGCGGGAGCAGGACTGGTTCGGCCTCGGGGGCCAACCAGCGCAGGCTGAAGTGGGCTACCAACATGAGCGCGAAGACGAGCGCCATGAACGCCACGATGTTGGCGGGCATGGTGCCTGAACGGCCGAGGTTGGCGAGCACGTAGAGCCCCCCACTCAGGGCGAGGACGAGCAGCATCATGCCCAGCTCGCTGCGACGGCGGGCGGGGCGCGGCCATGAGCCTGCGCTCGCAACGATGCTCAGGTTCACCTGGTCGTGCCGCCCTGCGCGGCGGCGCCCGGAGTACGCAACGTGGTGGAGGTGGTGGACGTTGTGGGCGCGGAGCGCGGTGCCCCCCGGAACCGCGTCGGTGTGTGCGTGTGGTACTCGTTTTCTTCGCTCACCATAAAGGCGATCAAGGACTTCGCGTCCGCCAGGGACGGTTCCACTTCACCTGCCTGCAACCGGGGCAGGTCGAAGGAAGGGACGGATGCAGCCGTGTAAGGAGTACGGATGGCAATAGTCGGCTGGAACCAGAGGACTCCCCCAGGGCGCCCCTGGAAGACGGTCACATGACCGTCCGAGATGGTCACGAAGTAGGCCGAGCGGGCGTACCAGGCTAGGCAGGCGACCGCCCCGCCGACCACGATGCACAGCGCGGCAACGAAGCCGGCGACGCGCCATGTAAAGGGGCGCGCCGAGCCGGTGTGGGGACCTAGCCTCAGTGCCCGGGAGCCCCGCCCGCTCGCCCCTGCCAGCACCGCTGTGTGGCCCCGCGGGAGCGCCCCGTGCCTTATCGCCACCGACGTAGGGGTCTCGTCACCATCGGCACTCAGGTCGACGGCGGCGCCGCGGGCCCCGGCCGACGAGGTCGCCGGGCCGGGTACGACGATGAGCGTGTCGGGGCTTGTGTCGCTAGCCAGTACGTCAACGACGACAACTGTGATGTTGTCGCTCCCACCCCGGGACTTTGCCAGTGCCACCAGCTCCTTGGCAGCTTCGCTCGGGTCAGCAAAACGGCCGAGCACGGCCGCGATCTGGTCGTCGGACGCCTCGCGGGGTAAGCCGTCGCTGCACAGGACGTAACGGTCCCCCAGCTGAGGGCCGATATCGATGATGTCGACGTCCACGGAGGGCTCGACGCCGAGCGCCCGAGTAAGCACGTGGCGCTGGGGGTGAACAGCTGCCTGTGCCGGGGTGATCTGGCCGTCATCGACCAGTTCCTGGACCAGGCTGTGGTCCACGGTGAGCTGGGTGAGGGCGCCGTCACGGAGCATGTAGAGGCGGGAGTCGCCGATGTGGGCGACGGCGAGGCCGTTGGTGCCGTCTTGTTTCTCCACGACCGCCAGAGCCACCAGTGTCGTGCCCATGCCGAGCATGCCGCGGTTGGTGCGCGCCTGTTCCCACACTGCCCGGTTGGCCGCTCTGGCGGCGTTCTCGAGCGAGCTTGCCGAGCGTTCCCGGCCGACTTCGAAGGCGGCTTGGAGGGCACGGATGGCCGTGGCCGAGGCCACCTCGCCGGCGGCGTGGCCGCCCATGCCGTCGGCTACCGCGTACAGGCCAGCGGCGACCAGGAGTTGGTCCTGGTTGTTGGCCCTCACCAGGCCCACGTCGGTGGCCGAGCCGACGAGCAATTTGCTCACCGCTGCAGCTCCAGCACGGTCCGCCCTACCTGGACGCGGTCTCCACGCCGCAAAGGCTCCGGTCCGGTCATCTTGCGGCCGTTCACGAGGGTCCCGTTGGTGCTGCCCAGATCCTCCACCCAGTAGTCGCCGTCCTGGCGGAAAACGCGGGCATGGACCGACGATACGAAGTTGTCGGCCGGCAAGGGCACCGCGCACCCCGGGGCACGGCCGATGGTCAGCTCGTCAGCCAATCGGAAGGAACCGCCTCCCGGTGGGGTGAGCACCACCATGCGCGTCGGCGCAGCCCGGTGCCCCTTAGCGGTGGCCTTGCCGTCCGCCGCCTGAGGGCTCGGTCCGCTTACGTCGGGCGAGGTGGTGGACAGGTCGCGAGGGGTCCCGCGGTCGGTGGCCACGAAGCGGGGCTCGCGCAGCTCAACCCAGACTGCCCGGATGACACGCAGGAAAAAGAGATAGAGCAACGCCAGGAAGACGTACTCCAGGAACCGGAGCGCCGGCTGGGGCACCTAGCTCTCCGCGGTGCGCACCGCGTTTGCCGCCGAGGCTGTGGCCTCGAACCGCACACTGGTTGCGCCCACGGTGATCTCATCACCGTTCTGCAGCTCCCGGGTGCCATTGATGCGAAGGCCATTGACCTTGGTGCCGTTGGTGCTGCCGAGATCGGCGACGACCCAGGAGTTGTCCGGGCCGCGACGCACCTCGGCGTGGCGCCGGCTGACACCCGAATCCGCGATCGCCAGCTCGCACTCGGGCAGGCGTCCCATGGTCACCGTGCTCTGGTCGAGCACCACTCGCCGCCCGTCTGGAAGCGTGAGGGTCGCCGTACCCTGGCCGGGAGCCATCTCGCCGGCGACCAGGAGGGTGCCCGGCTTGAGCGAGCTATCGGTCCCCATCGTGAGCGCCACTGGCCCAATGAACATGTAGCCCTCTTGCTTGGCATGCTCGCGGGCCACGTCGACGAGCTCTTTGACCAGTTCGTCCTCGATAGGTTTGAACTTGTCGCGGTCGACCTCGGACAGGAGGACCTGGAACGAGTTGGGCGTGAGCACTCCCTTGGGGGCAACCGTGCGCCGTAGGTCCATCTCCCGGGTGAGACGCCGGCCGATCTCAACAGGCTGTAAGCCACTGCGGAACACGCGCGCAAACGCTCCCTCAACGAATCGTTCGAGGCGGCGCTCGAACTTCTGTAAGCCCATTGTCGGCGCATAGTACCCGTACCGGGGGGCATGCTGATGTTCGCCGACCACGCTACGCTGTCGCCCGCTATGGGGAGATCTTGCCGCTTGGAGCGGGACCGAAACCTTGCAGCAGTGAGGGCCCGGTTGAGCACGTCAGCGCTGGTCGCCTGGGCAGTGGCGGCCGCCCTGGCAGGCCCGGCGGTGCACGCCGCGGCGAGCGTCACCGCCGCCACCCCTGTCACCCATGCCAACTACACATTGCTCACTGAGCCCAACAGCGGGCTCGGGCCGGTTTACGGGCTCATCTCCTCTGCGCGGCACAACCTGGACATGACCATGTACGAACTGTCGGACCCGGTGGCCGAGGCCGACCTGGCTGCCGACGCCAGACGCGGTGTCTCGGTACGGGTCGTCCTCGACCACAATCTGGCGGGCCGCTTCAACGCGCCTGCGTTCAGCTACTTGCAAAGCCACGGCGTTCATGTGCGCTGGGCGCCCACGTCCTACGACGTCACGCACCAAAAGACGATCACCGTGGACGGCACCGTGTCGGTCGTCATGACCCTGAACCTGACCAGCCAGTACTACGCGACCACGCGTGACTTCGCGATCATCGACCGAGACCGCCAGGACGTGGCCGCAATCGAAGCTGTGTTCGACGACGATTTCGCCGGCGACCGCTCCTCGCGCGAACCGCCGGGTGCAGACCTGGTGTGGAGCCCTGGGGCCGATGCTCGCCTTGTCGCGGTCATCGAGTCGGCCCGCCACAGCCTCTACGTCGAGAACGAGGAAATGAGCGAGTACACCATCGTCGACGCCTTGGCGGCCGCAGCGGCGCGGGGTGTGGACGTGGAGGTCGTCATGACCGACCAGTCCAGCTGGCACTCCAACTTCGACAAGCTGGCCCGCGCCGGCGTGCACGTGCGCACCTACAGCCCGAGCGCTTCGCTGTACATCCACGCCAAGGTGATCGACGTGGACCCCGGCTATAGCGATGAACAGCTGGTTATCGGCTCGCAAAACTTCTCGTGGGCCAGCCTCCAGTACAACCGGGAGCTGAGCGTCGATCTCGGGTCCGCAGAGGCCGGCATCGTGCGGGCGGTGGCCGCCACCGTCCAGTCCGACTACGCGGGCGGTGCTGCCTGGAGGGGCTGAGGCCCACGTCGTGTTACCCTTGGAGGACCACTCGGGCGAGTGGCGGAATTTGGCAGACGCGCAGGATTCAGGTTCCTGTGTCCGCAAGGACGTGGGGGTTCAAGTCCCCCCTCGCCCACACACACGCACACACGGTGACAACTGTACGCGACTCGCTCGAAAGGTGCCGAGTTGAGGTCACTTTTCGTCGCCGGGCGGCGAGTTGCGACGCTCCACCCACGGAAACCGCTATATAACTGTACGCGACTAGGCGTTCGTGCCCACTCAACGGGCGAAAAGTGCTACTAGCCGGCGAGTTGCAGAGGGGGTCGCGTACAGTTGTCGCCGGTCGGCGCACTACGCTCCCGCTCTCGACCCCGGCTGTGACCGTTCGTCACGCGGTAACAGAGGCCGCGCATCGCGGCGGCGTCCCGGCCACGTAGTTATCGCTCAAACTCCCACCGGCCTGCTGACGAGTTCAGCCTCGCCAGAATATTCGTCGACGCCAGGGCGCCGCGCCGCCCTCCCGGTTAGCTTGGCTGGTTGCTTCGGCGGCGAGGGAAATGGCCCTCGCGGTGCGATTGGTGATGATCGCGTCGACTCCCCGGGCCAATGCCCGTCGCAGGTCGGAGGCGCGATCAACGGTCCAAACCGAAACGCCCAAGCCGAGCGTGTGCGCCGCTTCTACGGACGCCGTGCTGGCGAACTGCCAACGCGGGTTCCACCACTCCGGCTTGGTCAGTTCGAGCATGGCACGGTCGGGCAGCCCGGGCCGGTCCCAGGTGAGGGCGATCCTGGCTCCTGGCTCGAGCTGCCTTAGCCGGACGAGGGCCGGGATTGACCCGCAGAAGACGCACCGCGAGAGCGCGGCCTCAGCCCGGGCCACCAGCAAAGCGGCTTCGGCCACGGCCACCGAAGGGACGTCAACAAGCACACCCAAAGGCACTGCTACAAGGACCTCGGCCAGTTCTGGTACCCGGTAACCGCCGCGGCGGACTGCGGTTACCTGCGCCAAGTCGAGGTCGCGCACCGCGCGGCGCACACCCCAGAGCCGGGCCAGGGTCCGGTCATGCAGGACGACGACGTGGCCATCGCGCGTGAGCTTGCAGTCCAGCTCGACCATGCCGGCCCCCAACTGCTCGGCACTGGCGAAGGCTTCCAGAGTGTTCTCGGGGTGGCCGAGCGGGTCGCCCCGGTGGGCGATGACGATGGTCACAGGCTGCGCGGCGCGCTACTGGCCCACCTAACTGACGCCCTGAGCCTCATCGGCCCACCTGCGAACATGCACTCCTGTTTAGCGGGCCCCGTGCTCGCGGGCGCCGCCTGCAAGACTCAAACGCTGTGGGCCCAGAAGAGTTCCGGCGCGCCGGCCACGAGCTGGTGGACTGGGTCGCCGACTTCCGCTCCGGCGTGGCCGAGCACCCCGTTCGCTCTCGCGTGGCCCCCGGTGATGTGGCCCGCGCCCTTCCCGGCGCCGCGCCCGAACAGCCCGAACCGCTGGAAGTGCTGATCGCCGACCTGGAGGCGGTGGTCGTCCCGGGCCTCACGCACGTCCAGCACCCGAGCAACTTTGCCTGGTTCCCGAGCAATGCTTCGCTCGCCTCGGTCTTGGGCGACCTCGTGGCTGGCGGGCTGGGTGCCCTGGGCCTCAGTTGGCAGTCGGCGCCGGCCCTGACCGAGCTGGAGCAGGTTGTCTGCGACTGGGCGCGCCGGTTGTGCGGGCTCTCGGGTGCCTGGCAGGGAACGATCGGCGACGGAGCGTCCACGGCCACGCTGGTTGCCCTCCTCGTCGCCCGAGAACGAGCCTCGGGCGGCTCGCAGCGTTCCGGCGGCCTTCAGGCCTGCCCAGCGCCGCTAACCGTCTACTGTTCGGCTGACGCCCACTCCTCGGTGACCAAGGCCGCGTTGCTCGCGGGCTACGGGGTGGCCAACTTGCGCCTGGTACCTGTGTGCCAGCCAGGCCGGGAAATGGACACGCGCGCTCTCGCCAGCCTGCTCGGCGCAGACCAGGATGCCGGCCGTCGGCCGGCCGCGATCGTGGCTACCAGCGGTACCACGGCTACCACGGCCTTCGACCCGTTGCCCGAGATCTGCGCGCTGGCGAAGAGTTACGGAGCCTATGTGCACGTCGATGCGGCCATGGCAGGGTCGGCCATGCTGCTACCCGAGTGCCGCCACCTGTTCGAGGGCATCGAGGAAGCCGACAGCCTGTGCTGGAACCCGCACAAGTGGCTCGGCTCGATCCTCGAGACGTCGCTCCTGTACACCCGCGACCCGGCCGGCCTCGTCGGTGTGATGGCCACTGACCCGAGCTACCTGCGCTCCTCCCGAGACGGCACTGTCGTGCAGTACCGGGACTGGGGTCTTCCCCTCGGTCGGAGGTTCCGGGCATTGCGGTTGTGGGCGCTGCTCCGTCTCGAAGGTGCGGAGGCCATTCGCGCCCGGCTGAGGCGTGACCTTGACAATGCCCAGAGGCTGGCGGCCCTGGTCGGGCGCACCGCCGGCTGGTCCCTACTCTCGCCCGTGCAGTTGCAGACGCTGTGCCTGCGCCACCACCCCCAAGGCTGCGATGGCGAGGCGCTTGACCGCCATACGTTGGCCTGGTGCGAAGCGGTCAATGCTTCGGGCCGCGCCCACCTCACGCCGGCCCTCCTGGACGGTCGATGGATGGTGCGGGTGTCCATCGGTGCCGAAGGCACGGAGTGGGAGCATGTCGAGGCGCTGTGGGCACTGATGCAGGCCGCGGCCCAAGCCTCCAGCTGAGGTAGGACGTTCGCTTCTGTTCGCCCTAGTGGCGTTAGCATTTCCAGGCGACGGGGAGGTGCTCGCCGTGGACAAGAGTTGGTACTTGGACCTCAATCGTCTTGCCCGTCATACCCGGTGGGCCCATGGCATTGTTGCGGACTACTTTGAACGCTTGCCCGCTCCCGTGGGCATTGCGCTGCTGCTCCTGGCTGCGCTCACCATTGCCGGCTGGTTGAGCGCGCGGCGCGACCCTGACAACATGACGGCCGTCTTGTGGTGTGCCCTCGGTGCGCTGGTCGCATTCGGGGTGGCCGAGGTGCTCGTCCAGGTCCTTGCCAGGCCCTTCCCCTACCAGGCCATAAAGCACGTCGAAGTCCTGGTACCGCGCGCCCGCAACGGTGTTTCGGCCTTACCGAGCTCGCGGGCCGCGCTCGGCGGCGCGGTCGTAGTCGGACTGGCTTTGGCACGGCGGTGGCGTTTGGCGGGGTTAGCCCTACTTGCGGCCGCCGTGTTGTGCGTGTCCGGCGTTTATGTCGGGATCTACTACCCCTCCGATGTGGCGGCCGGCGCAGGCTTGGGCATAGCTATCGAACTCGTGCTCTGGCCGCTCGGGGCCTGGGTGCTCGGCCCGGTGGTGGCCAGCCTGTCGGGGGGACCGTTCGAGTGGCTCGTTGCCTCGAGCAGCCCGGTGCGCAAGCCAGGCCGTCCATTGGTCCTGTCCCGGCCGGCATCTCGGTTGCCCAATGCCCGGGCCATGGACGCATTGCGCGTCGCCTCCGAAGCCGCCCGGCAGTCGCCTCCCGCGCCGACTACGACGGGGAACGGCCCAGGCCGCACCCCCGAGGCGGGGAGTGGTCGCGTCCGAGTTGGTGGCGGCAACCCGCAACAGGGTTGAGCTCCGGGTTCAACCGATGAGGGCGCGCCGCTCCACTTCGCTGAGACCGCCCCAAATCCCGTGCGGCTCGCGTATACGCAACGCGTAGTTGAGGCATTCCTTGCGCACGGGGCACGTCGCGCAAACGGCTTTGGCTTGCCGCTCTCTCGACGCGCGCGCCTCTTTGCGTTCGAAGTGCGTGGGCGCGAAAAAGATGGCGGCCGACTGGCCGCGGCAAGCGGCTCGCGCCTGCCAGTCCTCGGGTGTCAGTAGCGCTGTCACTTCGGGTCCCTCTCTCGCGAAGGTACTCCTGACGTGGGCGTTTGACAATAGGCAATGTGAGCAGTTGTGAGGAACCGGCAATCCTCGGTGACGCCTGGCCGCCCTGAACGGTGACGCTTGGCCGGCCCGAGCGGTGACGCCTGGCCGGCCTAAGCGGCCACTGCTGTGGCCCGTTTCCCGCCAGTGAGCCATCCGGGCGCCGGCGGCGGCTAGCCTGCGCCCTGTCACAGTGAGGCGCGTATCGGGCCCGTGAAAGTCATGGCACAGGAGACGGTTTGGACCCCTTGAGCTTCTTTTCCCAGGCGCGAGTGTTCATCGTCACCGGGAAAGGCGGGGTAGGCAAGACAACGCTCAGCGGCGTCATGGCCAACCTCGCTGCAGAGCGGGGGCTCCGGGCGCTCGTGGTGCAGCTAGGCACGCCCGGTGCCCGACATGAGCCCGAGCCCGCCTACCTGGGTCACCTGTTCGGCAGCCCCGGGCCCCTTGGTTACCAGCAGGTAACGCTGCGCACGGCACGGTCCGGGCCAGGCGGCAATGGCGAAGTGTCAGCCCGTGCTGTGCGCCCCGACTCTGCTCTCGTCGAGTACCTCCACCTGCACGGGATGAGGCGCTTGTCCCATCGTCTGGTGAGCAGTGGCGCCCTGGACATAGTCGCCACGGCGGTGCCCGGCATGCCGGACATGCTGGTACTCGGCAAGGTCAAGCAGATGGAAAGGGCGGCCGCCACCCGCCAGCCCGGCGCGCCTGACGTTATCGTCCTCGACGCCCCTGCTGCGGGGCACGCCGTGCGTTTTCTGCAGAGCCCGCGCGGTTTGCTGGATGCGGCCGCCGGCGGCCCTGTGCGGAGCCAAGCCGAAGAGGTCGTAGAAATGCTCGAGGACCCCGTTCGTTGCCAGGTCCTGCTGGTCACGACGGCCGAGGAGACGCCCGTCAGCGAGGCGGTGGAGACCGCGGCGCTTTTGGAGGACCGTGCTGGCGTCAAGTTGTGCGCCGTCGTGGTGAACGGCACGTACCCCGTGCTCCCTCTCCCGGATCTAGCTGACCCGGCAGAACTGTTGGCGGCCATCTCCCAACTCGGCGTCGAGCTGTCCCCAGCCGAGTGCGAAGCCCTGGTGGCGGCAGCCCGTGCCCGCCGCCAGCGCCAGGACTCGCAGGCAGCTCAGGTTGCCCGTCTGGCCGTCGAGCTCCCACTGCCCCAGCTGGAGCTGCCCTTCTGTTTCAGCGCCGAGATGGGCACCGAGCAGCTCCACGTATTGACGGACGCCTTGGCGGCTTCGGTAGAGCGGTGGGCACCGGTGACCGCGTGACCCGCACCGAAGTGGTCGTTTGTGTCGGACCGGGCGGTGTGGGGAAGACGACTACGGCTGCGGCGCTGGCGCTACGTGGAGCGCTCGGCGGGAGACGGTCCTGCGTGGTCACGATCGACCCAGCGAGACGACTGGCTGATGCCCTGGGTATCAGCGGCGTCGGCAACGAGCCCCACCGGGTGCTCCAGCCCGCCCGGGCGGCTTCGTGGCCAGGGGAGATGTGGGCGGTGATGCTCGACGCGCAGAGCACCTTCGACCACCTGGTCGAACGGTACGCCACGAGCGAGGAACAGGCCGAGGCTATTCTGCACAACCCGGTTTACCGCAACATGGCGGCCGCCTTGTCGGGGACGCAAGAGTACATGGCTGTCGAGAAGCTCTACGAGCTGCAGGACAGCGGTGATTTTGACCTGATCGTCGTGGACACACCACCGGCGCAGCACGCCCTTGACTTCCTCGAGGCCCCAAAGCACCTTGCCCGCCTGCTCGACAACCGGGTGTTCCGGCTCTTGATGGCCCCGACCAGGGCTGGTCTACGTGCCCTCGAGATTGGGGCCCACCTCATGCTGCGAACGATCGCACGGGTGGCGGGCGGGCAGGTGGTCACCGACACTGTGCAGTTCTTCACTCAGTTCGAGGGCATGGAGGAGGGCTTCCGGGCGCGGGCTAAGCGGGCCGACGAGCTGCTCCACTCGGCGGCCACCTCGTTCGTGCTCGTTTGCGCCCCCAGGCGCGACACCGTAGAGGCAGCCATCTACCTGGGGGCCCAGTTGGCCGCGTCCGGCTCCGAACCTCACGTCGTCGTGGTCAACCGCTGCCATCCGCACTACCCGCAGCTCGATGGGGCGGCGAGCGAAGCTTTGGCCGCTTCTCCCCTCGCTCCGTTGCTCAGCAACATCGAGCAGCTACGCCTGGTCAGCATCAAGGAGGACGAGCAGCTCGCCCGGGTGGCGGCGGCTATGCCTCGAGCCGAGCTGCTCAAGGTCCCCTACCTGACAGCAGAGGTGTCCGACCTGGCGGCCTTGACCGAGGTGGCGTCGTACCTGAGCCCCCTGGGCGACTAGGGGTGCCGGCTCACTTCGACGATGCGGGTGCGAACGGGCGAGGAAGATCTGGGCTCAATTGAGTTTCGGGTCCGCGCTCGGGGCAGCAAAAAGTGGCGAAAATACGCCGAATAACCTCTTTTACGCCGAGAACCCGGTGGCCCCCGGGCTCCTACTGGTCAGATGGCCCGGCTGTCTGCTGCTTCTCGAAGGCTTCCTTGGCCTCGTCGAAGGTCTCCACCATCGTGACGATGCGGTCAAAGCCGGTGGTGCGCAACGTCCGGATCAGGCTCGGCCGGTTGCAAACGACGACGACGTCTCCGCCGAGCTCGCGGGCACGGCGGATGCCGCCGATCAGAGCACCCAAGCCGGCAGAGTCCACGAAGGGCACGCCGCTCATATCGATGACGAGGCGAGGCTTTGCAGCGATCTCCGCTAAGGCCTGGCGGAACTGGCTCACGGTGAAAGCATCGAGCTCACCGACCGGACGGCAGATCGTGTAGCCATCCTCCGTGTGTTCTTGCTCGATGTTGAGCACGCCACCTCCCGTGAGCCGGTCCTGCACGCGCCCGCTTGGGCGCGCCCGCCCGTTTCGGACGGAACGTGCAGAGATGCTACCCGCTTGACTGGCGAGGTACCCTCGGGTGGTGCCTGACCTGTTGATTGCCAGCGATTCGACCCTGGTGTACGAGGAGGTGCGAGCCGCTGTCGAGGAGCCCGGGGTGTCCCTGCGCTGGGCGCGCTCGGGCCACGTCGTCCTCGCTGCGCTTCAGGAGCGCGAAACCGACCTGGTCATTGCCGACCTGCAGATCGGCTCGATGGGTGGCTACGCCATCGCCATGGACATCGCGCTCGAGGTGGGTGCGGGACGGCTTGGCCCGGTCCCCGTGCTCCTGCTCCTCGACCGGCGGGCCGATGTCTTCTTCGCCAAGCGAGTTGGCGTCGCGGGGTGGCTGATCAAGCCGCTCGACCCTTTACGCACCCGTGCAGCAGTACAGTCCCTGCTGGCGGGCGAGCATTACTTCGACACGACCTACGCGCCGGTGCCGGCCACCGTGATGCCAAACTGACTTCCCGAGAGGCGCGCGGGCGGCTGGGTGCCGAGTGCCGAGTGCCGACGTGGCCGTCCTAGCGCGTCGTGCTCCGCCTACTCGGCTCGTCAGCCCGTTGGGTACGATGGCGTAGCAACGGGAAGTAGCGCAGCTTGGTTAGCGCGCAGCGTTCGGGACGCTGAGGCCGGGGGTTCAAATCCCCCCTTCCCGACCAGCGAAGCGTCTGGTCAAGGCGGGTGAGACGGGGTGCAGGGCACCAGTCTGGGGCCAGCCGTGCCAAATACGTGCCATAACGTGCCACACAGGCCGCTAGCATTTGGCACGTGCCAAGTTCCCGTCGCAACCACTTCGGCAGCGTCCGCAAGCTGCCCT
>DATJST010000545.1:0-20977 GCA_035503975.1 Acidimicrobiales bacterium | reverse complement strand
TCTTCGTCTGCATCCATGTGCTCCCTGGGGACGCCGCCGAGACCATACTCGGCAAGCAGTCCAACCCCTACATGCTCCGCGTCCTGAGGCAAGAGCTGGGGCTTTCCAAGCCCCTGCTCACCCAGTACATCAACTGGCTCGATAACCTCGTCACCCTAAACTGGGGCAAGTCGCTCGTCTCCAGCCTGAGCGTCGCGTCGATCACGGGCTCGGCTGCTGAGAACACCGCCATCCTCACGGGGTTCACCATGATCGTGTTGACCCCGCTGGCCATCGTGCTCGGGGCAGTGACCGCTACGAAATCAGGCAAGCTCTGGGACAACATCGCCTCCCTAGTGATGCTCTGCCTCAACGCCATACCGGATTTTGTCGTTGCCATCATTCTTATTTACTTCCTCGCAGCCAACGTGGCCCACCTCTTCCCGGCGGCGAGCCTGGTCACGCCGGGGACCTCGATATTTTCCCAGTTGGTGGTGACTGTCCTCCCCACCGCCACCTTGGTCCTTGTCCTGCTGCCGTACCCGACCCGGATGGTGAGGGCGAGCATGATCGAGGTGCTCCAGAGCGACTACATAATGATGGCACGGCTCAAGGGCATGCCCGAGCGGCGGGTCATCATGCGCCACGCCCTCCGCAACGCCATGGGCCCGATGGTCCAGGCCTGCGGGCTAACGCTCCTATTCCTCTCCGGGGGCGTGATCATTGTGGAAGCCGTGTTCAACTACCCCGGGCTCGGTGAGACCCTCATAACGGCTGTCAACCAGAGAGATATCCCTGTGATCCAGGTGATCGTCGTGCTCGTGGCCGCCGCCTGCGTGCTCATCAACCTCATCTCGGACCTGGTCGTGCTGGCAGTCACGCCAAAACTACGGGCCAGGTTGTGACCGTCGCGACCGGGGCCCTCGTTGCTCCCACGACCAAGGCGCAAGCTCGCTGGAACCAGATGTTGCTAGTGCGGTCCTTCCACTACACACGTACCAGGACCGGCCTGGCCCTGGTGGTTTTGGTGGCGGCGGTGGCCGTGTTCGGGCCCTGGTTGGCCCCCCACAATCCCTTTGCCTTCGTGGGCGCGCCATTCAGCCCGGCGTCGGCGACAGCACCCCTAGGCACAGACACGCTGGGCCGGGACTTGCTCAGCCGCTTCCTCGATGGCGGCCGCACCATCTTGGTGATCTCCCTCCTCGGCACGGTGCTCGGGGTAGGCAGCGGTACCATTGTCGGCCTAGCCGCCGGTTATTCGCTCCGGGCGGTCGACGAGGTCCTCATGCGCTTCGTTGACATGCTGCTGGCATTCCCCGGGATCGTGCTGGCCCTGCTGCTCATCACCGTTACCGGGCCCAACCTCGCCGTCCTGGTCGGTGTCATCGGCCTTACCTTCATGCCCCTAACCGCAAGGGTGGCAAGGGCAGCGGCGATCCAGGAGAGAGAGTCCGACTACGTGAAGTACGCCGAAGCGACGGGGCGGTCGCTTTGGGCCATCCTGACCAAAGAGATCCTGCCCAACATCACAGCCCCCCTCACCGTCGAGTTCGGTGTCCGTCTCACCCGGGCTATCGGCCTGATGGCTGCCTTGGATTACCTGGGCCTCGGTGTCCAGCCCCCAACGGCGGACTGGGGCGTGATGATCCAGGAGAACCAGCCAGGTTTGACTTTCGAACCGCTCACCGTCCTGCTCCCTGTGGCCGCCATCGTGGTGGTGACCATCGGCATCAACCTGGTCACCGACGGGATCGGCCATGCCGCCGCCGGGGCCGACCGCAAAGTGGGGGACTAATGACGATCTCGCTGGACCAGCCTTCACACTCCAGTGCCTTGGTCGAAGTAAAGGGCCTCACTGTGACGGTCAATGCACGGCGGCCATACGACATCGTGCGCGGCGTCGGCCTGTCGCTGGCTGCCGGCGAAGTACTCGGTATCGTGGGCGAGTCTGGGTCGGGCAAAACGACCACCGCCCTGGCCTTGCTCGGCTTCGCCCGTCCGGGGACCGTCATTTCCGGCTCGGTCCGCATCGCTGGCACAGAAATGGTGACCGCCTCGGAGGCCGATCGTCGCCGGGCGCGGGGCAGCCTTGTCGCCTATGTGCCCCAGGACCCCTCCAGCTCGCTCAACCCCGCTCTGCGGATCGGGGCCCAGCTCGACGAGGTCCTCGCCTGGCGCCGCCGCGACCGCCGCCAGGTCGACAAGACGCGAGTGACCGAGCTGCTGCAAAAGGTCAAGCTTCCTACGACTAGGGAGTTCCTCCGCCGCTACCCCCATCAGCTGTCGGGGGGCCAGCTGCAGCGGATCTGTATAGCCATGGCGATGCTAAAGAGGCCCCGCCTGATCGTGTTCGACGAGCCGACGACCGGGCTCGACGTCACAACGCAGGGCCACGTGCTGGAGACCATCAAAGAACTGGTCGGCCCCGAAGGAGCGGCCGCCGTTTATGTCACACACGACTTGGCCGTTGTAGGCTCCATCGCCGGTCGCCTGGGGGTTATGTACTCGGGGTTGCTGGTCGAGGAGGCGCCAACACCGACCGTGCTCTGTCACTCCGCGCACCCCTATTCCAAGCGCCTCGTCCTAGCTACCCCGAGCGTGACCAGGCGGCGGGAACTGCACGGGATCGCCGGCACCCCCCTCAACCCCAGGGACCGCCACGCCGGGTGCCCGTTCGCGGCCCGCTGCGAGTTCGCCGAAGAGCGTTGCTGGCAAGTGGGCCCCCAAGTAGTCGAGGTCAGCGAGGGCCACCGGTCCCGTTGCCTGCGGGCCATCGAGGTCCAAGCCAGCCAGGCTGCAGCTTCACTGAGTGGGCGCCCGGGATGGGAGGAGAAGGTCGCTACCACCTCTCCCGTCTTGACCTTGGCCGGGGTCTACGCCTCCTACGGCTCCCACACGGTGATCAACGAAGTTGACATTTCTGTGGGCGACGGGGAGTGCCTGGCGCTGGTTGGGGAGTCCGGGAGCGGGAAGACAACGCTCGCCCGTTGCATCAGTGGGATCCACCCCGATGGCGTCGAGGGCTACCTCGGGTTCGACGGCCGGGCGCTCGAGTGGCCAGCCAAGAAGCGGCCTCGCGAGGCGCTCCGCGAGATCCAGTACATTTTCCAAAACCCGTACGCTTCGCTCAACCCGCGCCGCACCATCGGGCACCTGTTGATGCAGCCTCTAGAGACTTTTGGCATCGGCGCGGGCTACGCGGAGCGGCGTACCCGGGTCGCCCAGCTGCTCCAAAGGGTGGCGTTGCCGGCCGAGTACGAGAACCGCTACCCCAGCCAGTTGAGCGGGGGAGAGCGACAACGGGTGGCGATCGCCCGGGCACTGGCCGCACAGCCCCGGCTCATGGTGTGCGACGAGATCACTTCGTCGCTCGATGTGTCCATCCAGGCTTCGGTGCTCGAGCTGCTCGGCAAGCTGCGCCGTGAGGAAAACCTCACGATGTTGTTCATCACCCACAACCTCGGTCTTGTCAGGGCGATCGCAGACCAAGTGGTGATCCTTCAGGGGGGCAGGATCGTCGAAAAAGGACCAGCCAGCAGCATTCTGGACGGACCAGCGGAGCAGTACACGTTCGAGCTGCTCGCTAACACACCAGTCCTTGCAGGACCGGTCGGGGCGGGCGAGTAGCTGCACGGGGCGACCAGCAGAGCTCCGGACCAAGCAGGGAACGAGTGAAAGTGAGGCAACTGCCATGAGCCGTCCGAGGGTTTTTGTCCCTCAGCCGATCCCAGAGGTCGGGTTGGCGAGGCTGCGTGAATTTAGTGACGTCGAAGTCTGGCCCTACATGCACAGAGCCATCAGCGTGCCCGAGCTGGGCTCCGCCGTCGCTCGCTCCGACTACCTCTTGGGTTGGCCCCACTCCATGCCTATCACCAAGTCCATGATAGAGGCCAACCCCAACCTGAGAGGCATCGCTGTGCACGAGATCCCCAACACATCGGGGGCCAATCTCCGCAAAGACCTTGAAGGGGTCGCGGCGGCCCGGGAGGCTGGGATCGCCTTCTTAGTCCCACCTCGGGCACCCCAGCCGCCCGAGGACGCCGGAGGCCGTGGCTACCCGTGGCCCGACTACGCGCTGAACCCGCGCTGTACTTCTGACCTCCTCGTGGGCCTGGTGCTCAACCTCGCTTACCGCATCGTCGAGGCGGACAAGTACTGCCGGGGTACGGGCTATTTCCAAGAACAGACAATGGCCTTCATGGGCCAGGGTTGCACGGGTAAAACAGTGGCTCTCTGGGGCCTGGGCAAAGTCGCACGCCACGCTGTACGTAAGTTCCGGGCCCTGGACATGGACGTTGTCTACAACAAGCGCACCCGGCTGGACAAGGAAGACGAAGAGGAGCTTGGGGTGGAATGGGTCGGTGAGACCGACGCGCTTATCAGCATGGCCGATTACCTATGCATGCTGGTAAACTTCGAGCCGTCCAACACCAAGCTCATGGGCGAGCGAGAGTTCGGGTTGATGAAGCCCACGGCCTATTTCATCAACGTCGGCCGGGGCCGTCTGGTGGACGAGGAGGCAATGGTACGTGCCCTCCAAGACCGCACCATCGCCGGCGCCGGGCTCGACGTTTTCTGGGAGGAACCGCCTGTGGTGTTGGCTGCCCACATCCCCGACGCCCTTCGCAAGCTCGACAATGTCGTCCTCACCCCGCACAATGGTGGCGCCACGCACGACTCGCGGGGCCGGGGCGCGCTCTCACTGGCCAACGTCATCGTTGACGACATAATCCGCCGCCAGCGCGCGGGCCACGTGGCAGAGCCCGCGGCTTTGAGACCGCGCCCCAGCCCGTGACCAAGTTGGCCAACGCCCGCCGGGTAGCGGCGCGTGTCGTGGTCGATATCTCGCCCTTGCGCAAGTACAGGGATTACCGCCGCCTTTGGGTGGGTGCCACGATCTCGGCCTTGGGCAACCAGCTGAGCATCGTGGCCCTGGCCTTCGAGGTCTACCGCCTGACGCGATCGGATTTCGACGTCGGCTTGATCAGCCTGGTTGAGCTCGTCCCCTGCTTTATCGGGTGCATCCTTGGTGGCGGCATCGCCGACGCCATGGACCGCCGTAAGGTACTGATAGTCACTGGCACTGTCATGGCTGTGGCTTCCGCAGGGATGGCCCTGGACGTGGGCAGGCCGCATCCGTCGCTCGTGTTGCTTTACGCGCTGGCGGGGGTAGCGGCCGGGTTCCAGGGAGCTAATAACCCAGCCCAGACAGCTGGAATGCTCAGCGGGGTGGAGCAGGCCGACATCGTCAAGGCCAACGTGCTGCGCCAGCTGAGCAACCAGTCGTCCGTCGTTGCCGGAGCGGCCCTCGGGGGCCTCGTCATTGCCTGGTCCGGCGTGGCGACGGCCCTTTGGGCCAACACGCTCTCTTTTGGCGCTGTTGTGGGTGCGGCTATCGCCGTGGGCGCACAAAGGCCGCTGGGAGTAACCCGCTTTGGGTGGCGCTCGATCAACGAGGGGTTCAGCTTCTTGCGAGAGCGCCAGGCGCTACGAGGCGTGTTCATCGCCGATCTCAACGTGACTATCTTCGGCTGGCCCACTTCGCTTTTTCCCGCGCTGGCTCTCACCCATTTTCACGGTGGTGCCCGCGCTGTCGGGTTGCTCTATGCTACCCCGGGCATCGGCGCCTGCATCGGAGGCGGCTTGTCCGGGTGGGCACACCGGGTATATCGCCCGGGCATAGCCATCTGCATCGGCTCAAGCGTGTGGGGCTTGGCCATTGCGCTGTTCGGCGTTGTCCCGTGGTTGCCCCTGGCTCTCGGGTTGCTTGGCTTGGCCGGCGCCCTTGACACAGTCTGTACTGTGTTCCGCACAGCGATCATCCAGCACGAGTTGCCTGACCGCATGCGTGGGCGGTTGTCCTCATTGCAGATGGCCCTGATGGGTAACGGGCCGCGCGTAGGCAATACCGAAGCAGGGCTCGTGGCTGCGGCCACAAGTACGCAGTTCTCCGTGATTTCAGGCGGTATCGCGACCATCGTGGGCATTGCCGTCGTGGCTCGCTGGACGCCACAGTTCTTTCAGTTCCGAGTTGGCGCGCAAGCCGCGGTGGTAAAGGAGGCGCCGGCATGACCGGCCCTTGCAGGTGGCTCGCCAAAATGCTAGGTTTTACAACGGGACCGCAGCACCAGATATTTACCCGTGCGCAGTGTAGTCCAGTTCCTGGAAGGTCTTTCGGGTACAGGTCCCCGTACGCAACACGCGAGACCTAGGAGGCTCTCATCGTGACCGCAAAGATGCCTAAGATCTTTGTTTGCCAGCCCGTTCCCGGACCCGCCATCGAGCGCCTGCGCCAATATGGGGAAGTTGAGGTTTTCCCGTACTCCCATAGGCCAATCAGCATTCCCGAGATGGCGGACGCAGCCCGCCGCTCTGACTATGTCTTCTGCATGCACGAGACCCCGATCACGGCGTCGATCGCAGAGGCCAACCCCCAACTGAAGGGTTTTGCCCTGTCTTACCCCGCTCCGGGTATCGTTGACGTGGAGGCGTGCGAGCGTGCCGGGGTGCCGCTGCTGTACGCCCAGCGCCCCCAAGCTCCTGAGGACGGGGGCTGGAGCCTGAACGGGTATGGCCTCAACCCGCGAGGCACAGCCGACCTGATGGTGGCCATGGTCATGTGCCTTGCCTACCGGGTCTTCGACGCCGACAGGTATGTCCGGGCCAATGGGTATTTCCAGGAGATGACGATGGACCTCATGGGCCAGGGTTGCACCGGCAAGACCGCCTCGGTCTGGGGCCTCGGCAAGGTGGCCCGTCAGGCTGTCCCCCGGCTGAAGGCCCTCGACATGGAGGTCCTGTACAACAAGCGCACGCGGCTGCCCAAAGAGGAGGAGGCAGAACTCGGCATCGAGTGGGTGGGCGACAGCGACGAGCTGATCGCCCGGGCCGACTACCTTTGCATGCTCGTCAAGTACGAGCCCGCCAACCTGAAGATCATGGGCGAACGGGAGTTCAACTTGATGAAGCCGACTTCCTACTTCGTCAACGTCGGCCGCGGCCGCTTGGTAGACGAGGATGCCATGATCAAGGCCCTCCAGGAGGGCACCATCGCCGGGGCCGGCCTCGACGTGTACTGGCACGAGCCGAGCGCCTACTACGACCCCATGGAGTTCGACCCCTACATCCCCGAAGCACTCCGCAAGCTTGACAACGTCATCCTTACGCCTCACAACGGCGGCGCGACCTACCTCTCCCGTGGGATGCAAACGCTCGATATCGCCAACGCCATCGTCGACGACATCGTCGCCCGCGAGAAGGCTCAACAGGAAACCCAACAGGAAAAGGAGAAACCATGACCGCGGTCCCCAAGGTCTTCGTCTGCCAACCCGTCCCTCAGCCGGCGATCGACCGGTTGAAGGAATATGCCGAGGTGGAGGTTTTCCCCTTCACACACCGTGCCATCACCATCGCCGAGCTGGAGAGCGCGGCGCGGCGGTCCGACTACATCTACTGCATGCACGAGACACCGGTGACCAAGTCGATCGTGGGCGCCAACCCCAACCTCAAGGGTTTCGGGCTCCTCCGCCCCGAGCCAGCCATCGTCGACGTCGCCGCGTGCGAGGCGGCCGGGATCCCTCTGCTTGCCTCCAAGCCGCGCCAGCAGCCGCCGGCGGATGCCGGCGGCAGGGACTACCCGTGGGCCGACTATGCCCTCAACCCGAGGGCGACGTCGGACCTGTTGGTTACCCTCGTCCTCAACCTCGCCTACCGCGTCGCAGAGGCTGACCGCGCCTGTCACGGAGGCAACGGGTATTTCCAAGAGCAAGCCATGGAGTTTATGGGCCTCGGTTGTACAGGCAAGACTGTCTCGCTATGGGGCCTGGGCAAGGTGGCGCGCCATGCCGTGCGCAAACTGCGGGCCTTGGACATGAACGTCCTCTACACCAAGCGCACCCGCTTGGACAAGGAGGAGGAAGAGGAGATGGGCCTCGAGTGGGTGGAGGAGCCTGACGACTTGATATCAGCGGCGGACTACCTGTGCATGCTGGTCAACTACACGCCCGAGAACCACGAGATTATGGGCGAGCGCGAGTTCAAGCTCATGAAGCCTACAGCCTATTTTGTCAACGTCGGCCGCGGACGGCTGGTGGACGAGAAGGCCATGATCAAGGCGCTCCAGGACGGGACCATCGCCGGGGCCGGCCTCGACGTCTTTTGGAACGAGCCGAGCGCTTACTACGACCCGATCGAGTTCAACCCGTATATCCCTCTCGAGCTGCGCAAGATGGACAACGTGGTCCTCACTCCGCATAACGGCGGCGCCACCTATGACGGCCGTACTGGTGGCACGGTCGGGGTCTCGGAGGCGATCATCGCCGACATAATCGCTCGGGGCGGCGCCTCCATCACCAGGTAGCAGCGGCCCGCTCGCTCGCCTCAACCCCGCTGGTAACGCCGGACGCCGAGGTAGATAAAAGCGATGGTTAGCCCGCCGGTCCATAGTACGTAATGCTCGAACGGCGCCTGCAGAGGACCTCCAATAGCGAGCGAGCGGGCCAGGTCGACCGCAGAACTGACCGGGTTGAGGCTAGCAAATGGCTGCATCCAACTCGGGAGCCGGCTCACCGGGGCGAAGGCCGAACTGCCGAAGACAAACGGCAGGGTGGGCGTTATCAGCACCGTCTGTGCCGTTTCGGGGTCAGTGGTCACCAAACCGACCCAGCCCGAAAAGGCGGTGACAGCCAAGCCAAATGTGACGATGGCGGCCACTGCGCCGACCGCCCGCAGAGCCCCGTAGCGAAAATCGAACCCCACGAACGTGACTGCAACGAGCACCAGCACGATGGTCTGGGCGCCGATCCGCACCGTGTCACTTACAACCCTGCCGACGAGCACCGCAGAGCGGGCAATGGGCATGCTGCGGAACCGGTCGTTCATGCCCGAATGGGCGTCGTAGGAGACCGCTACACCCGTACGCATGGCCGTCACCATTACCGCCTGGACCAGAACGCCCGGGACGACGAACTGTTTGTACGAGACGCCGGGGACACGGGCCACCTGGTTCAGCACGTAAGCGAACATGATCATATTCGTCAACGGCTGGACTACCGAAAGCAAAAGCAGCTGGCGGTTGCGGTAGAACTTCACCAGGTTGCGATAGGCCAGGACGGCGATATTGCTGGCCACCGCGGCCACGCTCAGAGGTGCCACGGGGGCCACGGCGCCCGCCCCGCCCAGGAGCGACGAGGTGGTGCTGGTGGCCCCGTTGCCCTCCACTATCGGACTTGCCAGCTTGTTCATTTGCGCCTCGTCAATGTCGTAAAGACTTCGTCGAGCGAGGCTCGACGAAGGCTTATTTCGTCCATAGGCAATCCCGCGGCATCGAGGATGCGCACGGCGTCGACCGTCGAGAGGCTCCCCGACGGGATGGCGACAGTGGCCGAGCCGGCCTCAGTCAAGAGGTTGACGGCATAGTCCCCGGCGCCCGCTCTCCTCGCCACTAGGGCAGCGGCCGGCTCGAGGAGCGAGGGCTGGCGGCTCCGCAGCTCGATTATGTCGCCACCCACCGTTGCTTTTAGCTCCGTCGCGGTCCCCCGGGCCACAGCCTTACCGTGGTCGATCACGGTGATGTCGTCAGCCAGGCGATCGGCCTCTTCGAGGTACTGGGTGGTCAGGACCACGGTCGTCCCCTCAGCCTTGAGGTCACGTACCACCCCCCATAGCTCCTCGCGGCTTGGCGGGTCGAGCCCGGTGGTCGGCTCGTCCAGGAACAAGACCCGTGGTGGCGAAACCAGGCTTGCAGCCAGGTCGAGCCGGCGGCGCATCCCACCCGAATATGTCCGCACGAGCCGCCCCGAGGCCGCCCCGAGGCCGAAGCGCGCCAGTAGTTCATCTGCCCGGGTGCGGGCGTAGGCCCGGCTGAAGCGGCACAGGTGGGCGATCATCACCAGGTTCTGGCGTCCCGTGAGGTCCCCGTCGACCGCTGCGTACTGGCCCGTGAGGGCGATGACCGAGCGAACGCTGTGGGGGTCGTCGGCCACGTTGTGCCCCCCGACCCATGCGCTGCCGCTATCGGCGGTGGTGAGCGTGGCCAAGATACGGATGGTCGTGGTCTTGCCAGCGCCGTTAGGCCCGAGCAGACCGGCCACCGTGCCCACGGGTACGTCAAGATCGAGCCCGCTCAAGGCCCGGAATGACCCGAAGGATTTTTGCAACCCGACGACATGGACACCCAGGCCCGCGGACGCGACGCTCAACTTTGCAGCACGACCTTGTTCAGGGCGAGATCTGTTCCATCAGCTCGACATTGCGGGCGCCATCGGCGCCGCTAGCGTAATCGAGCCTCTCGCCAGCCATGACTTTGGTCAGCGTCTCCAACTGGGCCACGAACGAGAGCGGCCTGTCTCCCGTAATGTCCTCTGGCTCGTGCCCGAACCGTACAAGGGTTGCTGTCCCCTGGCCGTCCGGCGAAGTCCCCTCGGCGACCAAAGCTCCGAGAGTACCGAAGACCTCGACCACAGCGGCAGGTCGGCCGACCACCGTGCTGGCCGCCAGCACCCCGAGGGGCCCATCGGTAAAACGGAGGACCGCTGTGGCCACGTCGTCGGTTTGCAGTGCCGTGCAGCGGGCGGCAAAACCATGAATCGAGCCCACCTCACCCATCAACATCCGCAACAGGTCCAGGTGATGAGTACCAATATCGGCCAAGGCGCCCCATCGGGCCTGATCGCGGTTGAGCCGCCAGCCATGCGGCGGGCCGGTGCGGTGCAGCCCGTAATAGGTCCTGGCCATCACCGCGGTGCCGATGGCTCCCTGTTCGAGCAGTTGCTTCATGCGCAGGTGGGCGGGGACGTACCGGGCCTGGTAACCAGTGGCGAGGATAACGCCGCTGGCCTCGGCCAGGGCCACTAGCCGCCAGGCTTCGGCCGCCGTCAGGGCCAGAGGCTTTTCCATGAGGACATGCTTGCCCGCGTGCAAGGCGGCTCGACCCTGCTCGTAGTGCATGTAGCTGGGCGATGCCACCCATACCGCCTCTACGTCGTCACAAGCCAGCAGTGTGCTCAGGTCGTCGGTGGCGAGGTCAGCCCCCACTTCGGCGGCCAACGCGCGTGCCCGGTCGTTGTCACTGCTGGCGACAGCCACAAGGTCGGCCTCACCAACTTGGCCAAACGCCGGAGCACATGCACGCCGCGCGTAACCCCCGGTCCCAACCAGGCCCCAACCCATTGCCACGGGTTGGCAGTTTGGCCGCTGCGGTCCCCCCTGGCAAGCATCAGACCGCGGAGTTAATTGTCTGGTAACAAATGGCAGCATTATCCTGGCTAACACTGGAGGTATTTTCCAAGAAAAGCACCGTCGGGCAGTCGGAAATGGCGAGAGCGGCTCGCCTGCGGCAAAATGGGGAAATGGTCAGGGGGCCGGAGGCCGACGTCGCTGGCAGCGCCCGGCCGGGCTCGGATATGGTCACGCTGGCTTCGCCCCGGCGGCTATGGCCGGCGGGCGTCGTTCGCCGGCCGCGCACGACCGACGAGCTCCAAGGGCCCGAGGGCAGGCGCGGGCGGTTCATGGTGCTCGGTATCTGTTCGCTCAGCCTTTTCATGAGCACGTTGGACAACACCATCGTCAACGTTGCCCTTCCTGCCCTCCAGCACCAGTTCCACGCGTCGGTGACCGAACTGCAGTGGGTGGCCGACGCCTACCTCATAGTCCTCGCCGCCCTCTTGCTGCTCTCGGGCTCTTTGGGCGATCGCTTCGGGCGCCGCAAGGTCCTGCGCATAGGGCTCGTCATTTTCGGGGCAGGGTCACTCGCGTGCAGCTTGTCGGTCAACCTGCCGATGCTGGTCGCCTGCCGCATGTTGCAAGCGTGCGGCGGGTGCATGCTCAACCCCAATTCGTTGTCGATCATCACCGACACCTTCAGGGACCGGCGCGAGCGCGCGGCGGCCATCGGTTTTTGGGGCGGAGTAGTTGGTGTGAGCACCGCCGGTGGCCCGGTGCTCGGTGGGGCCCTGATCGACGCCATCGACTGGCGGGCCATTTTCTGGGTCAATGTGCCGGTTGTACTGGCCGCCCTCGTCCTCGTCGCCCTGTTCGTGCCCGAGCCTCGCGTGGGCCGCGCCCGCCACTTCGACGCCCTCGGCCAAGTGCTGGCCATCATGGTCCTCGCCGCCCTCAGCTACGGCATTATCGAGGGCCCGGTCCGGGGTTGGGAGAGCACAGAGATCCTCGGTTGTTTTGCCGTAGTGCTTATCGGGGCCGCCGGGTTTGTCGCCGTCGAGCGGCGCCAGCCCGAACCGATGCTGGACTTTCATTTCTTCCGCAGCCCTCCGTTCTCCGGAGCGGCCGCAATCGCCGTTGTGGCCCACTTCGTCCTGGCGGGTTGGCTCTTCATCAATACGATCTACCTCCAGGAAGTGCGGCACTACTCCCCGTTCCGGGCGGGTACCGCAGCCTTGCCGGCGACGGTGGTCATCGCTGTCGTCGCACCGCTCACGGGCCGTGTCGTGGGCCGGCGCGGCGCTCGCCTGCCCCTCAGCGTCGCCGGGGCCTTCATCATGGCCAGCACGTCTCTCCAGATGCTGGTAGAGCCCACGTCCTCCTACCTGTTCCTGGGCACCTGCTACCTCTTGCTGGGCCTCGGCTTCGGGATGGTGAACCCGCCGATCGCCAACGCCGCTGTGAGCGGCATGCCGCCCAACCAGACCGGGGTGGCCGCCGCCGTCGCCAGTACCAGCCGCCAGGTCGGCAGTGCTCTCGGCGTCGCAGTCCTTGGGTCGGTGGTGACGTCGGGCATCCAAGGCCAGTTGGCGTCCCGCCTGGCCGGCTCCGGCCTGCCGGCCAGGGTGCAGGCAGCTGCGAGGGCGGCCAGCACAAACCTCAGTGCGACTAGTGCCGGCTTGCCTGTGGCCGCACAAAGGCTCGTTGGGGACGCGTTCAGTGCCGCGGCCCACGCGAGCTTCGCTATCGCCGCCGCCTGCGGGCTCGCTATAACCGTGATCGCATTGGTCACGACCGGGCCAAGGGCCATGGAGGCGGCGAGGCGCACCATGGCCGCCGACGCCCCGGCCGAGAAAGGGCCAACCACAAAGTTCACACGCCGGCAATACTTCCGCGATCGCGCCGAAACAAAACCTCGCTAACGTCGTTAATCGACTTGAAACCCAAGGCGCGCCTAGGGTTCCGCCGGGACTCCCGGGCCTGGACCGAGAGGCGAGGCAGCGTGACGCTGGCCCAGGAGAGGAAACCTTTGCCGGCCCACGATGAGCCCCACGGCGGGATAAAAGCCCGGGAGGTTGGTGAAGTGACACTCACCTGAGGTGGGTGCCCCAATCTCGAGGAGCCTTTATGACGCAATCGTTTGGGCGCGGAGACAGGTCGGATGGCTAAGGGCTATGGGACCGATCTACGGCGTGAGGCACTAGGCCTGGTCCGGTCGGGGCGATCAGTTCGCGCCGTGGCCAACGAGCTCGGGGTGAGCGTGCAGGCCATCTATAGCTGGAAGGCGCAGGAGGTAGCCGGCGCACGGACGGGCCTCAGCTTGCCCGAGCGCGACGAGCTGGTGTACGCCCGGCGTCGGATCGCCGTGCTCGAGGAGGAGCTGGCTGCCACCAGGCAGGCGCTCGAGCTGATCAGGGGGGTGGTTCCCCCAAAAGTGCGGTTCCGGGTGGCCCGGGCCCTGATCGATGAAGGCGTCTCGGTCCACCTGAGCACCAAAGTGGCAGGCGTGTCCCAATCAGGTTTCTTCGCCTGGCGCAACCGAGAGCCGTCGCCGCGCTCGTTGCGCCATGCCGAGCTGACCGAGCTGATCCGGAGTGTCTACCGCGAGTCTCAGTGCACTTACGGGGCGCGCCGGGTCCATTCCGAGCTCTGCTCGTCGGCTGGCATCGCCATCGCCCGCTCGACCGTGGAGCTGCTCATGTCGCGCGCCGGGATGAAGGGGCGTCCGGGCAAACCGCGCACCCCTTCCTCAAGGCGAGGTTACCGCCCCATGTCGCCCCCAGGACCAGACGGAGTCATCGCCTACCCAAACCATGTGGTACTCTAACTATTCGACGGACGAACTTCATTCTTCGGCTCTCGCTTGGAGCCTGCCGCGCCTTGCTCGCCAAGCCGAGTTGTCGCTTGGCGGCCCCGGTCCTGTGGGGCGAGCCCTGGGCCGGGCGCGCGTGCGCCGTCGTGCCGAGCGGGAGGCCCGAGCGAAGGTCAAACCGTGAGGGGGGGCCGGCTCCTCCTGGGCCCTGACAACAGCGAAGTCCTCCGGCGGCTCGAGGCCGAGAGCCCATTTGTCCCCGTAGCCGAGTCCTCGCCTCATTCCCGTCCCGGCGCGAGCATTGACCCCGACAGCTCCAAGTCTTGGCTGCGGCGGGCTTGGCCGGTCATCAAGACCCACAGGGGGATCTGGGCCCTATCCCTGTTGTGCTCGTTCGTTTCCCTCCTGTCCCAGGTCCAGATCCCCCGCCTTATCGGGGACGCCATCACCGACGCCCTGCCCACCGCCGGCCACACCACCCACCTCAAGCCGCTCGCCAGCTTCGCCACTTTGATCTTCGTGTCGATCGCTGTGCGCGAGGTGGGCAACTATCTCGGGCGTCGCTGCTTGCTCACGACCGCGTACCGCTTCGAGTACGACCTGCGGCACCTCATCTATGAGCACTACATGTCGCTGTCGTTCCCCTTCTACGACCGCGTCTCGGTGGGCCAGCTCATCTCCCGGGCCAATTCCGACGTGCGTGCTGTCCAGCAGTACCTGGTCATGGCTCCCACGGTCCTGGTCCAGTGCGCGGTCATCATCGTTGCTTTTGCTGAGATGTTCTCGCTCAACGTACAGCTCACTCTGGTCACGGCCCTGTCGCTGCCCATCACTTTCGCAGTGGGCGTGGCCATGCGCAAAAAGATCTACCCCGTGTCGTGGCTCATCCAGGCCCGTCTGGCCGATATCGCCATGCTGGTGGAGGAAAATATCTCGGGTGTGCGGGTAGTCAAGTCCTTCGCTGCGGAGCAGAAGGAGCTGACCACGCTGGCCCGGGCGGCCGACAAGCTCCAGTGGTCGTACATAAAGGACGCCAACATCCGGGGCACCTGGGCACCGACGCTGGAGAACCTGCCCCGGGTAGGGCTGGCCGTGATCCTTCTGTACGGCGGCATCCTGGTCCTCCACGACCATCTCGGCGTGGGCACACTCTTCACTTTCCAGGCCTACATGCTGATTTTCCAGCCTCCGTTCCGCCAATTAGGCATGGTCATCATGAACGGCCAGAGGGCATCGGCGTCGGCCAAGAGGATCTACGAAGTCCTGGACCAGCGCCAGGAGATCGTGACCCAGCCCGGTGCCGTCGACCTAACGGACTGCCGCGGCGACGTCCATTTCGACCACGTCTCGTTCTCTTATTCCGACGGGACATCGGTCCTTCACGATTTCGACCTCCATATCGCCCCCGGAGAGACGGTGGCTCTCGTTGGGCGCACCGGCTCCGGCAAGACGACCGCCGGCAGGCTGCTCAACCGCTCGTACGACGTGTCCCGGGGACAACTGCGCATTGACGGGCGCGATGTGCGCGAGTACACCCTGGAGAGCCTGCGGGCCCAGGTCGGCTTCGTGTTCGACGAGCCGTTCCTTTTTTCGGTGCCGGTGCGGGACAACATCGCCTACGGCCGGCCCGGGGCAACGATCGAAGAGATCAAGGTGGCCGCCCGGGCTGCCGACGCGGACGAATTCATCGTGCGCCTCCCCGACGGCTACGACACCGTGATCGGCGAGCGCGGCTACACCCTGTCGGGCGGCCAGCGCCAGCGCTTGGCCATCGCCCGCACGTTGTTGGTGAACCCTCCGGTGCTGGTCCTGGACGATGCCACCAGCGCGATCGACGTGCAAGTCGAGCAACGGGTACACACCTCGCTGCGCCGGCTCATGGCCAACCGCACGATCCTTGTCATTGCCCACCGTCTGGCCACCATCGCCCTGGCTGACCGGGTGGCCCTGGTCGAGGACGGCCGTGTCGTCGCCAGCGGCCGGCACGAGGACCTGCTCGAGGACGACCAGCGCTACGCCGAAGTCCTGGCCCGGGTTATCACCGACGACGACGAGGACGCGGCCGGCACCGGCATGGAGCTGGGGGAGGAGGCGGCAGAGCTGTGAGCATGTTTGGAGGCGGCCCCATGTGGGGCTCCGGTGCCGGCGGGGGTGGCCTGGGCGGCGCTGCTCGGGGCGGCTTCGGGGGTGGCATGGCGGGGGCGGGCAACGCCACCCAAGGTGGCGCTCCTTTCGCCGGCATACCCCCCGAGCTCCAAGAGGCCGTCACCGCGTTGGTAAAGACCGAGCCCGACCACGGCGAGCCCGTGGCGACGTTCACCCACCGGCCCAGTGATACCCGCACGCTGACCCTGCGCAGGATGATCACCGACCGCTGGCCCATCGCCCTGATGTCGGTGATATTCCTCAGCATCGAGACGATCGGGTTCCAGACCGGCCCCTACTTGACCCAGATCGGGATCGACGACGGGCTGGTGGGGCCTCGCCACCACTTGTCCGTGGTGGTGATCTGCGGCCTGGTGTACCTAGGGTCGGTCATTGCCACCGTATTTGTGGAGAGGGCGCGCATCCGCAACACCGGCAAGCTTGCCGCCCATGTGATGAACGACCTACGGGCCCGGGTCTACGCCCATATCCAGCGGTTGTCCCTCGATTATTTCACCGACGAAAAAGCTGGCGTCATCATGACCCGCATGACTAGCGACATCGAGGCCCTGCAGCAATTGCTCCAAGACGGGCTGGCGCAGTTCGCCATCCAGGGCCTCACGATGGTCTTCGTCACCGCCGTCCTGCTCTCTTACAACTGGGAACTGGCCCTGATCACGATCGCCATCGTGATGCCTGCGCTTACCGTGGCCTCCCTTTGGTTCCGTTCTGCCTCCGAGCGGGCCTACCTCAGGGTGCGAGATGGTTTGGCCGGCGTTATCTCCGACGTGGCCGAGAGCCTTTCGGGCGTGCGCATCGTGGCCTCCTACAACCGCCAGCGCAACAACGTTATCCACCACCGCAACGTGCTTGGGGCTTACCGGGCAGCCAACTTCACCACGGCGAAGGTGACGGCCAACTACTCTACCGTGAGCGACTTTGTCGGCCTTATGGGCCAAGCTGCCCTCCTGCTCATTGGTGGGGCCATGGTCCTGCACTCCTGGCACCACGTCCCTGGTGGCGGCCTGGCCCCAAATGCCCGCCCTGAGCTCACCATCGGCGAGCTGACCGCTTTCGTGCTCTACCTGGGCTCGTTCTTCCAGCCCATCCAGCAGCTGGTCCAGCTTTACAACACCTACCAGCAGGGCCAGGCCGCGGTCAGCAAGCTCAGGGCGTTGCTCGCCACTGCGCCGTCGGTCCCCGAGAAGGATGGTGCCAGCGACCTGCCGCCGATCGAGGGGGCGATTGACATCGAAGACGTCGATTTTGCCTACTCGCCCGGCGATCTGGTGCTCCAGGACGTTAACATCTCGGTGCGGGCTGGGGAATCGGTGGCATTCGTGGGCCCGACCGGCGCCGGCAAGTCAACCATCGCCAAACTGGTGACCAGGTTCTACGACCCCACCAGGGGACGCGTCAGCATCGATGGCCACGACCTGGCCGACGTTACCCTCGCGTCCTTGCGGCGCCAGCTCGGGGTAGTGCCCCAAGAGCCTTTCCTCTTCAGCGGTACGATACGCGACAACGTGTCCTTTGCTCGGGCCGGCGCCACTCACGAGGAGGTGCAGGAGGCCATCGACGCGGTTGGCCTGAGCGAGCTGGTGGAGCGGCTCCCTCACGGGCTCGAGACCGAGGTGCACGAGAGGGGCCAGTCGCTTTCCTCGGGTGAGCGTCAGCTCATCGCTCTCGCCCGCGCTTTTGTCGCCGGTCCCCGGGTCCTTGTGCTGGACGAGGCGACCTCCAACCTGGACCTAAAGTCCGAAGTCAAGGTGGAGCGGGCGCTCGACCGGTTGCTCGAGGGGCGCACCGCCATCTTGATTGCGCACCGCCTGACTACCGCCATGCGGGCTGACCGCATCGCCGTGGTGGACCACGGCCGTATAGTTGAGATTGGAAGCCACGACGAGCTCGTCGCCGCCGGCGGGCGCTACGCCGAGATGTTCGAGACCTGGTCGCGCCAGCACTCCGGGCACGACGTGGCCGCAACCAACGGTCACCCCGCCGGCGCCTGAGCGCACGTCGTCGCTCGACATTCTCCCCTGGTCGCGCTACCGCGCCGCGGCAGCCGGTATGCGGAACAGGCACCGGCGCACCTCGGTAAGGTCTTGACCCATCGCTTGGGCCAGGAAGCCGGGCCCGTCCAGTTCCATGAAGGCCCACAGAGGGGCGGGGCCGTCACCACTGGGCTCGGTACCTGTCGTCGCGCTGTGGTCCTCGGCCACCTGAGCCGGACCTGCTCCCACTACGGTGCTCACGGCCCGATAAACGCCCAGGACGCCCGGCCCGTCCCAACCTGTCGCCCCAGGCCCGACCCGGACCTCGTGGCGTAGGAGGGGACGGCCGGCATAGTCAAAGTCCAATCGGAGCGCCAGCGACCCGGGCTCCTCGTTATGGCGCCCGAGCACGATTTCCTCAACCCAACGCGCACTGGCGCCTTCAGCTAGTTGGACGTTGGCGACCTGACGGTACTGGCAACGAGATGACGCCACCAAGGGCTTCAGGTGCCAGTCCAACTGTCCCCCAGGCTCGACCGTCACGACAATCTCGAGGCGGGCACCTGTCGAAGCCCAAGCGATCGCGGAAGCAGCCGAACGCATTACTAACCTGGCGCCCGCCTCCACAATGACTTCGATTACCACCTCGTCGGCACCAACGGGCGTCGCCGCCGTGCCAACCAGGTAGACGCCGTCGGGCGTAGCCCTGAAGGCAACGGGCGGGGCACTTCGCGCCCAGATCAGCCGGCAACCGCCTTGCTGGTCCCCGCCTGCAACCCGCGCGCTCGGCGCTGCTCTCAGTTGCGCCCGGGCAAGCACTGGTTACACCCGATGCGAGCCCGTAAGCCTGTGCCGTAACCACTCGGACACAGGTCGGGCCTCAGAGTCCTCGACCAGGCTCAGGAAAGTGAACGGCAGCTCACGGCGCGCCAGTGAAGCGTCCCGGCCCATCGCGTCCAGGTCCGCGCCCACCAAAGGAGCGAGGTCTGTCTTGTTGATCACAAGTAGGTCGGACATGGTGATGCCAGGCCCACCTTTGCGGGGGACCTTGTCGCCGCCGGCGACATCGATGACGAACACCTGCGCATCGACCAAGCCGTAACTGAACGTTGCCGTCAAGTTGTCGCCGCCCGACTCAATAAGGACCAGGTCGAGATCGCTGAAGCGCCTCTCGTGAGCCTCGACCGCCTCGAGGTTGGCAGATATGTCGTCTCGAATAGCGGTGTGCGGGCAACAACCGGTTTGCACAGCCGAAATGCGTTCAGGTGCCAACACCGCGGCGCGCAGCAGTATTGCGGCGTCCTCGGTCGTGTATATGTCGTTGGTCACCACTGCCAAAGAGAACTCGTCGGACAGGGCTCGACAAAGTGCAGCTACCAGCGCGGTCTTCCCACTCCCCACAGGCCCCCCGATGCCGACCCGCAGGGCACGAGGTCGCTCAGGAGGCAAAGAAACGTACCTCCCGACGAGCGTGCCGTTCGGCGCCCAGCTCGAGGAGTGGAGACGAAAGGGCGGGGAGGCCTCTCAGTTGTCCGTGGCCCGATTGCTGACGCACCAGGCCCCATGCCTCTCCAGCGGTCGAGCTCACCTCGTCCGCTAGCTGCGCCAGGCAGCTCGCCACCTCGAACGGGCTCATACCCAAGAGCCTCGTCGCCGCCCAGGCCGGTCCAGTGACCGCCCCCTGGGCAGCCACCAAGGCAACCTCGGCGGGCGACAGGCCCGCTCTGTACCCAGCCGCACCCAGAGCGACTGGGTACATAAACCCCGTCATTTCGTGGGTGGCCATCCAAGCGGGGCCGCCCCATATCTCCTTGGCGGCGCGGAGCATTCCCCGGCCTTGGGCTCGGCTCGAGGCGCGCAAGGCAGGAGAAGCACACCGAGCAGCTGCCTCCGCATCGGCAGCCTGGAGTGATGCATTATCGTCGCCAACCGAGCAGGCGCTGGCGGCCAAGGTGGAATCCACCAATCCGACAGTGCTCAAGCGGCCAACCAGGAAACTGTAGAGCTCATCACGGCCCTGTACGCGTCCAGCGACGATCGCCTCCTCCAACCCTCCCGAATGCGCGTGACCCCCGCAGGGGAAACGGCCATCGGCCAGCAAGAGAAGGGTGCTGCCGGTCACTTAGAAGAGAAAGTACCGTTGGGCCATGGGCAACTCGCGCGCAGGAGACTCTGTCATGAGCTCGCCATCGACCCAAACGGCAAAGCTGTCCGGGTCTACACGTATGCGGGGAACGTAGTCGTTGAGGGGCATGCTCGCCTTGGTCAGGCGCCGTGTGTTCTTGACGGCGACGAGCCTCTTGCCCACGTCGACCTTTTCGGCCAAACCTGCCTCAATCGCAGCCGGAGCCACAAAGGCGACTGAGGTCGAGGCAGCACACCGCGAGGCGGCACCGAACATCGGCCGTGCTATCACAGGTTCCGGGGTGGGGACGGAGGCATTGGCGTCACCCATCTGGGCCCAGGCTACCATCCCGCCCTTGATCACCAGTGAGGGCCTAACGCCGAAGAACTGTGGTGAGTACAGGACCAGGTCGGCGATCTTACCGACTTCTACCGAACCGACTTCACCGTCCAGCCCGTGCGCCACTGCAGGGCAGATCGTGTATTTTGCCACGTACCTTTGGAGCCGGTTATTGTCCCCCGGCCCGTCTCCCGCCAGGCTGCCCCAACGCCTCTTGCCCACATGGGCCGTCTGCCAGGTCCGTAGCACGACCTCTCCGACCCTACCCATCGCCTGGGAGTCGCTGCCGATCATGGAGATCGCGCCTACATCGTGGAGATAGTCCTCGGCGGCAATGGTCGAAGGTCTGATCCTGCTCTCGGCAAAGGCCAGGTCCTCTGGGACCGACGGGTTCAAGTGATGGCATACCATCAGCATGTCAAG
>DATJST010000544.1:0-6841 GCA_035503975.1 Acidimicrobiales bacterium | reverse complement strand
CGAGACGGCGGCGGTCAATACAATAATCGACCATCTGGTGGAACAAGGGAAAAATTAGTGATCATGTCACACACAATATTCCCCAAATCCTGGCCAGAGCGACTCGAATTATTGTAATGCGCGCCGGGCGGATTGTTTGGGAGGTCGATCCCCGAAAGACTTCCGAGGAAGAGCTGATGTCATACATGGTCGGCACCAGGACCGTTACGAGTGGCTGACGTCAAGCAGCCCGTGGTCGCGCTGGCTGCGCACGAGGCGGCCGCAGATTCCCTGCCGCCCTCCCTCCGCCGTCAGATGATGGTCGGTCTCGTCCTTCGCTTCAGCAGCGTCGGCGTCCTGGTCTTACTGATAATTCTGTTCGCGGTGGCCGCTCCCGGCTTTACGAGCGCCCTCTCGCTCACAAATATCCTGGCGTCCACGGCGGTGTTCATTCTCCTGTCCCTGGGAGAGACGTTCGTAATGATAGCCGGTAGCATCGATATTTCCGTCGGCTCGATGCTGGGACTGGGTGGCGTCGCCGGCGCCTTGTACATGTCCAACAATTATCATGGGGGGAACGGCTTTACCACCGCGGCCGGAAGTGCGGGCTGGAACCTCGTCGTCATCGGTACTGTGATATCGATTGCGGTCGGACTCGGCGGTGGACTGTTGAACGGGGCTCTCGTCGCATTCCTAAAGATCAACTCGTTGATCGTGACGCTGGCAACTTACGGGGCGTTCTTAGGGTTTGCCGACTTGTTGTCTAACGGGGTCCCGGTCGTCAACCTGCCCCCCGCGTCGGTGACGGCGGGTACAGGCGAGGTGTGGAACATCCCGTATATCGTGTTTTTTGCCGCTGGAATCGCCATATTGCTGTCGTGGATCGCAAAGAACACCAGATTTGGTCGTTACACGTATGCCGTCGGGGCAAGTCGGGAAGCCGTTCGACGCTCGGGCGTCAATGTCAAACTGCATACCCTGATGCTCTTCGGGTTGGCCGGGCTCCTGGCGGGCCGGGCCGGTATGATCTACGCCTGCCATTTCTCAACTGCTTCGAGCACGTCGGGTGCGAACTTCCTGTTGGTGGCGATCGCCGCCGTTGTTATAGGTGGCACACCGCTCACGGGCGGCGAGGGACGCATCTGGGGCACGGTCGTGGGAGCGCTGATTTACACACTGCTGCAAAATGGCTTCGTGTTGATGAACGTTCCGGCCTTCTGGCAGCTCCCGGTTATTGGGCTACTGATAATTGTGGCCGTCTCGCTTGACCAGTACCAGCGTCGAGTCCGTACCGAACTGAGCGCCTACCGAAGCCTCGAGGGCATTACGGCGGGTGGCGATGGGGACGGCAGCAAGGGAGGACAGCGGGGTACCAAAGCGAGGGACCCTGACCAGGGGGTTCTCAACGTGCTGCTGAAGCGCCAGACGTGAAGGTGTGAAGAGTGACGCAGCGGGCCGTACCCTGGCGAGCAGTTGGCCCTCGAGCTGCGGCATTCCGAAGTCGTGGAGCCCGCTACACCAGGTGGCGTTCGTGGCGGATTCAAGAGTGGCCCGCGCCCACGTGCGGGCGAGAGCTGGCGGCCGTTGCTCGGCGTCGTGATGGGCCGAGAAACCGGCCATGAGCGCATGGACCGCCTGCAGCAGCGGCTCCAGGTTGGTCACGTCCAAAGCCAGTGACTCCGAAGCGGGGAAGCACCGTTAGGCTTACCTGCGCGCCGGCCGGCCGCAAGGCGAGTAAAAGTGGCCGGTACGTAAATGCGCGGGACCCGCTATTCTTGTTTTCGGGACTCGGAGAAGGAGCGAGGGTCTCATTGTGGACGCATCGGATTTTGACCAAAACGTGGTCCACATGGCTCGAGCACGTCGCGGTCCAGGACCTGGCGACCCCGAACGTCCCCTTTTCGTCCCGCCCGAGGTGGCTGTCGCTCTTAAGGCGGCACGGCTGGCTCGAGCATTGTCACCGGCCGAGGAGGCCGCGTCGTGCTATGTGCCCTCAACGTTGATCCTCGGCCTCGAGGCTGGCCACGCCACGGGGTTCCGGGACGAGGCCGATCTGCTCTCGACAGTGGAGCGGATCGCAACGTTCCTCGGCTTCCCTCCGGGCACGTCCTCCGCGGACATCTTGCGGGCGTGGTCCTCCGCGTATGCCAGACAGTTGGGCGGGGAACCGGATCTGGCCGAGCCGTTGGCTCCAACTCAACCATTACCGCTGGTCAGCCAACAGGGGAAGGCCGCGGGTCGCTCGGCCGCCCGTTCGGCCGACTCCTTACAGGCGAACAGAGCGCGCTCCCGCCCCTCTGGACCTGGTTCCCGAGAGCCGGGTGAGCCGTTGGCTCCGCCGGTCAAGCGCCCGGCACGAGCACGCCGGGCGCTAATCGTGGCGTCGGGCGCGGCCGCCATCGTGGTTGTCGGCGTCGCGGCGACGTTGGCCTTGCGCTCACCCGGGCCCCACGGGAGTGACCGGGGGCACTCTGGGTCGTCCGCCTCGTCCCTCAGCTCTACGCAAAGCCAAGCGGCCGGCTCTCCACTCCTGAAGCAAACCTCGACCGGCGCGGGCCAGGCCACCTATGCGGTGAGCGCTTCCAGCTACGAGCTGACGGTACGTTCGGACCGCCCGTCGTGGGTGAGGGTCGGCAAGGCCACCGGGACCCCGCAGTTCGCCGGCATCGTCACACCGAGCACCACTGAGCGGCTCACGGTAGGCGGACCGGTCGAAGTCCAGATCGGTGCCGGCGGGACGACGGTCACTGTCTCGTCAGGCCGTTCGTCGACAACCTTGACCCCTCCATTGGCACCGTACATCTACCAGCTGAACCCCCAACCGGCCGGGGCCCGGGCGTAACGCCGGAGAACTAGCTGAGGCTGGGCTACGTCGTCGGGCCCACGAGCCATGAGCCGACGGCGGCTTGCTCGACTTCGAGGTCAGCCCGCTTAGCTCCTTTTCTACAGGTGAGCCGCGGCTACGGGGCCAGCCGTTGCAGCCGCCAGCGGGCTTGGTCCCCGACGGTGTAGAGCAGGCGGTCGTGCAGCCTGTCCTCCCGGTGTTGCCAGAACTCGAAGCGGTCCGGCACCAGGCGGAAACCTCCCCAGGCATCCGGGACGGGCACTTCGACGTCGGTGTACAGCTGGGCCAGGTCGGCGACGCGCTGCTCGAGCTCGCTGCGACTGCCAATTACTCGGCTCTGAGGCGATGCGAGTGCGCTCAGCTGGCTCCCTCGGGGCCGGCTGTGAGCATACGACGCTGAGTCCTGTGCCGAAGTGCGTTCAGTGCGTCCTTCGATCCTCACTTGCCGTCCCAGTGGGTCCCAATAGAACAACAATGCGGCGCGCGGGTTGGCCTCGAGCTCGCGACCTTTGCGGCTGCCGTAGTTGGTGTAGAAAACAAAGCCGCCCTCGTCGTACCGCTTGAGCAACACCATGCGTACCGACGGCGTCCCCTCCAGCGTGCTCGTGGCCACGGCTACCGCACCAGGCTCCCGCAAACCGGCCTGGGCGGCGTCGTTGTACCAGGTCTCAAACTGGCGCATGGGGTTGGGATGGACGTCTTCCTCACGCAGAGGCAGGGCAAAGTCGGCCACGGGCCGGAATCTAGCCTCCACCGGCGGAGGCCGGGCGCCGGCGCGAGTCGGGCCACCCTCTGGTCGCCGCGCCGGGTTGGCGCCGGCCTGTCCTGCCGAGCAGGATGACCTCGTGTCCAGCCAATCTTCAGGGCCTGCCAGCCGGAGGCCGGCGCGACGCCCGCAGACTGCCCTAATTACAGCCGGACGGCCTGCCGACGAGCCCGGCCAGCCCCTGAACGTGCCCATCGTCATGGCGTCGAACTTCCGGGCCGGCCACCTGGACCAGGTCGGACACCGCGAGTACGCCCGCAGTGACGCTACCCCCGGATGGGAAGCACTTGAAGAAGTTGTGGGCGAGTTGGAGCTTGGCGATGCTGTGGCCTTCTCTTCGGGAATGGGTGCGGCGGCGGCTGTATTTGACCTCCTGCACGTGGGTGCCCAGGTGATGGCGCCCTCGGACTGCTACGCCGGAGTTCACGCCCTGCTGGCAGACGGCCAGCAGCAAGGACGTTGGCAAGTGGACCTCGTTGACGTAACCGACACTGCCGTCGCCGTAGCGGCGGCCCGCCGTGCTGATCTGGTGTGGCTGGAATCGCCCACCAACCCCTTGCTCGACATCGCCGACCTGCCCGCTCTTTGCACGGCAGGGCGCGACGCGGGCGCAATGGTGGCGGTCGACAACACTTTCGCCACCCCGTTGTTGCAACAACCGATCGCCCTCGGCGCCCACATCGCCGTGCACAGCGCCACCAAGTTCCTTGGCGGCCACTCCGACCTGCTCCTCGGCATTGCCGTTGCCGATAGCCCTCACTTGGCCGAGCAGCTGCGCCACCGCCGGGAGGTGGCCGGTGCCGTCCCCGGAGCGCTGGAAACGTTCCTGGTCTTGCGCGGCCTGCGCACCCTCGCCCTCCGCTTGGACCAAGGACAGCGCAGTGCCGCCACTTTGGCTCAGCGCCTCGTCGAGCACCCCCTTGTGACCAGGGTTAGATATCCCGGCCTCGCCGATCATCCCGGCCACGCCCAGGCGGCCGTGCAAATGACCGGGTTCGGCGCCATGATCGCGTTTGAGGTTCAGAGCGCCGCGGCAGCAGACACCGTATGCGCCTCGGTCCGCGTTATAAGGTCGGCAACCAGCCTGGGGGGCGTGGAAAGCACCATAGAGCGACGGGCCAAATTGCCTGGCCAAGGGCAACTGCCGCCGGGCTTCCTACGCTTTAGCGTGGGGTGCGAGCACGTCGATGACCTGTGGGACGACCTTGTCAGCGCTTTGGCGCAGACCGGTCCTTAGGCGAAAATGCATTAGCAGCGGAGCCAAGTAATCAGCCGGTGGCTCTGTTCTCGGTACAGAAAACAGATTTCGTCCCTTCCAATGCAAAAAGGTCACCGTACCGCCACAAATTCGGCCGACTGCACCAAGACAGACAAAGTGGTCCACGGGCCTTCCACTATCTTCAAACGACGAAGGTGGCCGAGGGAGTTTGCCGTCACCCGATGTCGTCTACGGCTTGAGCGTCGAGCGCCAGCCCGGCGGCCGCCAGGTTCTCCCGCAGGTGCCCGAGCGAGGACGTCCCCGGGATCAGGAGCAGGTGGGTGGACCGTTGCAGGAGCCAGGCCAGCGCCACCTGGGCCGGGGTGGCGCCCAGCCGTGTGGCCGCGGAGACGACGGCCGGTGCCGTCAGCACCGGGTTCTCAGCGTTGAAGGCCGAGCCGAGCGGGAAGAACGGCACGTAGGGTACGTCGTCAGCCGTGCAGGCGTCCAACACCTCTTGGTCCGAGCGGTCGGCCAGGTTGTAAGCGTTTTGCACGCAGGCCACCTCGGTGACGGCGGTGGCCGCCCGGTACTGCTCCAGCGTGGCGTTGCTCAGCCCGACCCCCCCGATCAGGCCCTCGTCCCGCATGGCCACCATGGCGGCCACCTGCTCGTCGTAGGGCACCTCGGACCCGGGATGGCGCCGGAGGTTGACTACCGGCACCTGGTCGACCTGGAGCGAGGTGAGGTTGGCCACGACGCCCTCCCGAAGTTCCTCCGGGCGCTGGGCCCCGTGCCAACCGCCCGAGCCATCGCGCCGCGCTCCTACCTTCGAAACCAGGACCAGTCCCTCAGGGTAGGGATGAAGCGCCTCGTATATCAGCTCGTTGGCGACGTCGGGCCCGTAAAACTGGGCGGTGTCGATGTGGTCGACACCGGCCCCTACCGCGTGGCGGAGGATGTCCAGCGCCTGCTGACGGTCACGCGGTGGCCCGAATACGCCCGGGCCCGGAAGCTGCATGGCGCCGAAGCCCATGCGGTGGACCCGGTGGCCGGCCAATAGGTGGGTGTCGTTGCGCATGTGGCCATCCTGCCGTGCCCAGCGCCGGGATCCAGATCCGCACGCAATTCAACCGGTCGGTTTCGTGTTGTGCGTCAGGCCGATGGCCGGTAGCCGGCTCACCTCCGCCGGCGTCAGCGCAGCCGCCAAGGCCCCGGCGCCGACGTTCGTGACCACCGGTTCCGGCGACGTGGCGCCGAACAGCAGCGCCGTGACCGACGGGTTGAGGAGCACGAATGCCGTCGCGAGAGCGAACCAAGGTGTTCCTGGGCCGGTGTCTGCTCGGGCCAGAACTCCCACCAGGGCTTGTTGGCGACGACTACCTCGTCGCGGCGCCCACCGGTGCTGCGGAACAGCTCTCCGAGCACGACCTCCGTCACGACCCGAGCGCCATTGCGCCTGACAGAATGCTGCTGGCGCCGAGCGGGGCCGGTGGCAGGGGATCCGCAGCCACGCCTCTATAGTCGCGCACATCAATACTTGGCCTGGTCATCGCTCAGGGTGGGCCGGGCCCGAACGAGCATGGCGCGACGCCGGCGAAGAAAGGAAAAGCGATGGGTGCAGCGATGCGCGTGAGCCACGTACCCTTCCGGGTCTGGGACCGGGATGCGGCACAGAAATTCTTCATAGATGGGCTCGGCTTCGAGCTCCACGCTCGTGGCGCCATCATTTACGTGCGCCTCGGCGACGTGCTCATGGAACTGCTGCCCGCGGAGGAACCGGAAGACCCGACAACAGTGCCCTACGTCTTCGGGGTGGAAGTCGAGGACCTTGACGCTGTCTTGGCCACGGCGCTGGCGAATGGCGCCAGTGTCGTCCGCCCGCCCGCCAAGCCGATCTCGTTCTGGGGGCGCCAGGCGGTGATCGGCGTCCCGGGTGGGCCGCCGATGGCGCTGCGCCAGTACGAGGCGCCCGATGGGCCGACCTTTACCGAATGGCACCCGCGAGACTGAAAAAGCCAAGCCTTGGAACTCGTGCGTCGGAGGGATCCCG
>DATJST010000543.1:0-8891 GCA_035503975.1 Acidimicrobiales bacterium | reverse complement strand
CCATGAGAGCGCGCGCTTGCTACTTAGCCGGCTCAACGGCTATGCGGGGTCACCCAGGACGGTCGTGCTACCTACCTACTTGAACATAAGGGCCAGTTCCACCCCCAAACATGGCTCCACGGGAGGGCCGGCAATCATTTCACGAGTTGCTGGGCGCCACAGCGACAGGTAGGCCTAAAGGTCTCGCGGGGTGACGAAGGACTCAAGCGTCGCCTTGTGCTCCGCCAGCGAGGTCCACTCTCCGTGGAACGTAAGCCCTATTAGCGCGCCCGTCGGTAATTTCTCACGCACGCGAGCAAGCAAGAGAGGGTCTCCTTTCCCGGCGAGCAAGACAGCAAGATCTTGGAGGCCCGGGTTGTGGCCCACCAACATTGCCGAGCCGACCGAGCCTGGGACGCGCCGCAGCCTCGAGACGAGCCAGGCGGCGCCGGCGCCGTACAGTCCTTCTTCATAGCGGTTTTCGCCCCGTAGCGACAGTGCCTCCAGCGTCTGGCGTGCCCGCACGGCGGTCGAGCACAGCACAAGGTCCGGCGCGACGCCCTCCCGGCGCACGTAGTCGGCCATCGCCCGGGCGGCGTGCTCGCCTCTCGGCGAAAGAGGACGATCGTGGTCCTCCAGCCCGTCCCCCTCCCAGCTCGATTTGGCATGGCGGAACAGGTAGATGCGGCGGGTAACCTGACCGGGCCGCGCCGTGGTCAGCGCCATTGCATCAACATAGGCGGCTTTGGACAGCGACATCGTGGCCGACATTGCTCGAGCGGCCCAAGTCTTGCGGGAGTTCCTGTTCTCAAGTCCCGTACCCGTAGGAGGACTTCGCAGGCTGCTCCTGCGGGCGACCTCGTTGCGTGCCTAGCCGACCGTGGTGCGCGTTAGCAGGGGCACGCGACCACGACGCTCGGGAACAATGACGCTGTGCCGGTCCAGACAACCTAAGCCTCGCCAGGCTGGCTGAACGCCCCTGCGCAGCCCCGCGAGAGGAGCAAGCTCCTACGTCGCGCCTCCCAGTTTGTGCGGGCGGCACTTACCGCCTAGAGCCTGCCGGCGTCGATTATGCGCTGGAGGAACCGCCGGGTGGCGGCCTCGCTGGGGCCGCCGAAGATGCGCTCGGGCGGGCCCGATTCGACGATCACGCCGTCCTCCAGGAAACAGACCGTGTTGGCCACCTCACGGGCGAAGCCCATCTCATGGGTCGCGATGACCATCGTCATGCCCTGATGAGCCAGCTCGCCGACCAAATCGAGCACCTCGGACACGAGCTCGGGGTCGAGCGCCGAAGTCACCTCGTCGAGGAGCATCAGCCGGGGGCTCATGGCCAGCGAACGCACAATGGCGACGCGCTGCTGTTGGCCACCGGAGAGGCGATCGGGGTACTCGGGTGCCTTCTCGGCAAGCCCGATGCGGGCCAGTAGCTCCCGGGCGCGCTGCTCGGCCTCGTCACGTTGCAGGTGGAGGACGCGCCGCGGTGCCAGGGTCACATTGTCGAGCACGTTGAGGTGAGGGAAGAGGTTGAACGACTGGAAGACCATCCCTGTGTGCCGCCGGACCAGGTCTTCGTCGATGCGCTCGTGCCCTAGGTCGTGACCGAACAGCTCGATCGTGCCCGAGTCAATACGCTCCAGAAGGTTGCAGCAACGAAGCAGGGTCGACTTCCCCGACCCTGACGCACCAATGAGGCAGACGACCTCGTGGGGGGCCACCACCAGGTTCACGCCCCGCAGCACCTCGAGCGGGCCGAAGGCCTTGTGCACGCCCACTACGCTCAGCACGGGCGCAGCCGCCCTGTCCAAGGCTGGGCCAGGCACGCTCTGCACAGTGCTCACGCCGGCATCCCGGCCAGCCGCCTCGCCCGGTCGCGCGCCATTATGTGGTCGGTATAGCGCGTAAGTGGCACGGTGACGGCCAGGAAGAGCAGCGAAGCGATGGTGAACCCGGAGTAGTTGAACTCGACGCCTCCGGCGATTTGGGCCGAATGAACTGCTTCGGCCACGCCGAGGGTGGACACGATGGCCGTGTCTTTCTGGAGCGAAGCGAAATCGTTGAGCAGGGCCGGCAGCACGTTGCGCACCGCTTGGGGAAGCACCACCCGGCGTAAGGTAGCCCGGGAGCTCAGCCCGAGGCTGCGGGCCGCTTGGACCTGGGCGCGCGGGACCGACATGAGGCCGGCGCGGTAGACCTCCGCCACATAGGCCGTATAGGAAAAGACGAGCACGAACCCGGCATAAACAACCGGGGATTGTGAGGAGATCTCTGCGATGTTGAGCGACGGTACGCCGAAACCGATCCACAGCATCACCAGGATCACCGGGACTCCTCGCGCGAAATCAGTGTAGACAATGGCCAGCGCCCGGAACGGGAACAGCACCGGCCCCGTCGTGAGCCGCAACGTCGCCACGCCGAGGGCTAGCACGAGGACGATGGCCTCGCAAAGGGCCGAAAGCCAGATGTTGAGGACAAAGCCCTTGCCGACCGACAGGATGCCCTCGGTGGGGCGCCCGGCCAGCGCCACCCACATCTGGTGGACGTTCAGGAAGCCGTTACGGAAAGCGCTCGCGGCCGGCGACGCCAGGACCCCGATGATCAAAGCCACGACCACCAAGGTGGAGATGGTGCTGGCCGCGGTGCCCGACCGGCCGCGTAGGCGGGGGCGGTGGCTCGAATAGAGCGAGATCGGCGCCGCGTCACCGGCCCCCGGGCCGCCCGCATCGTCGGGAGGGCTCGGTAAAGTCAGCGCCACCGCTAGCCGAGCTCCCGCGATGCCCCTCGGACCTATGGCTCCAGCGTGGGTACGGAGTTGTAAATACTGAGATAGCGCTTGGACAAGGCGGCTAGTTGGCCATCGCGTTTCATAACTGTGAGAGCCGAGTCGACACAGAGCACGAGTGGGTTGCCCTTGCGGAACAGCAACCCATAATGCTCCCCGGTGCTCGGGAACTGCCCCGGTTGCACGCCGTTTTTGACCTCCGAGGAGGCCATGTACTGGCCGTCGGGGGTGTCGACGACGATGGCGTCGACCTGTTTTGTCTGAAGGGCAGCCACGGCCTCGTCCAAGGTGTTGTACACGCGCGGCGAACGTGCCGGGTGGATGTAGTCGAAGATGTAGGCCAGGCCCGTCGTGCCGATCTGGTCGCCGTAGAGGTAGGTCTTCAGCTGGGCCGGGGAGTGCTTGGTGACGATGGGGTTGGACCTGAGCGCCACGATCGACTGCGTCGTGTCGTAGTAACTGATCGAGAAGGTCACCACCTTGGCCCGGTCTGGCGTGACCGAGACCTCGTTTATGTCGAAGTCGAACGCCTTGGGCCCAGGGGCGTAGCTGGAATCGAATGCCTCCGTGACCCACTTGACCTTGCTGTGGTCAAAACCCAAGAGCGAGGCCACGCCGTAGGCGACGGCCGACTCGTAACCTTTGCCGTTGGAAGGGGTGTTGTTGGCGAACCAGGGCTCGTAGGCGGGGTCGTCGGTGGCGACAGTCAGCACGCCCTTGGAGTACGTCTCACGCCTCACCGCGCTGCCACATGACGCCAATGACGGGTACGGAGCCGTCGAAACGGCGGCGGGCACGGCCGGCCAAGCCCTGGCAGCGCCGGCGGTCGCCGAGGCTGTGCCCGTTCCGCCTGGGGCGGTACCTGCCAAGCTCAACGCCGACAGGGCGGCGGCGGCGAGCATCTTCGAATTGTGCATGGCGCCTCCAGCAACAGGCCCAGGCACCTCTACCTGGGCATCTAACGTCCTACGGGCACAGAATGCCTGCTTCGGAGCATACTCAACGCGCGCCTCGGGTACCCGCCTGGAGGTCCCGGGCGCCGCGGTCGCTCGCCGGCAACTAAGGGGAGGTCAATCTGATATTTAGGTGGGATGGTGCTGTTGACGGCGGACGCGCAACGACCGGGCCGGCTCCCGGCCCGGTCGTGCGTGTCAGGGGATATCGTGTTCAGCCGTGGCGCCAGGTAACTGTGAACTGCGAACCATTGGCCGAGAGAGCTGAAACCGAAGCTTTCTCGGTCCCATTGGCCTCCATCTCGACCGCCGTGTTGGCGTGCTGCCAGATCGGGTCACCATAGGCGGCAGCATTGCTCCCGTCGGCATAGCAACCCGTGAACGTCACCGACCCGAAGTCGGTCAACGGGAGGCCGCCGTCGGCAGGCTGCTCGGTTACCCACTCGGCGGTGCCACCGGTAGCGCCCGAGATGTACTGGGTAGTAGCAAAAGACCAGTTCTTGGTCACGTCTTGGATGTACAGGCGGTACCAACCGGGGTTCCCCGTGTACTGGACCGAGGCGTCCATGACGTCGCCGGGCGAGATCTGGTCAGTATTGTTCAGCGGGTTGCTGATCACTTCTGGCAGGTTCGGGTACATTTCGAACCAAGCCCAATAAACGCCTGTCCAGGTCGCGCAGTTGCTGTCGGTGCCGATCTGCTCGACAGTGTTCTCGTTCCAACCGTCGATGCCAACCCAGGTCGAAGAGCTCGAGGCCAGGTCGCCGGTCGGAAAGTTCCCGCACGCGGCCTTGGGTACGGTCCAGCTTCCGTACACGTAGTCGTAGGTCTCGCCCGTGACTACGTAACCCGCCCAGGATGAAGAGCTCGTTGAGTTGGTGGGATCGGTGACGGTCACGGTCGCCTGGGTCGATGATGGCGCGTACCAAGGGGGCGCGAGTTGCGCCGGGGGCAGGGTGCCTCCGGAGTACGTGGCCACGACCTTGTCATCACCCGCAGGAAGAGCGAGCGGGCAGCCCGTGGTCGCTCCCGCCGGGTACGTGCAGTAGAGGGCACCGTTCACAGTGATGGAGATGCTGCCAGAGCTAACAAGCTTCGTCCCCGTGCTCACAGTCGCGGGGTTCACCGACGTCCAGGCGGTTGTCACCACCGACGGGATTGCCAGGTTCGTCGACGTAGCGGTCAAGCATCCGGCAGTGACGCCCGAGGCTGCCTTATTGACGGTGTCCGGGACCACTACCGCGTTGCTCTGGCTCGGGCCCTGGTAGCCGATGACCCTCAGGTTGCCGTTTTGATAGCACCCGGGCGGCACGTCCAAAATGGCCGCCAATGCGCCACCGATGACAGCAGCCTTGATGACCCGGCAGCGGTTGGTACCGCGCACGCTGAGCATGCAATGGGGCGGGACGGTAACCGCGGGGATGGTCGGGGTCGTGGTCGTCGTAACCTGGGCGATCTCCTCACCGCCCGCATAGGCAATTATCTCGATCCCCGTGCCGGCATAACCACAACCTGAGACCCCTATGGCTTCATCGCCGTTCGCGGTGTTTGTCGCGGACGCTGAGATCGTTATAGGAGCGCAGGAGGTGGGCGCGGCAACCGCATAGTCGTTGGCCAACAGGGTTGGAGCCGCGACCGCGGCGGCGAGGGAGGCGGTCCCGGCGGCGACGGAGAGGCTGCGCTGGATGGGGTTCATTTGTTGTACCTGTCCTTTCTGGCAGATGGCGTTGGCATCGCTTGGGCTCCGGGCTTGCCCGGCACCCCGGCCTGGTCTCGTCTGCTTGCGACCTTGCAGTGACCGAAGCCACCGCCTCAGTGTCACCCGGGACCAGCGCCGCTCACATCGGCAAAAGGGCGGCTTCCCACGCCCGCCCCTACGTAGGAGCCCTTGGGCCGGTTACGTAGAGCGACGTCGCTCGATCCGGCCGCCGACGCCGCACGGCCCATCTGTCCTCGCCTAGGATCCTGGGGCGGGCCTAAAGGGGTGCTGCGCACGGGAGGTACCAGTGCCACGTTGCAAGCTGGCAACTGATCGCCCGGGCTGTCGCGGGCGCCGCACCCCTCGACTGCTCGGCCAGCTCGTCTCGGCGCTGGCCGTTGCAGTCGCCGTCGTGGTCCCCGGACCTCCCGGGTTGTTCGCCAGCACAGTGCCCCCGACGACGAGCCCGCCCGGGAGCGGCTGGGCGGTTATCCAGGAACCTGGTGCGGGTGGTATCGCGGGGCTCCTGCGCGGTGTCGCCTGTGCCCCGTCGGCCTGTGTGGCGGTAGGCACCGAGCTCGTCGGCGGGCAATCGGACGCTTTGGTGGAGCTCATTTCCCTCTCCGCCGCGAACCCGACCGTTTCGCCTGCCGAAGTCGTCCTGCCCAGGGGTTGGTCGGGCGCATCTCTTTCCGGCATCGCGTGCGTTGCCGCGAGGTGGTGCATGGCCGTCGGGCATGGCACCTTTTCGGGCCAGTTGCATCCTCTGGTGGTAACCGGGTGGGGCAGCACATGGTCGGTGCCGGCATCGGTAAGCAAACTGGCCGCAATCGTGGGGAGCTTCGAAGGCGTCGCCTGCACAGCCATCGCGAGGTGCCTCACCGTCGGCTACCTCGGCCAGCGCCACCCATGGGCCGCGAGCTGGTCGGGTGATCTCTGGAAAGCCAGCTACACATCCGTCGTGACCGGCGAGCTCAACGGCGTGAGCTGTGCCGCGGCCAACCAGTGCGTGGCTGTCGGCAACTATGACGTCGCCGGCGCCCTGGGCACCCTGCTGGTCATCCAGAGCGCGACGGGTTGGCACCAGGGTGCCGCACGTACCTCAGGACCGGGTACGGCAGCCGCCGGGCTTACTTCTGTGAGCTGCCCGAGCAACGCGCCCTGCCTCGCTGTCGGTGAAATGGGTGACAACCAGCCTCCGGTGGTCCTGCGCCAGAACGCGCCGACGAGCCCATCTCTGTGGGCTGCGGCCAAGTGGGCGCAGCTCCCCCAACCCGCGAACCCCTCGGGTGAGCCCGATACGGGCCTTTACGGAGCGTGGTGCTGGACCACGGCAAATTGCGTCGCCGTGGGCGCTTTGGCGAGCTCCGACGTCACCTCCGGAGGGGTGCCCAACGAGCCCCAGGGGGGCGTCATCGAACAAGTGTCAAGCACGAGGTGCAGCGCCTTCGAGCCGCCGAGCATAACCGGCTCTCAAGTCGGTTGGTACGGCACCTCCAGCTGGCCGGGTGGTTCGGTTTTCCTCGTGGTAGGCCAAGCCTCCTGGCCGCTGACCGGCACGACGACCACAACCGCGGCTGGGACGGCGGGACAGCCCGTCATCGTCTCCGGCCAGCTCACCATTCACCAACTCTGGACCAAGCCGTGCTAGCCGGCTTGGGACGGCCAAAGCACTGGGCCCGCAGGTTCGCGCGTGAGCGCGCGGTCCTCTTGGCCCGCAAGTAGTTCGCCAATATATAGCTAACCGAGCCTCACGATCAGGCCACAGAGGGCTCCTCTCCTTCGCTCGCCCGAGTCGGGCACCTTGGTAAGCTCGCAGCGTGTCGGTGCCTCCCTTTGTAGGAAGGCAGCCAGAGATGCGGCAGTTGTGGCTCGCGTACCACGACCACGCCAAGCGGGTCGTGGTGGTAACTGGCGAGGCCGGCTCAGGTAAGACCCGGCTCGTAAACGAGTTCCTGGCGGCGCTCCCAGCTCAGAGCGTAGTGGTGGTCCAGTCATTTGAACTGGCCGGAGAGGCCTTTTCCTTTCCAAACCTGGAGGCCGCACTAGGCGGGGTGGAGGGACAACGCTCATTGGCCGCGGTCGGCAGTGGTGCCGGGCAGTACGCCCAGTTCGCGGCGTGGGCCGCGAACGCGGAGGCCCATCGCGCGGGGCCCGATCGTGGCGTGCTGGTCGTGGAAGACATCCATTGGGCAGACCGGACCACGCTCGATTTTCTGAATTACCTTGCGCGACGGCCAGGCGACGTTTTGACCATCCTGACGCGACGGACATCTGCCGAGCTCAGCGCTGCGGCGCGGTTCGACGACTTGTCCGAACTGGTGCGCCTGCCCGTGACACTCCAGATCACAGTTCCGGCGCTGACGGTCGAGGAGTCCGAACAATTGGTTTCGTCAATTGCTGCCAGCGAAGTCGCGGGACAACGTCGCCGCGAGCTCGCGGTGCGGAGCGACGGCAACCCTTACCTGTTGATAGAACTCACAGAAGCGCGGGGCGTGCTCCCGGACCATGTGGCCGAGGTGCTGCTCGCTCGCACTCGAGCCCTAGGCCCTGCCGAAGGGTCGCTGCTCGAGCTGATCGCCGTAGCGGGCGGGTCAATCGACGACGAGTTGCTAGAGGCGGCTTACGGGCCGGGCCCCGCGAGCTACGCATCCGCCGTGCGGGCAGTAACGGCCTCGGGTGCGGTGAGCTTTGACAAGGACAACTACATGTTGCGCCATTCGCTGACCAGGGAAGCGATCGAGCAGCGAATGTCACCGGCGCAATCGCGAGCGTGCCATCGGTCCCTGGCCGCTGCCGCTGAGCGGCTCGGGCGCACGCAGGGTGCGGGCGAGGCATCCGTGCGAGCATTGCACTGGTGGGCCGCCGGCGATCGTGACAGAGCGGGCCCCGCGATGCTGCAGGCCGCCCGGGACGCGTCTCGGTTGTTTGCGCATGCGGAGGCATGGGGGTACTACGCCAAAGCCCTGGAACTGTTGGGCCCCGGGAGCCGTCAATCGGCCGACTTGCTCATAGAGGCAGGAGAGACCGCCCGCTGGGCCGGCCAGCTGCACGCGGCGATAGCCCTGCTGCGGGCTGCGCTCGACCCGCAGGATGTGGGCATTGACCGAGCTCGCTTGCTCGAACGCTTGGGCCGCTACCTATGGGAGGCCGGCGAGCCCGAGGCGAGCGTCCTAGCTCTCGACGAGGCCACGTCGCTCCTCGAGAGCTCGCCGGCAGGGGAGCTGACCGCCCGGCTCGAGGCGGCTAGGGCACGCAACCTGCTCACTTTGGGCAGGACCGCCGAAGCCGCAGAGGCTGCCGTAAGAGCCAGCGAACTTGCTCAGGTATTGGCACTGGCAACGGTCGTCGGCGACGCGCAGATCACCCTCGGCGTGGCGCAGGTGCTCGACGGTGACGAAAAGGGGCTGTCCACTGTGCAAGCCGCGCTCGGCCCAGGCGGTTCAGCGATTGACTACGAAGTTGTGTGCCGCTGGTA
>DATJST010000542.1:0-22202 GCA_035503975.1 Acidimicrobiales bacterium | reverse complement strand
CGAACACGACCCCGACCCAGGCATGGATGGCGGTGAGGAGGTGTGGGTCTGCTGCGGTCGCGGACATGTTGGCGTTCACGGCGACGGTGCAGCCTTGCGTGCCGGCGCTGCAGGTGCCTCCGGCCAAAAGAGTGCAGAGGCGGTCGCTGTTATCCTGCTGCCACGCGAAATTGCTTTCCGCTCGCCCATTGCAGCGGGCGCTTGTCGTCTGGGTTACCTGCTGCTGGGCGGCCGCCGGTGGTGGTGAAACAACCATCGCGGGCACAAGGGCCACCACGGTGGCGGCCACGGTAATCAGGCCGGCGACACCGCCCCGGGCCACGACACCGCCCCGGGCCGCGATGACGGGCCGCTCGACGGTCGCGAGTGATGGTGACGAGTTCGGCGGCATGTCGAGGAGCTCCTTGGTGCGAGTGCAGACAAACGTACGTCCCAAGAGACCTCCCCGCCCGGCGCACCATTACACGTCGGCAGGGCGGTGGGTGCTAGGCCGTTACCACCGGGAGCCACGCGGGCCGGCGCGGCTCGAACTGGGAGATGTCGCCTTCGTGGCGCAGCGTGAGGCCGATGTCGTCGAGGCCCTCGACCAAGCGGTGCTGGGTGAAGGCATCGAGCGCGAACGCGGCCGCGATGCCCGCGGCCGGCGCTTCGACGCGCAAGCGCTCGACGTCGATCGTCACCTCGAGGGCCGGGTCGGCGGCCACCGCATCGAGCAGGGCCTGCCCCGTACCCGGCGGCACCTGGACGGGGACGAGGCCGGCCTTGGTGGCGTTGTTCCGGAAAATGTCGCCGAAACTCGGGGCAATGACCGCCTCGAACCCGTAGTCCATCAGCGCCCATACGGCGTGCTCGCGCGAGGAGCCGATGCCGAAGTTGGGCCCCGCGACGAGCACGGTTGCCCCGGCGTACTCGGGCCGGTTGAGCACGAAGTCGCGGTCGCGGTCGCGCCATTCTGAGAAAAGGCCTTTGCCAAAGCCCGTTCTCTCCACACGTTTCAGCCATGAGGCCGGGATTATCTGGTCGGTGTCGACGTCGCTCCGTTGGAGGGGCACGGCGCGGCCCGTTATGACGCGCACTGGCTTCACAGCAGGTCCTCCGGCGATGCGAGGTGCCCGGCCACAGCGGTGGCGGCAGCGACGGCGGGGGAGACGAGGTGGGTGCGGCCCCCGCTGCCTTGGCGGCCTTCGAAATTACGGTTGGACGTCGACGCGCAGCGCTCGCCCGGCGACAACTTGTCCGGGTTCATAGCCAGGCACATGGAGCAGCCCGGGTTGCGCCACTCGAAGCCCGCTTGCAGGAAGACCGTGTCCAGGCCTTCTCTTTCGGCTTGCAGTTTGACCTGGCCCGAACCGGGCACAACGAGGGCCTGCACGCCTGTGGCGACCCTCCGGCCCGTCAAAACGGCTGCCGCGGCCCGCAGGTCCTCGATCCTGGCGTTGGTGCAAGACCCAATGAAGACCGTGTCTATCCTGATGTCGCGCATCGGCGTACCGGGCGAAAGGCCCATGTAGGCGAGCGCTCTTTCCCCCGCTTCCCTCGCGGCAGGGCCGCTCAAGGCCTCGGGGTCGGGTACGGCCGCGTCCAGGCGGACCACCTGGGCGGGGTTCGTCCCCCAGGTCACATGGGGGGCCAGGGATGCGGCGTCGATTTGGACTTCCTTGTCAAAACCGGCCCCATCGTCGGTAGCCAGAGCGCGCCAGTCCTCGAGCGCGCTCTCCCATTTTCTGCCCGTCGGAGCGAACTTGCGACCTTCGATATAGGCAAATGTGATGTCATCGGGTGCGACCATGCCCGCCCGGGCGCCGGCCTCGATCGACATGTTGCAAACAGTCATGCGCCCTTCCATGGAGAGCCCACGGATGGCCGAGCCCCGGTACTCGATCACGTGGCCGATGCCCCCACCGGTACCTATGCGGCCGATGATGGCGAGCACGACGTCCTTCGCGGTGACGCCCGGGGGCAGGTCGCCCTCTACCGTGACAGCCATGGTCCGCGGCCGGGACTGGGGCAGGGTCTGGGTGGCAAGTACGTGTTCCACCTCGCTCGTGCCGATGCCGAAGGCGAGTGCACCGAAAGCGCCGTGGGTCGAAGTATGGCTGTCGCCGCAGACCACCGTCATGCCGGGCAGGGTCAGGCCGAGCTCCGGGCCGATTATGTGGACGATCCCCTGGTTGGCGTGCCCCATGGGGAACAGTCGGATCCCGAACTCGTCGCAATTAGCTTCGAGCACGTCCATCTGGCGCGCCGACACCGGGTCCTCCACCGGGGCGCCGAGAGCGGTGGTAGGGACGTTGTGGTCCATGGTGGCCACGGTCAGGTCCGGCCGGCGCACCTGCCGACCGGCGAGGCGCAACCCGTCGAAGGCCTGGGGCGAGGTGACCTCGTGGACGAGGTGGAGGTCGATGTAGAGCAGGTCAGGTTCGCCTTCGGCGGAACGCACCACGTGACGCTGCCATACCTTCTCAGCCAGGGTCGCTGGCCCGCCAGCTGTGCCCATCCGCCTACCTCCCTGGCCCGAAGCCGATCGACGTCGCCACCGTTACCACCACGGCTGCTCCACTTGTTCCCATAATGTGAGATAGCATTTCGCTATGAGAGACACCTTACCGGGAACCGCTGCCATCGGCAAGGCGGTTTCGGTGCTCGACCACCTGGCCGCCGCCGGCCCTTCCACGCTGGCCGACCTGGTGGCCGCCCTCGAGATGCCCAGGGCTACCACATACCGGCTGGCCGAAGCACTGCTGGGCTACGGGTTGGCGGCCAAGGACCGGGGTGGCCACTACCGCCTAGGTCCCCGGCTGGCCGAGCTCGGCCGGCTGGCCGGCCTGCACCGTCCCAGCCTGGCGCGGGCGGCGACCCCGCCGCTCGAGCGGCTGCGCGACCGGACCGGGGAGAGCACCCAGCTGTTCGTGGCCGAGGGCGGGCGGCGGGTGTGCATCGTCTCGCTCGAGTCGCCGCACAGCCTGCGCACCATTGTGGCCGTCGGCGCCGCACTGCCCATGGACCGGGGCTCCGCCGGCCGGGTACTGTCCAGCTTGGCCGCCGGGAGGGCCCGCGCCGGCAACCCCGCCTGGGTGGAAAGCGTCGAAGAGCGCGAGCTGGGCGTTGCTTCGGTGAGCGCCCCGGTCTACCTCGACGGTGAAGTGGTGGCCGCCGTATCGGTCTCGGGCCCGGTCGAGCGCACCTCCCGTTCCCCTGGCGCCCGCTACGGCGACATGGTGGCCGAGGCCGCTCGCGACGTGGCGGCTGCGCTCGCCTGACCAGCGGGCACAAAGCCGGCTCTGCGCACTCCGGCGCGGCGGCGCCCGCACCACCCCCTCGGGCAGTGCGGGCGCGCCCGCCGCTAAGGAGCCGATCGGGTCAATTGGTCCCGGGGCTGAACCAGAAGTACTGGTTGGAGCCGCCGTTGTACGTGTACTGGTCGATGGTGGCGCCCTCGAAGAAGCTGGCGCCGTAGACGTCCACGTACAAGCCGCTGCTCACGCTGCTAATGGTCTGGTGGTTGTAGGTGCTCGTGGTGGAGAAGCTCCACAGCTGGTTGCTGCCACCGTTGCAGGGGAACTGGATGAGCGGCGTGCCGGCACTGGTGGAATTGTTCTCCACGGTTAGGCACTGGCCGCTCCCCCGGTTGATTATCTGGTAGCCGATGGGGCCGGCCACCAACGCCCATTGTTGGTTGTAGCCGCCGTTCCAGCTGTAGTCGATGACCGGGGCGTTGGGCGATTGGGAACCGCCCGAAACGTCGAGCACATAAAGCTGGGCGGCGGTGGGGTTCACCCAAATGTAGTTGTAGCTGTTGTTCAGCAGGCCGAACAGGCTGGTCACAGACTGCAGGACGGCTGTCGGGTCGATCCCGATGGCGTTCAGGACATCGATGATGCCCTGCTGGTCGTCGCCCAGGTTGCCCAGGATCTGGACTATCTGGCTGACCTGCATGCCGGCGTTATTGAAGAACTGGGCGATCTGGTTGAAGCTGTTGGCAATGTCGGCCCAGCTGAGGCTGCCGTCGAAGCTGAAGCTCACAGGACCGAGCTGGTTACCGCCGGCCACCAGGTAGCCCGAGCCCGATGCACTGACCGAAGCGCCGCTGCCGTCCCCGCTGACCATACCGGACAGCGTGCCGGAGATCTGCAACCACGAAGGCAGGCCGGCGGTGACGCTGAGGCTGATGCTGGCGCCATTGGCCGAATTACCAAGAGCGAGGGAAACATCGGCGTTGAAGCTGAAGTCGCCCGCGCTGAACCCGCCCGAGAACCCCATCTGGATCCCCTTGGTCGGGTTGATGTGGAAGTGCAGCATCGGGTTGTCGATGTTGACCGGGCCGACGCTGAAACTGCCGACCGAGACATCAGCGTCGAGCGAGGGTGGGGCGAGACCCACGGACGCATCGATGTGCGCCTTCACATTATCGATGGAGGCGTCGAATATCACTGAGATCCCAGGCGCCACATTGTCCCCCGCTGCTGTCACACCGCCTGTGGGGGCAATGACCAGGGAGGCCTGGTTCACTACCAGTGAGTTGACGACATTGGGGTCCGTGCTGACAAGCGCCAATGGCGTGAGTGCGGGCTGGCTGTCGGGGCCTACTATAGAAAATGACAGCAATGGGGCGTCCAGGTCGAGGTCTGCGTCGAAGGAGATCTGCGTGCCCGGGACCATGCCGATGGCAGTGGCCCAGCTTGCGGGCAGGACGATATTGTCCGCGGACAGGCTGAGCGTCGGCGTCGGGATCCCCGTCTCGAAAGTTATGCCGATATTGCCGGCCAGGTCGCCTATTTGCAGGCCATTGATCCCGAGCGCATTCTGCCAGTCGGAAAGGCTGAGGCCGAGCGTCAGGTCGAGGCTGTCGAAATTGAACGACCCTTTCACCGTTATCTCGACCGAAGACGCCACGGTGCCCGGGATGAGCGCAGGCATCTCCAGGAATGCCGAGCCCGAGAGGGTCACCTGGTTTTGAGCGCCGACGAGCAGGTCGATGTCGAAGGAATTGAGGAACAGCCCGAAGCCATTGGTGCTGAACACCTTGGCCCCGTCCGCGTCGCTGCCGAAGCTGAAGCCGAGGTCGATGGAGAACCCGTCACTGGCCAGAGTCGCCACGGCGTGCACCGAGGCCTGGTCCCCGAGGTCGATCCCGATGTTCTGGAACGCCGTAATTACGTCTCCAGGCAACGAATAGTCGAGCGTCAGGCTGAGGCCGGCGGGGAGGTTGAACTTGTCCCCGGTGAGGCCGAGCGTGGTGGGGTCGAAATCGTCCACCTTCTCGGTGGCCACGTACACCGCGCCGCTACCGGAAAAGCCAAGGCTGGAAAGGTCCGGTACCTGGGCGCCGACTATCACCCCGTCGCTGCCGAACGAGGCACCCACCGGCAACGTTGGTTGATTGCTCAGGGCCGTGATCACGAGGCTTGCCGTGGCGGTCACGTCGAAGGTGTCGTCCTCGATATTGCCCGTGGCGGTGAGTGCGGCGCTGTCGATGTTGAACAGCGCGTTGCCGGGCAGCAGGGTGCCCATGGCGGCGGTCATTATCTTGAAGCTCTCAGCTGACAGGTCGAGGCATCCTTCGGCCGTAAGGCTCAAGTTGGCTGGCGTGTAGGCGAACGAGCCCTGCAGGTCTACCCAAATGTCGCCGTCATTTACGCCGTTGGGGCACGAGACCCCCGCCGGTGGCGCCATGTCGGAAACCTCCAGATGGGTGACCGAAAGCGCCGCGCCGGCGCCCACGTCCCAGGTCAGGGCGGCCGCCCCGTTGACATTTGACGTAGTGATGTCGAAGCGGATGGTGCCGTCGGTGTCGGTGACCGAGCCCGTGAAAGTGGGCGTGAGCGTGAGCGCAGGGACCGGCTGCCACATCGGGGCGGTCGGGTCGCTCACCGAAAGGGACCAGTTCTTCAGGTCTTTTAGCGTGCCCGTGACCACCAGGTCGAGTTCTGCGTTCCCGCTGCCGACTTCCAGTGTTCCCGACAGGCTGAGCCCGTTGTCGCTGTCGAGGGTCAGCATGGCTCCTTGCATGAGCACGACGTTGCCGGCGATGGTGAGGTCGTTCTCGAGCGTGGCCGCGAGCGATGCGCTCAGCTTCCCGTTGCTGTAGGTGAGGCTGCCCTGGAAGCTGACCGTAGTGCCGTCCAGGAACGGCACGCCGGTCAGGTCCACGGTGGCCGTCAGGTCTGCCCCGTCGGCGAGCGTGGTCGTGCCAGCGTTGCTTACCACGACGTTCAAGGTGGCTCCCACGCCTCCCGCCGTGCCGCTCGCCTCGAGGGTCAGCGTGTGCGTGGACAGGTCGACACTGAGCGTCGCCGGCCCGAACTGGGGCACCGGGATGCCGGCGGGCAAGGTGAAGGGGAGCGACGGCGGACCGAGCGTGAGGGTGAGGGTGCTCCCGGTGACAGAGCCGGACAACATGGCCGAGCTCACCTTGGCCCCAAGGTCCTGGAGCAGCGCCTGCACCGCGTCGGAGACGGTGAAGGTGCCGGCCGGCCCCGTCGGCTGAGTGCCCGCGGCGCCCGTCGTCGTCGTCGTGCTGGTCGGGGCGCTCCCTGGCTTTGTGGTGCTGGTCGTGCTGGTGCCGCCGGCCGCCGCCCCCGTCGTCGAGGTCGTGGGACCGGTCGAGTTGGTCGTAGTCGTCGAAGTCGTCGAACCAGTTGCAGTGCCGGTCGTCCCAGTCGTCGCAGTCGTCCCAGTCATGGAAGTCGTGGACGTCGTCCCAGTCATGGAAGTCGTGGAAGTTGTCTCGGCCATGGAAGTCGTGGAAGTCGTCGTACCGGGGGAGGAGGTCGTACCCGGGGTCGTTGTCGTCGTGGTCCCACCGGCCGCCGGCTGGCTGCCTCCAGCACCGGCCGGGAGAGCACTGCCGCCTGAGATATAGGAGAGGCCGGCCGGCAGGTCAACCGTCTTGCCCGTGCCGAGGGGGAAGCCCCTCACCGCCCGCGAAGACCACAGGACCGTGGCAACCGTCCCGGGCGCTCCCATGCCGATGAGGGAGAGCTGGAGCGGGAAGCTCACAACGAGCACGCCCGGGGCGGGGACGCTGATGGTTGCGTCGGCGAAGACATGCTTGCCGCTGGGACCTGGTACCCAGACCATGCCCGTCCCCGCCAGCGCCTCCGGAGCAAATCCGGTGCCCAGGCGCAGGTGCCCGGTCAGGCTCGCCCCCTCCAGCACCACCTTTACCCGGTTGGAGCTCAGCGTGATGGGCGTGGTCTGGTCGCAGTTGAGCAACCCTTGGCCGCTCGACAGGTTGAAGGCGACCGCGCCTGAGGTCACCAGGGCGCCCGAGGCGGAGGCCACCAGGACGGTGCCGGCGACAGAGGCCCAGTCCGTCCCCTGCACAACCCCGGGTGGAGTAAAGGTCCAGCTCGTGGGCAGGCGGTCGGAGAGCTCGAGTGACCGGGGCGTCACCTTTACGCCCGCCGTCAGGTCCCACGTCCCCGATGCCCCGGTGTTGAGGTCGTAGCTCACCTTGCCCGCCGCGTCCGAGAGCGTACCGGTGTGGTCGCCACCCACACGCAGCCCGCGCAGGAAGCCGACGGCGCTCCCTTCGAGCGACGCGTCGAGCGTCCAGTCGGTGGTGCTCGATATGGTGCCGTTGACCGCTGCGCTTACCGTCCGGCCGGCCGGGCCGAAGCTGGCCGACCCGGTCACGACGACGCCACCCGACGCGAGCAGCACGAGCTTGCTGCCTTGTTCGAGCACGACGTCGGGCGCAACACGGGCATCAGCGCCGAGCCTCCCTGACAACGAGACGATCGCCCGCCCGTCCCGGTCGCCGACCGTGCCGGTCAGCACGACGCCGGTGTGGAAGAGCGGCAGGCGTTCCGTTACCGCCCCGGTGACCTGCAGCTTGGCGGACGCGGCATTGGCGATCCGCACTGTAACCCGACCGGCGGGCGACGAGGAGGTGAGCGTCTCCTCCTGGGTGACGGTGTTGATCGTCAGGGTGGCGGTGTCACCAACCGGCGGTGTGGCGCCGACCGGCAGCTTGAGGTCGAGGGCACTCGGCGCGCCCACCGTGAGGCGCAGCGTGTGGCCCGAACGCAGCCCGGTTATGTCCCGGGACTTGCCGAGGGAAAGGCCGAGGCCCTGAGTAAGGAACTCGAAGGCCGCCCGCGGCTCGACATAGGAAGCCGTCTTCGAGTTCTTCACGGTGGTCGCCGGTGAAGCCGAGCCGGTACGGCCGTCGATGAGCCGCAGGCCGCTGAAATTGGTGACGGCCCTGGTCGGGCTCTGCGCACCGGCCTCGAGCGGCTCGAGCGCCGAGGCGGCCAGGATCGTGATGGTGACGAGCAAGGAAACGAGAGCGCGGGGCAATATGCGGCGGCTTTGGGCCCGCCCGGCCCGAACGGCGTTGTCCGGTGGCGTGGGCACGGTTCCTCCTTGGGAGATAAGAGTTGGGTGGCCGGGGCTTGAGGTTCGGCCCTCGCGCTAGGTGCGTTGCGGGGACGCGGGGGGAAACGCGGGGGCCGCTGCTAGCCGCCAGGGCCTTCGCCGGGCGCGTCACCCGAGTTACCATCGGTGGGGAAGCACACGGGCCCGCCTGCGCCGAGAGGGTGGCCAGGCCTCCACGGTTGGACCTGCCCAGGGGTCATGTCGGCGGATGGGAGGAGTTATTGCATGCTGCGGATAGCGCCCAGCGCGGCGCGCCGGTCGACGCGGCCGCCAGCGGCCGCCCCGTCATGAACCAGCTCCGCGTCACCTGGCCCGGAGGGGGTACCGCTCAAGCCCTCGCCGCCGTGGTGGCAACTGGGCCGCTTGTCCACTGCCTCACCAATATTGTTGTCGCCGGCTTCACCGCCAACGTCCTTCTCGCCTTGGGGGCGTCGCCGGCGATGGTGGAGAATGCCTGCGAGGCGGGGCCTTTTGCGTCCATCTCCGGGGGCGTGCTCATCAATTTGGGCACCCTTTCCCCAGAACGGGAGTCGGCGATGAGAGCAGCCGCCGAGGCCGCTTCGCGAGCCGGTCGTCCCTGGGTGCTCGACCCCGTCGCGGTTGGCGTGCTCGAGCACCGCACGCGCTTGGCCTCCGAGCTGCTGGCGTGGCGGCCGGCGGTCGTCCGTGGCAACCCGTCCGAGGTGATGAGCCTGGCCGGTTGCACGGGGGCGCAGGGCAAGGGAGTGGATTCCGCCACCGCTTCCGAGCAGGCCGTAGAGGCCGCTTCCGACCTGGCCCGGCGGAGCGGGGCGGTGGTGGCGGTGAGCGGTGCGGTCGACTACATCACCGACGGCGCTGAGCTCGTCGCGGTCCCAGACGGCGACCCGATGATGGCCAAAGTCACCGGTGTGGGCTGCGCTCTTGGGGCCGTGATGGCGGCCTTCCTTGCGGCCGGCGCCCCTCCGCTGCTGGCGGCCACGGGCGCGTCGGCCCTAATGGGGGCGGCCGGGTCGCGGGCGGCCAGAGGCGGTCCCGGCCCCGGCACTTTTGCGGTCCGCCTCATCGATCATCTGGCGGGCCTGGCGGAGTCCGTGCGGCCCTGACCGAACTGAGCGAACTGGCCGAACTGAGCGAACTGGCCGAACTGGCCGAACTGGCCGGAGCAGCCCACCTTGGGGGTTGCCGTGGGTTCACTCGCCGCTGGCAGCCAGGTCGGTGCACGCCCGGACCAGCACCGGCAGGAAAGCGGCCGCGTCGGTGACCACGGCGTCGTGCCCAGCGTCCACGACGTAGCGCCGGGCGCCCGGGATGAGCGCCGCGAGTGACTCCTGGCGCCACGGCGGCACTATCCGGTCCCGGCTCGTGACCACCACCGCCGCCGGCACGCGCAGGGCTGGCAGCCACTCGGTGCTGTCGTAGGCGTTCAGTTCGACGCCCGATTCTATGAAAGCTGCCAGATGGGACAGCCTCCGTTCCTCGAAGGCGGCTTGCCGGTCTGGCATGCGCCCCGCTGGAGCAGCCCCATCGGCGCTCGCCGCCGCCGCGACCTCGAGCGGCGTTGGACCGGGACGAACGTCGGCCCCGTCGGCCGGGGCCGCCGCGTCACCCCGCCCTCGGCGCGCCATAGCGAGGTCATGGCGTTGGAGCCGCCACTCGAGCACCCTGGTCGCCCACGCCGGCTGGGCACGGGCGGCACCGGCCAGGGCGCCGCCGACCACGCGCACCGCCGGGCGGAGCTTGACCCGGCGTGCGAAATGTGGCCCGGTGGCGCATAGGACGACACCACCGAGACGCGGCCCGTGGCGGAGCGCCAGCACCTGGGCCACGGCACCGCCCATCGAGTAGCCCACTGCGATGGGGCGCTCGAGCCCGAGCTCGTCGATCAGCGCTGCCAAGTCGTCTGCGCAGCCCGCCAGGGAAAAAGGGGGCGAGCCGAGGCCACCGTGCCCGTGGCCCCTCAGGTTCGGCGCCACCACGCGGAACGACCGGCCGAGATAGCCGAACGTGTGCCCCCAGTTGAGCCCGGCATTGGCCATCCAGCCGTGCAGCAGCAGCAGGGTGCGCACGTCTGCACGCCCGGCCACGGCGGGCTCGGGTACCTCCCACACCCAGGCTGGTGCCGCCCCCGCCGGGGTAACCAAGCGGGCACGCCCATCCTGCAGCTCGCGCACATACCGCACCTCCCGCCTATGTCCGGCGTTGGGTGCCAGTGGCGCCCCGTGCCCCGCAGCCAAAGTCGTCATGGGACCGCGCCAAGTGCCCTTCTCGAGTGGTGACGGACCTGTCGGCATAGAAGGTTATTCGTTGCCGGCGGCGCTCTCGGAAAGTGGTTCGTCAGGCAAACTATTAGCGATAGCCTGGCGGCATGATGACCGAACCTCCCGCTCGGCCTGCGCCGGGGCCCCCGCCTATTGCGGCCATGCCCGGCGCCAGTGTCGACGCCGTGCGAGCGCTGGCGCGTGCCTCGAGGCACTTGGAGCGGGCGTTCCCTGAGCTCAACTTGGCGCATTACCGGGTCTTGGCCGCGATCGCGTCCGGCGACCAGCGGGCGTCGCGTATCGCCGAGAAGCTCGCCCTGGGTAAGCCCACCGTCAGTGCAAGCGTGGACTCGCTTTGCCAGCGCGGTCTCCTCTTGCGCGCCGAGGTTGTGGGGGACCAGCGGGCGGCGGCCCTGCGCCTGACGCCGGCCGGAGCGCAACTGCTCGCCCGGGCCGACGCCGCTATGGCCGCATGGGTGGAGGACGTCTGCCGGCGGACACCTGACGCGGCACGGGTCCTGCAATCCCTGGCTTGGGTGGGCCAGGCGATCGAACAGATAGCTGCTGCCCAGCACACCGCCAGCCGCAAGACCCAGACCGGGGCGGGCCGGGCCAGCAGCAATTGAGCGTTTCGAGCAGCGGGAGCGGCGGGAGCGGCGGGAGCGGCCGGAGCGGGGAGTACGGGGAGTACGGCGTGAGCCGCGCCAACGAGGCGAACGGCTCGCCGCCGCCCGGCCCAGGGGTGGGCCCGGGATGGGTGCGGCGACTGTGGGGCTACATGCTCGGCCACCGCCGCGACGTCCTGCTCTCCTTGGCCGCCGCCCTGCTCGGCAGTGTGTGCCAGACCGTCGTGCCCCTCGTCGAGCGCGAGATCGTTGACCGTGTGATCGTCGCCCACCGCTCCGCCCTCTGGCCCTGGCTCACCGTTCTGATCGCCCTCGCGGTCGCGGCCTTCGGCTTTGCCTACCTGCGCCGCTACCGGGGCGGCCGGGTCGCCCTCGCCGTCCAGTACGACTTGCGCAACGCAATGCACGACCACTTGCAGGTCATGGACTTCGACAACCTCAACCGCATGCCCACGGGACAACTCGTGGCCCGGGCCAACTCCGACTCGACCCTCGTCCAGGGCTTACTCGGCTTCTTTCCCCTTCTGTCGGGCAACGTCTTGCTCATGGTGGTGTCGCTGGTCATGATGATCTGGCTGTCGCCGCCGCTCGCCATCGTCAGCCTCGTCGTGGCCCCGGCCCTTTTCCTCGTGTCCTACCGGATGCGCTGGAGGATCTTCCCGGCCACCTGGGACGGCCAGCAGCGCGAGGGCGACGTGGCCCAGATCGTCGACGAGGACGTCAACGGCGTGCGCGTCGTCAAAGCCTTCGGCCAGGAAGGGGCCGAGCTCGGCCGTGTGGTCGGGGCCGCGAAGGCCCTGTACGGCTCGCAGATGAGAGCGGTCCGGCTGATGTCTCGCTACCAGCCGCTGCTCGAGGCGATCCCCGCCTTCGGCCAAGTGGCCATCCTCGCCTTCGGCGGGTGGCTGGCGATCCGCCACGAAATCACGCTCGGGACCTTCCTGGCCTTTTCCACTTACATCGCCCAGATGCTCGCACCCGCCCGCCAGCTGGGCAACATCCTTACAGTCGGCCAGCAAGCCCGCGCCGGGGTCGAACGCATTTTCCAGCTGCTTGACATGACGCCGGCCATCGCGGACAGGCCGGACGCCGAGGATCCGGGAACCCTCCAAGGCCGTGTCGACTTCTGCGCTGTCGACTTCGCCTACAGCGGCGGGGAGCCCGTTCTCCGGGGCTTCGACCTGCACATCGCGCCGGGTGAAAGAGTGGCCCTGGTGGGCGCCAGTGGGAGCGGCAAGTCCACGGCCTCCTTGCTGTTGCCGCGGTTCTACGACGTGTCCACGGGCTCCGTGCGGGTCGACGGCCGCGACGTGCGCGACCTCTCGCTCGCGTCGCTGCGCCGCCAGATCGGCGTCGTGTTCGAAGAAAGCTTCCTCTTCTCCGAGTCCGTGCGCGACAACATCGCCTACGGCCGGCCCGACGCGACAGACGCCCAGATCGAGGCGGCGGCCCGGGCGGCGCAGGCCCATGAGTTCATCTCTGAGCTGCCCCGGGGCTATAACACGGTCGTGGGAGAGCGCGGCCTCACGCTCTCCGGCGGCCAGCGCCAGCGGGTCTGCCTGGCCCGTGCGCTCCTTTTCGACCCCCGCATCCTCGTCTTGGACGATGCCACCAGCGCCGTCGACTCCAACGTGGAAGAGTCCATCCACGCGGCTTTGCGTGAGGTAACCGCCGGGCGCACGACACTGCTCATCGCCCACCGCCGCTCGACGCTCCACCTTGCGGACCGGGTCGTGGTCTTGGAGCAGGGCCACGTCGTCGACCAGGGCACCCACCAAGAACTGGTCGCTCGCAGCGGGCACTACCGGTCCCTGCTCTCCGGGCTGGACCAGTCCTTGGCCACCCAGTTGAGCGGACGCATCGAGCTCTTGGCTCCCCTGGCCGCGCGGGCCGGGGCATCCGGCCGGAGCGGGAACGGGGTCACGGCGTCGGCCTGGGCGGAGGCTGCCGCCGCGAGCGGTCGCAGCGGGCGCGTGGGCGGCGGCTCGGCCGCCGCTGTCGGCCCCCCGAGCATTGGTCCTGGGCTCGGGGGTAGTGCCGGAGGGTGGCGGCTCAACCTCGCCCCCACTCCTGAACTCCTGGCCCGCGTCGACGCCTTGCCGCCGGTGAAGGACCACCCAGACGTCGATGTCGAGCGAGAATCGGTGCAGGACCGCGGCTTCAACCTGCGCCGGCTGCTCGCGGCGTTCCGCCGCCCCCTGCTGGCAGGCCTGGCCCTGGTCGTCATTGACGGCCTCGCCTCACTGGCCGGCCCAGTGCTCGTGAAGGAGGGCCTCGACAGCGGTGTGGCCAAGGGGTCGCTGGCCGTATTGCTGGCTGCCTCGGCCGCCTACCTGTTGGTCACCGTGGCCGACATGGTGGACCAGGTAGCGGAGACGCTCGTCACCGGTCGGGCGGCGCAACGGATCATGCTCTCGCTGCGCGTTCGCATCTTCGCCCACCTCCAGCGCTTGTCGCTCGACTACTACGAACGCGAGATGGCCGGGCGCATCATGACGCGCATGACCACAGATGTCGACCAGTTCGAGGCGTTGATTGAGAACGGGCTGCTCGCAGCGCTGGTCGCCATGGTGACCTTCGTGGGGGTGGGGGTGGCGCTGGTGGTGATCAACCCGGAACTGGGTTTGTGCACGTTGAGCGTGGTACTCCCACTGTCGGTGGCCACCGTCATTTTCCGGCGCCGTGCCGCCGTCCTTTATGACCTGGCCCGAGAACGCATCGCTATCGTCAACGCCGACTTCCAGGAGAGCCTCTCGGGCGTGCGCGAGTCGCAAGCGTTCGTGCATGCAGCCCATACCGAGCGGCGCTTCCACCGCTTCGGGCACGATTACCTAGAGTCCCGGGTGGCGGCCCAGCGCCTCGTCGCCGTGTACTTCCCGTTCGTCCAGTTCCTCTCGAACGGCGCCGACGCCATCGTCCTCGGGGTGGGCGCCGACCTCATCGCACGGCACCAGCTCGCCCCGGGTGCCCTGATCGCTTTCATCCTGTACATCGACCTGTTCTTCTCTCCCATCCAGCAGTTGTCCCAGGTCTTCGACTCCTGGCAGCAAACCCGGGTGTCGGTGCGGCGGATCGCCGAGCTCATGCAGCTCGACACCGGGACCCCTGAGCCGCCCGACGCCATCGACCCGGGCCGTCTGGTCGGTGAGCTCGCCCTGAACGACGTCCGCTTCAGCTACCCGCTCCGGCCGAGCCCGCTCGGCGACGCTCTCGCAGGGCTGGACGGCCGCGGCGGTGGCGCCCGCGACGGTCGCCGCGGCGGCTCCCGGGCACGCAGTGACGCGATCGCCCGCGCCGGCAGCAGCGCCGGCGGCCCCCCCAGCGGCTCCCGGGCATGGAGCGACGGGGCCGCCCTGGCGGCGAGCAGCGGCCTCCCCAGCGGCCCCGCCCGGCCGCGGCCGCCCGAGGCTATCCGCGGCATCGACCTCCGCGTCCGTGCCGGCGAGACTGTGGCGCTGGTAGGCGAGACCGGGGCGGGCAAGTCCACGGTGATGAAGCTCCTGGCTCGCTTCTACGACCCGGCCTCGGGCAGCGTGACCGTCGACGGCCATGACCTTCGCGGCCTGGAGCTGCAGGCGTTCCGCCGCCAGCTCGGCTATGTGCCCCAAGAGGCGTTCCTTTTTTCGGGGACGGTGCGTGACAACATCGCCTATGGGCGCCCAGAGGCACCTGACGCCGAGGTGGAGGCGGCCGCCCGCGCTGTCGGCGCCCACGACTTCATCGCCGCCCTCCCGAGCGGCTACCACCACCGCATTACCGAGCGAGGCCGATCGCTGTCGGCTGGCCAGCGCCAGTTGGTTGCCTTGGCCCGCGCGGAGCTGGTCAAGCCGGCCGTGCTGCTCCTCGACGAAGCGACCTCCAACCTCGACCTCGCCACCGAGGCGCGGGTGGCAGCGGCTATGCGCCAGGTGGCCGAGGGCCGGACGACTATCCTCATCGCCCACCGGCTCCAGACCGCCCAGTCCGCTGACCGCATCGTCGTCCTCGACCACGGGCGCGTGGCCGAGGTCGGCACCCACGACGAACTGCTCGACCTTGGGGGCCGGTACGCGGCCATGTGGCAGGCATTTGAACTGGTCGGCGGCGGGGCGGCCTGAACGACCGGCGCAGCCAGTTGCCTCGTCGACACGGTGGGAAAATTGTGACGACGCGCTTCAACTTCACGGGTCAGCCGGCCAGCTGTTCGGCCGTCGAGGGCGCCGCGACCGCCTTCAAAACCTCCTCCTCCCATGCGGCGTGGCGGACCTGAAGGCTTTGTGGCAGACGGGCGAGTTGTCTCCGGCTGAGCATGGGTAGGCGGCGGCGGACCGAGAGCTGGTCCGGCCCGCTCAACATACTTATGCCGAACTGGATCGTCCGGTTTATGCTGCGCACGAACGGTGAGTGCCGGCCGCTGCGGTCGCCGAGCCCGAGCGAACGGGCCGTCTCGGCCAGGTCGAGGTCGAAGCCGGTCGGGCTGTAGTCGAAACCGGCCGCCAAACGCCTGAGCAACCACACCGTTGACGGGCCGAGGATCCCAAGCCAGTACTCCTCGACGTAACCGGACCGGGCGTCGAAACCTGGGGGGCCCAGGTCCTCATCGGGCCACGGGCGGACATGCAGGATTTCGGGCGCGAAGCAGATAAGAGGGTTCATGGTGCCTCCCGGGTGGACACAAAGCAGCGGGTGGTTCCTGAGCAAGCGCAGGGGAAGTGCTAGACACATCATATTTCATGTCGTTTCAGAAATGCAAGAGGCGATCAAGCGCGCACGCTCTAGAAGGCTGGGACCTTACCTTAGAGGGCCAAAAGTTACCCGGCCAGGACACCTGCCGGCTGTCCACGGCCGCATGCGCGGAACGAGGCCAGTTCTACCGTGTGCGCTCGGCGGGGACCGCGACCCCCACCCCGTCAACGCTGTGCAACCCGTCAATGGGACCGTCGCCATCTGCCTGCGACGGACGCACCTCGGCCAGGTCGGCTTGGGCACTCGCACTGATAATCGCATCCACCGCCGCGCGCCCGGCGCCGTCCGCCGTCTGGTTCTCAGGGGCCGCCCGACCGCCCGCCGCTACCACCTCGCCCACGTGCTCGATGGCCCGGAATATGGAAGCGGCGATACCGGGCCCGTCGAGGCCGAGCTGGCGTAGGATGCGCTCCGGCTTGCCGTGCGGGATATGCACGGTGGGGACCCCGAGGTTGAGCACCGGCGGGCTCAAGCGGCTCGGGTGCAGGTCGGCTATAGCGTCCTCGATGAAGTTCCCCGCCCCGCCGTTGCGGATCCCGTCCTCCACACTCACGACAAAGTTGTGCTGCCCGGCGTCGGCCACCATGGCCGGGTCGAGGGGCCGCACCACCCGGACGTCCCACACCGTGGCCTCCACCCCTTCGGCCGCGAGCAGTTGGGCCGCGTGCTCAGCCGCCTCCAACAGCTTGCCCACGGCCAGGATGCAAACTGAACCGTCGCCCCGGCGCACCAGGCGGGCCGATAGGCCCGAGCCGACCTGGTCGGCAGGCACGTGGCGAGCCGCCGTCTTGGGGTAGCGCACAACGGCGGGACCGGATAGCTGTAGCGCCGTGGCCAGCATGACCCGCAGCTCCTCGGCAGACGACGGAGCAAATATGGTCATGCCCGGGATCTTGAGGCTCAGCGCCATGTCCAGGATGCCGTGGTGGCTCGGCCCGTCGTCACCGGTGATCCCGGCCCGGCCCAGGGAGAACACGACGGGCAGGCCGTGAAGGCCCACGTCCAGGTTGGCCTGGTCGAAGGCGCGGCTGAAAAACGTGGAATAAACGGCCACAATTGGCCGTAATCCGCCCATCGCCATACCGGCCGCCGAGGTCACAGCGGCCTGTTCGGCGATGCCAACGTCGAAAAACCGGTCCGGCCAACGAGCCTGGAACGGCAGCAGTCCAGTTGGCCCCGGCATCGCCGCGGTGAGGGCGACAAGGTCGGGGTAAACCTCGCCCAGCTCCAAGAGGGCGTCACTGAAGGCCAAGGTATAACCGTTCAGCGCCCGGGAGGATTCCGTCGGCCCGACCGCAGGATCGAAAGAACTCGTGTCGTGCAGGCATTTTTCTTCGTCGTCTTCGGCGGGCTTGTACCCTTTGCCCTTCTGGGTGATGACGTGCACCACGATCGGGCCGTTGAAGGCCGCCGCCTGGCGGAACGCCTGCTCCATCCCGGCGATGTCGTGCCCGTCGAGCGGTCCCACGTAACGCACGCCAAGGGTCTCGAAGAACACCGGTGGTTCGACAACTTCGCGGATCGCCGAATAAAACCCTTGCAAGCTCGAATATGCCAGCGGGCCTACCCGCGGCAGCTCTTTCAGCACCGATTCCATGCGCCGCCGGGCCGAGCTCACACCCGGGTGGAGGCGGATACGGCTCAGGCTCTCTGAGAGGCGCGAGACCGTCGGGGCGTAACTGCGCCCGTTGTCGTTGAGGATCACGATTACTCGCGAGCCGCTGTGGCCGAGGTTGTTGAGGCCCTCGTACGCCATACCCCCGGTGAGAGCACCATCGCCCACGATGGCGACGACGTGGCGGTTGGGGTTCTGGCTGCGTTCGACGGCCGCGGCGAGGCCGTGGGCGTAGCACAAGGCCGTGGACGCGTGGCTGTTCTCCACCCAATCGTGGACCGATTCGGCTCGTGAGGGGTAACCGGAAAGGCCGCCGCCCTGGCGCAGCGAGGTGAACATCTCGCGCCGCCCGGTCAGCAGCTTGTGCACGTAGGCCTGGTGCCCTGTGTCCCATATCAGGTAATCGCGAGGCGAACTGAACACCCGGTGCAGTGCGATCGTCAGCTCCACTACCCCGAGGTTGCTCCCGAGGTGGCCGCTGTTGGCCGATGAGACCGCCTGGACGATGAACTCCCGGATCTCTGAGGCCAGTTCGCTCAGCTGCGGGTAGTCGAGCCGGCGCAGGTCGCTCGGCCCGTTGACCGTTTCGAGCAGCATCCTCTTGAGGCTACCGTCTCGGCGGCGCTGCAGCCCACCCGGCACGGCCCGCACGGCCCCGCACGGCCCTGCACGGCCGTGCGCCGCGCCTCGGCAGCGAGCCGTGCGCCCGGCACCCGCCCGCGGTCTCCCTGCGGGCTGCTCCTGCGTGGCCGCCGGGCATGGCTAGGTTTGCCACATGGCAGCAGACCAGGCGCTCATAGACGAGGTGGTGCTGGCCCAGGTACTGCACCGGGCCCTGGCCAGCGGAGGTGACTTTGCCGAGGTCTTCGCCGAGGACCGCCGGGGCACCGCGATCTGCCTCGACGACGGCCGAGTTGAGGACATGAGCTCGGGCCGCGAGGTGGGTGCGGGCATCCGCGTCGTTTTCGGCGGCACTACCGGCTTTGCCCACACTGCCGACTTGTCCGAAAAGGGCCTGTTCATGGCTGCCGAGGCCGCTGCGGCTGCCGCTCGCACCGGAGGCGACCGCGCCCGCGATGTCGCCCTGGCGCGCGCCTCCGGAGCCAGCCCCGCACCGGTCGAGGTGCTGCCCGGTGCCGTTCCGAAGGCGGCCAAGGTCGAACTGCTCCGCCGCGCCGATGCAAGCGCCCGGTCCGCCGGTGGGGCTGTCCGCCAGGTCACTGCAAGCTACGGGGAGAGCCGCCGCCGGGTGCTGGTGGCCAACTCAGAGGGCCTGCTGGCCGGCGACGACCAGGTGAGGGTGCGTTTCAACGTCTCGGTCGTGGCCAGCGGTGACACGGGTAAACAGACGGGCACGGAGTCGGTCGGCGCCACGATGGGTTTCGAGCTTTTCGACAGGCGCGACGTCGACGAAATGGCCGGGACTGCGGCCCAGCGCGCCCTGCGCAAGCTCCGGGCCCGGCCGGCGCCATCGGGGATGCTCCCGGTGGTGATCAAGCGGGGCAGCGGGGGCGTCCTTTTCCACGAGTCCTGCGGGCATGGACTGGAGGCCGACCACATCGTGAAGTCCACGTCGGTGTTCACCGGTCGGGTGGGCGAGCAAGTGGCCAGCCCCTTCGTGACCCTGGTCGATGACGGCACCATGAGCCAGGAGTGGGGCGCCCTGGCCATCGACGACGAGGGTCACCCGGCGTCGCGCAACGTCCTGATCCGGGACGGTGTGCTCACGGATTACATGTGGGACTGGCTGCGGGCGCGCCAGGAGGGCCGCTCCGGGGCGGCCAACGGCCGGCGCCAGAGCTATCAGCACCTGCCCATGGTGCGCATGACCAACACGTACCTGTTGGCCGGAGAGGATGATCCCGACGAGCTATTGCGCCAGACACCCCATGGCGTCTACATAGCCCAACTCGGCGGCGGCCAGGTGAACACGACGACGGGTGACTTCGTGTTCGGCATGACCGAGGCGTACTTGATCGAGGACGGCCAGCTCTCCGAGCCGGTCCGTGACGCCAACTTGATCGGTAACGGCCCTCAAGTACTGCGCGACATCGACGCCGTGGCCAACGACTTTGCCATGGGCCGTCCGGGCACCTGCGGGAAGCAGGGCCAATCCGTTCCTGTTGGTATGGGCCAGCCGACGCTCCGGGTCCGGGCACTTACGATCGGGGGCACGGCACGGTGAGCGAACTGCTCGCGTTGGCGGAGAAAGTGGTGGCCTGGTCGCGGCCGGGCGAGCAGGTCGAGGCCTACCTCTCGCGCGCCACCGACACGGAGATCCACGTGTACCAGGGCGAAGTGGAGTCCATGTCCTCGGCAGCGTCGGCAGGTGCGGGCGTTCGCGTCGTCAGCGATGGCCGTCAGGGCTTCGCTTACGTTGGTTCCCTGGACGAGGGCGCCATGGCCGAGGCGCTCCAAGAGGCGCGAGACAACGCCAGCTTCGCCAGCCCCGAGCCCTGGGTCGGTCTAGCCGAGCCCGACAAAACCCTGCCCGCCGAGCTCGACTTGTGGCGCGAGGAGTTGGCCTGCCTCAGGACCGAGCACAAGGTCGCGACTGCCATCGACTTGGAGCGTCAGGTCCGCGGCCTCGACCACCGCATCACTCAAGTCGAGTGGTCACGTTGGGGCGACGTATCGTCCGAAACGGCTGTTGCCAGCTCACTTGGGGTGCGGGCGAGCGAGCGCGCCACGGCGTGCTACCTATCGGTGGCAGCGGTGGCGAGCGACGGGAGCGGGAGCAAGCAGGGCCATGGCTCGACGTGCGGGCGCTCGGCCACGGATCTTGACCCGTCTGCCGCAGCCAGCGAAGCCGTGCACCGGGCCGTGCGCCTGCTCGGCGCGGGGAAACCACGTTCGGCCCATGTGCCCGTGGTCTTCGAGCCGCGCGTCACCGCGCAGCTGCTCAGCCTGGTGGCCTCTGCGCTGAGCGGGGAGCGGGTGCTGAAGGGGACGTCGCTGTTCGCCGACCGGCTCGGGGAACAGGTGGCGAGCACCGGGATCACCCTTGTGGACGACCCGACCAACGCGCAGGCGTGGGGCGCCTCGGCCTGGGACGACGAGGGCCTGGCGGGGCGGCGCAACCTAATGATCGAAGACGGGGTACTGCGCAGCTACCTGTACGACACGACGGCGGCCCGCCGCGCCGGCACCTCGTCCACTGCCAACGCCATCCGGGCAGGCTACAAGTCGGTCCCGAGCGTGGGGGCCAGGGCCGTATGCCTGGTGCCCGGGGCCTTGAGCCCCTTGGAGGTGATGGCCGAGGTGGGCGATGGGCTCCTGGTCCAGTCCCTGAGCGGCGTGCACTCGGGCGTGAACCCGGTGAGCGGCGATTTTTCGGTTGGGGCGGAAGGCCTGCTGGTGCAGGGCGGGGCGCCCGGCGCACCGGTTCGGGAGGTCACGATCGCCTCCAACCTGCAGCGCATGCTCCAGGGTGTGGTGGCCGTCGGGTCAGACCTCGAGTGGCGCCCTTCTAGCGCTGCCGGCCTTACCCTGGCCATCTCAGAAATGTCGATGAGCGGTGTTTAGGGCCTGGGGCCGCAAAGCCCCGGCCTCCAGGCAGGAGGTTCCGATGCAGCACTTCGTCAACGGGCGTAGCCTCGAAGGTCCCTTTCCTGAGGGCAGCGAACAGGCCATTTTCGCGATGGGCTGCTTTTGGGGGGCGGAGCGCGTCTTCTGGCAAGCGCCCGGAGTATGGGTAACCGCGGTGGGCTACTCGGGTGGCCGGGTGCCCAACCCGAGCTATGAGCGCGTGTGCACTGGGCTGACCGGCCACGCCGAGTCGGTGCTTGTCGTCCACCAGCCGGGCGAGATCAGCTATGAGCAGCTCCTGAAGCTGTTCTGGGAGAACCACGACCCGACTCAGGGGATGCGCCAGGGCAACGACGTCGGCCCGCAGTACCGCTCGGCCATATTCACCTTCTCAGACGCGCAGGAACAGGCCGCGATCGGGTCGCGCGACGCCTTCCAGGGCGTCCTCGCCCAGGCCGGCTACCCGCAGATCACCACCGAGATCGCCCCGGCCGGCCCGTTTTATTACGCCGAGGAGTACCACCAGCAGTACCTGGCCAAGAACCCGCGCGGGTACTGCGGCCTCGGCGGCACCGGTGTCAGCTGCCCGGTGGGGGTCGCGCGCGCATAAAGGGCGGTCCGGACGGCTCGCAAACCGTCCCCGCGCTAAGGAAGGCGCCCGGTTGGCGGCGTCACACCCTTTGCGGGTGACCGACGCGAGCCGGGCCCCGCGCCCGGGCACACGCTCTGCGGTCGTTGGGCCGGCCCGCTGGGCATTCTGAACACGCAGTGTGGTCGCAGCCGACGGTTCTGGTCGCGAGCGGGCGAACTGGGCGTCAATTCGTTGCACCGAGCAACGCAGGCGCGACCGGAACCCTCCATCGCACCCAGATACGCCAGGTGCGACCGCCCGGCCTGGCCACCCGCCTAGGAAGCGGCGGCTACCTTGGCTCCGCCGCCCGACGAGCTTCCCTCGCGCTTCGGACCTGCCCGCTTGCTGCTCTCCCCGCTGCCGCTGCCTGCCCCACCGGCCCCGCCGCCGCCGCTCGCCCCGCTGCTGCTGCCGCCGCCGGAGCGGCCGCCGCTGCTCGCCTCGCCGCCGCCACC
>DATJST010000541.1:0-2605 GCA_035503975.1 Acidimicrobiales bacterium | reverse complement strand
TACCAGCGGCCGTCGACGCTCCGCAGGTTCTTGCGCAGCCCCTCAAGGTTGCCCGGCCGGCGCCGGTGCGGCAGGTAGGCGGCAACCGCGTCGGCCGCTTCCTCCAGCGAGCCGAAGCCCTCGGCTGACCTTGCCGTCATGAAGTCCCGGATCCGGCTCGCGCCCGCGGGCTGCAAGAAGGGCGATACGTCGACAAGGACGAGGCCGAGGGCGAGCTCGGGGAAGTGTCCAAGGGCGGCGAGTGCGGCGTTCCCGCCCAGCGAGGCGCCAATGAGGACCGGCGGGCTACCTATGTACTCGACGATGCGCGTCAGGTCGGTCGCGAACTTGTCCAGGCCGTAGCGATGGTCGGGGGACCAGTCGCTCTCGCCGTGGCCGCGCAGGTCCACCGTGACCGCGTGCCAGCCTGACGACCCGAGGTCGCGTGCGGTCGTGCCCCAGGAGTGCCGTGTCTGGCCGCCGCCGTGCAGCAGCACCACCGGTGGCGCGGCCGGATCGCCGTACCCGTCGGCGGTGAGGGTGACATCCCCGGCGGGGATCTTGAGAGCGCTCATGCCCGCCTCCCGCGCTCGGCCGCCAGTTCCAGGTGGCGTTCCCACATCTGGATTGTCTTGCGTTCCAGGTCCGCCGGCACCTTCGGCAGCAGGGCCGGGCCGTGCTCACGGCTGGGCAGGGCGACCGTGGCCTCACCGAACGAGGTCGCCGCGCCCCGCTGGTTAGTCATGGTCATCGTCAGGTCCACGAGGTGCAGGCCGTCCTCCTCGCGCTTGCCGATGACCTCGCCCGACAGGAACTGCGTGTCGCCGTGGTAGTTGAACTTTCGCATCGAGTCGTGCTGGCGCAGCACGAACGCGTTGTCGCCGGCCCGGTCGGTCACGTAGTGATGGAACCAGCACTCGCGCATGACCCCGTAGTCGTAGGCCATCGGGTTGCCGATGGCCTCGGCCCACTCGGAGTCCCAGTGCAGCCGCTGCGCCACGTCCCATATGCCCTGTCCGTTCTTGACGTAGAACGGCGCGATGCGCTTGCGGTTCTTGTAGCCGACGCGGGAGGACCGAAGCCCGTAGGGGACGAACCCGTAGCCACCGGCATGGAACGCGATGATCTCGGTGACGGTCAGTGGGCCCTTCACCATGGCCGGGAGCTGATCGCCGACGTTGACGTCCTCCCAGAATCTCTTCTCGGCGCCTCGTCGCTGCTCCGATTCGTAGATGGCGTCGATGCGCTCGTAGTCCTGGTCGCTGTAATGAGCGGCTTCGATCTGGGCGTACTTGCCTGTCTCTCTCGCCGCCTGCCTTTCAGTCAGTATCCGCAGTATGCGGTATACCCCGACGACTTCTCCCCTCTGGTTGATGGCGACGTCGCGGCGCACCTGCACCAGTGATCGCCCCGCGAACGCAGACTCCTTGATATCGACGCTCTCTTCACCGGCGAATGAGAAGATGCGGTCACCGGGATAAATTGGGCGATACCAATCCCAAGTGCCGCCCGACACGAAGACGTGAATGCCGCGGAACAAGCTCTTGGTCTGTCGCTTGATCTCGTCGGGTACCGGATCGCCCAACATCGGCGTCTTGACGTGGCCGACGAGCGTCCCGTGACCGACTTGGGAACCCCACCTGGTGCGGCGACCATATTCCTCCTCGGTATATAGCGGGTTGTCGTCCCCGATCCCGAGAGACCAGTTGCGGATGGCATCGACACTGGCCACGGAGAACAACTCACGGTGCTTGCTGGCCGTATCGATGCCCAACAGCAGCCGTGACCTTTCGATGTCTTCGTCGGTCAGCGCGTAGGCGGCGGCCTTGACGAACTCCTCTTCCAACGAGGCGTCTACCTTCAGAGATGGGTGAGTCACACACCCATCCTATTAAGTATCATAAATCAAGGTCAAGCCCTTTCTCGGGCTGCAGCGAACTTGTTGTGCCGCCGTATTGAGGGTAATCTTTTGGTATGGATGAGGGCGAGCGGCTCGAGGCCCTGCGGCACGAGGTGCGTGGCTGGTGCGCGAGTCACGTGCCGAAGGATTGGCGCCAGCAGCAGTTGGGGGTCAGCCACGAACAGCTGGCCGCCTTCCAACGATGGTGGGCGGCGGAGCTGGCCGAGGCGGGCTGGTTGGCGCCACACTGGCCTCGGCCATGGGGCCGCGGATTCACCGTCGCCGAGCAGGTGGTGCTGGCGGAGGAACTGGCCCGGGGCGACGCCCCCCGTAACGGTCTCTACCAGGTGGCTCTGTACAACGCTGCCCCTTCAATCATACATTCGGGCACCGACGCTCAGCGCGACCGTTACCTGCCCGGGATACTCGCCGGGGAGGTCTGGTGCCAGGGTTTTTCCGAGCCAAATGCCGGATCGGACCTTGCCGGGCTGCAGACCAGGGCCGAGCGCCACGGCGACCATTACGTAGTGACGGGGCAGAAGATCTGGACCAGCATGGCCATGGAGGCCGACTTCTGCATCCTCTTGGCCCGTACCGACACCAACGCTCCGAAGCACAAGGGCATCAGCTGCATGGTCGTCGACATGCATGCCCGCGGCGTGGAGGTCCGTGCCATCAAGCAGGCGACCGGGGCGGCTGAGTTCTGCGAGACGTTCTTGGACGAAG
>DATJST010000540.1:0-4749 GCA_035503975.1 Acidimicrobiales bacterium | reverse complement strand
CGTTGGACCACAAGTTCTGCCTCAACAATTGCGCTGACAGCGTCGAGCTCCAGGTACTCCCGCGCCTCGCGCCGAGTGAGGTTTGGGTGGCAATAACGGGCGATGTCGACGGCGCACATTACGATATTAGCGCCTTCAACGACACGGTATGCCTCATTGGCGACTGGGTCACGACAGACTGGACGCTCCACACCGCGGAGGGATCCGCCTCAGGTATCGCGGGGGCACACGCAACCGTGACAACAAATCGGGCGGAAATCGATTTCAACGGGAGCTCGGCCATTGGGGATGCGTACTGGCAGGGTGATATTCAGCTCGCGCTCAGTTATAGCGAATCGAAGGAGGGCCTTTCCGGCTCCCTCGCATTACGAGCTTTGCCCGGTGGCTCTTTTCAGATCCAGCTAAAAGGCGCAACACACCCTATCAAGGGGAGCAGTAGCGCAATGGACGGGGCGTCCGGCACGTGGGCTTGCTCCTCCTCGCAGGACGACATGACCTGGAGCCTCTCGAACTCGACAGGGAGCGAGGTGGTCGCGTTGGCTCGGTCCTCACAGAACGTTCCGCCGCCCACATCTGGTCCCGAGGACCAGCGGTCGTAGGCGAGGCGCCTTCGGTACCGGCTCGTGGCGGCGGTCATGTGACCAGGGCCCCGCTCGTTCGTACCTCATCTGCGCCACCCCCGGGACAGGCAGCACGCTCACGTGCCGCCTCGCGCGAATGGTTTACTTTGCACGCCCTCGCCCCACCTCGGCCCCGAACGCCAGGGTGCCGGGGCGACCGGTGAAAATTGCGGTGACAGAACTTCTGCATGTCGTGTAAGATTACATAGCATGCAGCAGATAGGGGAGGGAGAAGGGCGACGGGAGCGCAAGAAGCGCGAGACACGCTTGGCCCTAAAGGCGGCGGCGCTGGACCTGGTCAGCGAACGCGGCTACCACAACGTGACGGTGGAGGACATTGCCAACGCGGTGGACGTCTCGGTGCGCACATTCTTCAATTACTTCAGCTCCAAGGAAGCCGCCGTCGTAGGCGAAGACCCCGAGCAGGTGGAGGTGATCCGCGCTGAGCTGCTCGCCCTGCCTGCCGACATGCCGCCGTTAGACGCCATCCGCTGCGTACTCATGGCCCGGGCCGATGCCATCAGCGAGGACATCGACCTGTCGGGCGAAGACCACACCGTGTGGCTGCGGCGTTTCTATGCCGTCCACGGCCAGCCCGAGGTGAGGATGGCCTATAGCAAGCACATGGCCGAGGTGGAACAGGCGATCGCCGACACGGTCGTCCAGCGCCTCGGCGGCGACGAGCGCCTGAGGGGATACGCGTCCCTGGTCACCACCTGCGCCCTCAGCGTTATGCGGGTAGCAGGTGCTTTGTGGGCCGGGCAGGGAGGGACTTGCCCCTTACGTGACGTGGCCGATGCTGGTTTGGACCTGCTGGCCCAAGGCTTCACCATTGGCGCCGGGCCGTTGACCGAAGCGCTGCCCAAGAGCCTCACTTACCTGGCGGGGGCTTGCCCCCCGGCTCGGTCCCACGCTGCGGGCCTGTCAAAAGCTCCCGGCTCCTTCGTCGAAGAAAAGGTACCCAACGTATGAGCTACCAACCACCCATTAATCGCCCGCCGGCAGGCGGGCTGACGGCCACCGCTCAGCACAGGCTTGACAAGGCCGGGGCTCAACCCATGCTCGAGGGCCCGATGGGCCTTACCCACCGGCGCGTCCTTGCCATCATCGGAGCCTTGATGCTCGGGATGTTGCTGGCCGCTCTCGACCAGACCATCGTGTCCACCGCCCTGCCGACCATCGTGGCCGACCTGCACGGCGGTTCGCACATCACCTGGGTGGTCACGGCCTACCTGCTCGCGGCCACCGTATCCACGCCCCTGTGGGGCAAGTTGGGCGATCAGTACGGGCGCAAGACTTTCTTCCAGGCCTCGATCGTCCTTTTTCTGGCCGGTTCAGTCTTGTCCGGGTTTAGCACCAGCCTGGTCATGCTTGTGGCGTGCCGCGCCCTACAGGGCCTGGGCGCGGGCGGGTTGATGGTCGGTGCTCAAGCCATTGTGGGCGACATCGTCTCGCCCCGCGACCGGGGCCGGTACCAGGGCTTGTTCGGCGCCACCTTCGGCCTGGCCAGCGTGGCCGGGCCGCTCCTCGGCGGTGTCTTGGTCGACAACCTCTCGTGGCGCTGGATTTTCTATGTGAACATCCCTCTCGGCGCCGTCGCGCTGGTCGTCATCGCCAGCCAGGTTCCCGGCCACCTGAGCCGGCTCCATCACGACATCGACTATGCCGGGATAGTGACTTTGAGCCTCGGCGTCACCGGGCTCGTCCTGCTCACGAGCCTTGGAGGCACGACCTATGCCTGGGCTTCCCTGCCGATAATACTGATGGGCGCGGCCGGGGCCGTGTTCCTCGGCATTTTCGCCTACATCGAGCGCAGCGCGAAAGAGCCCGTCCTCCCACTGCACCTGTTCTCCAACCGGACATTCTCGGCGGCCAGCGCGGTGGGCTTCATCGTCGGGTTCGCCATGTTCGGGGCGATCACATTCCTGCCCCTTTTCTTCCAGGTGGTCAAGGGGGCCAACCCGACTACATCGGGCCTCCTGCTCTTGCCCCTCATGGCAGGCATGCTGGCAACCTCCATCGGTTCAGGCCAGGCCATCTCCAGGACGGGCCGCTACAGGGCGTTCCCCATCGCCGGTACGGCGATCATGACCCTCGGCCTGCTCATGCTTTCGCGCTTGTCGCCCACCACGGGCGCCTTGGCCCAGACAGCGGACCTCGTCGTGCTCGGGATCGGGCTCGGCCTGGTGATGCAGGTCTTGGTGCTCGTGACCCAAAACGCGGTGCCCCAGAGCGAACTGGGTGTGGCCACTTCGGGAGCCACTTTCTTCCGTTCCATCGGCGGCTCGTTCGGGGCTGCCATCTTCGGGGCCATCTTCTCCAATGTCCTGGTGGGCAAACTGTCGTCGCAGCTAAAGGGCGTCAGCTTGCCCAAGGGGTTCGCCGGTTCAAGCGTGACCCCACAGATGCTCCGGCAGCTGGCGGCGCCGGTGCGGCATGGGTTCGTGCAGGCTTACGCCAGTTCCATCCAGGACGTGTTCGTCCTGGCCGTCCCGATCGCATTGCTCGCCTTCGTCGTCGTCTGGCTCCTGCCCAACGTCGAGCTGCGAAGCACCACGCGAGCGGCAGGCGCCCAGGGCCGCGACGGACCACCGGCATTGGCCGGCGACCACGAGACGACGACCGAGGCCACGATCGACGTCTGACGCGGCCTTCGCTCGCCGTGCTGGAACGTCCAAGAGTTGGTGCTGAGACGTCCAAGAGTGGGGCGAAAGCTCCAAGAGTGGGTGCTGAGACGTCCAAGAGTGGGGCGAAAGCTCCAAGAGTGGCGTCTTGCGACCGCCTCCTTAGGTCGTTTGCGCAGCTCAGCCCGTTTGAAGGCGCCGACGAGAGGTCACTCTTGGATGTTTCACCCCACTCTTGGAGGGTTTCAGCCGCACTCTTGGACGATTCCTTGGCGCCTAGACTGTCGAATCAGGGCGCGCCGGTAACCCTTGACCGCCAGCACCAGGCATTAGGTCAATGTGGCCGGAGGCTCTCATCACGCAAGGTGACACCGGCTCCCGCACTAAGGGCGGCGTCAGGCGAAGTCGAGTTGATCTGCCAGCTGCAAGGCGTGGTTCAGCCGCTCTCCCGCGACTTCAGGCCGGTGGCTGTCCCAGGCTGCGATGGCAGACGCCAGCGTCGTCTCGAGCTCGATCGGCAGGTGCATCTGGTCTGGGCTCACCAGCTCGCGGGCCGCCGTGACAGCTTCCTCACAGCGCCCGTCGGCGAGGCGGACGGCCATGAGCGGCCAGAGGGCGACCCAGTAGAAGGGATAGTTGACGACGCCGCTCCGCCAATGCCCCAGAGCCTCTCGCCCTATCAGTTCGGCGTCAGAAAAGCGCCCTTCTTTCCAGGCGACCCAGGACAGCATCGCCCTGGCCATTCCTATGTACTCTGGAAAAGCCAAGACGTTAGCGAGCTGCTCGTTCTGTGACGCCATGTCCTTTACTCGTGCAACGTTGTGCCGGCGTAGCTGGGCGCATGCCAGGTAGGTTAGGCAGCGCAGCTCCGTGATCTTGTCTCCGACTCGCCTCACTATGGCGAGCACTCCTTCGAGCTCGTTTTGCGCCACGACGAGGTCCCCATGCCACAGGGACGCGAACCCGACCTCGAAGCGGGCCCAATAGAGCTCGTTTTCGAACCCGGCTTCGGCGGCGGCCGCCGATCCGGCACGCAGGTCGGCCAGGATGCTCTCGTCGATCAGGTACCTGCTGGCCCGGAAGCGCTGGACGCCAAGCTCGGTGTAGAAGTTCGCCTTCTGCCTGGCTGTCCCCCGGACCTCCACTACCGGCCGCATTCGAGCGAGGACGACTGCTATCGACCCAGGTTCGTTTTGCCAGTAGTAAAGGCCGGTGAGGGCATGTTGGAGATCCAACCAGGTTTCCACCCAATCGTCCGCTTCTTTGTCGATCCTGGCCTCGAGTAGCTCGGTGGCGGAGTCAAATGCCGCTAAGGCTTCTTCATAACGGTGGTCCTCGGTCTCAACGCGGCCCAAGGAGCAGTAGGCACGTGCGGCCAATAGCGGAGCCAATTGGAGAGAGAGGCTCGCTGCCTCGTGAAAGGCCCGGCGGGCCTCGGCCAATTGCCCGGTACGGCTGAAGATCTCACCCAGCTTGGACCGGAGCTCGGCCGCCCGCATCGCCTG
>DATJST010000539.1:0-8180 GCA_035503975.1 Acidimicrobiales bacterium | reverse complement strand
CTGACTTGTTCGGCTCTGCTGTCGCCGTTTCGGGGGAGACGGCGGTGGTGGGCATGGACGGGCCTGCCACTGGCCGGGCCTACGTGTTCCAGGAGAAGACAAGCGGTTGGCACCAGGTGGCCGAGCTGGTGGGCTCGGGTACCGGCACCCTTGACTCGTTCGGATCTGCTGTCGCCGTCTCGGGCAATACGGCCGTTGTGGGTGCCCCCGACTACGCCGGCGGTACCGGCCGGGCCTACGTCTTCCAGGAGAGGGCAAGCGGCTGGCACCAGGTGGCCGAGCTCGTGGGCGCCGTCAACGACTCGTTCGGATCTGCTGTCGCCGTTTCGGGCAAGACGGCCGTAGTCGGTGCCCCCGGCTACGCCGACGGTATGGGCCGTGCCTACGTGTTCCAGGAGAGGGCAAGCGGCTGGCACCAGGTGGCCGAGTTGGTGGGCTCGGGCACCGCCGCACTTGACTCGTTCGGCTCTGCTGTCGCCGTTTCAGGCGAGACGGCCGTCGTCGGTGCCCGCGGCTCGAGCAGCGTGATCAAGGTCTCCTTCGGCGCTTATCTCTCGGGTTCAGGCAAGAGGGTCGTCGCAGTTGCCCCCGGCTCGGTCGTGAACCGCAAGGGTACAGGCCGGGCCTACGTGTTCCAGGAGACGGCAATTGGCTGGCACCAGGTAGCCGAGCTGGTGGGCTCGGGCACCGACGTGAGTGACAACTTCGGCTGGTCCGTCGCCGATTCGGACGGGACGGTGGTAGTGGGGGCCCTGGGCCACCCCGGCGGACCCGGCGGGGCCTACGTGTTCGAGAAGGGTGTAGGGGGCTGGCACCAAGTGGCCCAGCTGGTGGGCTCGGGCACCGCCGCTCCTTACTCCTTCTTCGGCTGCTCCGTCGCCATCTCCGGCCTAACGGCCATCGTGGGCGCCCCCAACGCCAACTTCGCAGCCGGCCAGGCCTATGTGTTCCAAGAGGGCGCAACGGGCTGGTACCAGGTAGCCGAGCTGGTGGGCTCAGGCACTCGGGCCGGGGAACAACTTGGCTCCTCTGTCGCTGTCTCGGGCCCGATCGCCGTCGTTGGCGCCCCCGGCGCCAATTCGACCGGCCGAGCGTACGTTTGGGAGGCCTAGGGTAGCGGCCCGCTGACCGAGATCCCCGGTCCTGCGTCTGCCTGAGCGGCAAGGGCTCAACCCCCGGGTACCCGCTCCAGCGCTTCATTCGCCGGACCTCTGGGCTACGGACCGCACCGAGCGCGTCCCCTGAGCCTCTGCTCGGCTTGGTACGGATTGGTCCTGGATCGCAGCGGCCTAAAGCCCTTGCGACGCATATCAGGAAATACAGAGTGCCAGTTTGCATTCTCAGAGACCGGCGGGCTGAGCGCCCTATTCGGCGTTATACGTGGATTCGCAAGGATGGGCAACGGTTTTTAGGCGTCCAGAACCGACGCCCATAATATCGGTCTCGCCGACGGAGAAACTGCTTTTACGACAACTTCTCGCAAGGCGAGCCGGCCGAACTGCCCGGGCCAGGATGCTCCGGCCTCACCCGTATCGAAGGCGGCAACGGGCCGAGGTCGTCGCCCCCGAGCGCTCTATAGGCTCGGTCCTTGCCCATCTTCAGGCACCCAGCCATGCGAGCCGGCGCTCCACTGCGGCTGTCTGGCCCGAGCGGTCAAAAGCTGGTGGGCCACTTGGCGTAGCGCTGCGCTGCGGTGCACGCGCTCCCGCAGATTGGCTGCCTCAAGGGCGAGGTTGGCCCACTCCGCCGGCTCAAGTTCAATGCTGGTCTCGAGCAACTGGTCAGCGACGGCGATCTGTTTCTTCGCCGCTTGCATCTGCTGGCTCAAGCCCGTCCAATGCGGGCTCCTGCCGTCGTTGCGGTCGAGGGTGGCCTCGATCCCGAGCGCGTAATGGCACCAGACGGCACGGCCCGCCGATGAGCCCGGAGGCAGGCCGAGCCGCTCGACCAGGTGCGGGAGCGGCGCATCGGCCAGCGCGACCACCCGGTCGGGGCGCGTGCAATCGAGGGCGGCGTCGAGCTGGGCCAGCGCGGTCTCTAGCTCCTTGCGCTTAGGGGCCGTGCCGGAGACCGCCTCCCGACGCGCCTCTTGATCGCGGGCGATGGCAGCGAGGTGGTCCCGTAGGTCGCGCTCTGCCGCTACCCCTTTCTCCAAGCGCTCCTCGGCAGAGACGAGCTCCTCTTTGGCGCAGGCGACCGCGGCACGATCGCGGTGGCCCCACCGGCGCCGGCTGGCGTCTTGGGGCCTGGACCGGCTATCGGCCAGCGCCCGCTCGGCGTCGTGGCGTTCCTTGATGGCGTCGGTTAGGTGCGCGTGGACCTGTTCCGTCTCCTCGCCTCGGTCGACGGGTGCCTCCTTGACGAGCCTTTGCAGCTCGGCAGCGAAAGTCGCGCGAGCGTGGCGGAGCTTGTCGACGCCAAAGGCAAGGGGGTCGTCCGCTCGGGCGCACTGGGCGACAACATCTGCCCAGTGGTGGTCCAGCTCGCCCTGGAGGCGGGGGATATCATCCCGGCGCCATCCCTCGGCCGCTTCGAACTGCTCCAGAGCTTCCTGCTCGTGGCGGAGCCGCTCGACCCGGCCAGCCGTCTCGTGACGCCTGTCCCTGGCGGCGCTGGACTGTTCTGTAGCGATGGCCAGCTTTTCCTGCACCAAGCGTCTGTGGTCCCTGCCCCGGCGGCTCAGCCCGGCAAATGGGCCCATGTCTCTCAGCTGGCGGGCGGTTTGCGAGGCGACGGCGTCCATGTTGGCCAGCCAGCTCTCGGCCGCCTGCAGCTCTTGGGCTGCCGCGACGAGAGCCTGCCGGCGGTCCGCGGGCCGGGTGGCCAGCACCGTCTCATGCCCGGCGACCTGGTCCCGCAGCTGGCGGTCGAGCACCCAGGGGTCGCTGCGGGCCGCAAGGGTGCGCTCAGGCTCCCGGCCGAGCGCCTCGGCAACGAGCTCGGCGGGGCCGCGCTGCTCGGCCAGGGCGCCGCCGTGGTCGGCCGGGACGAGCCGGGCGGTGTTCCAGGTGTGGGTCGGTTGACGGGACCGGGACTGGCCGGTGTAGCCCCGATAGGCGTCCAGGGCTGGGCTGCCCATTAGGTGGCAGGCCTCCCAGGTGCCGCCCTGGGCCCCGTCGACGGTGCGCGCCCAGGCGTGGGAGAGGTTGGGCGAGCCGTCCTTGCGGGCACCCTGTACGAAGCTTGCCGGCAGCGCCGCCGCCTTGCCGCTACCGTCGAGGCGGACAGCCAAGCCGTGACCATCAACACCGGTAACAGTCGCGGTGGTGCCGTTGACCAGCGGGGAACCCGAGGCACCGCAGCGGGCGTGGAGCAGGACTCTGTCCCCGGCCTGGTACTCCCGCTCCGATGTCCACCCCGGGCCGGCCAGAACCGTCCCGCTCAGCTGGCCGGAAGCCGCCAACCGGGCCCTGAGCCGGTCGGCCAAGTCCTCTGCGTCGGTGTGGGACACCACAAGTACAGCAACCTGTTCGGCCCCGTATCGGCCGATGTCGTCGCACACCGCGGCCGCCATGGCCTCGCGGGCCGCAGCGGGGCTGGAGTGGTCGTGCTCCCAGCCGTGCTCGGTGCGTAGTGCTTGGGACCCGGCGGCGTCACCTTGGCGGAGCAGCCCGAGCGCCTCGCGGTCGACCGAGTCGACCTGGCGGCGGTTGACCGTCAGTCGCGCTGCTGGGACCGAGCCATCAGCGGCGAGCGCTTCGATGTGGGCCGCCACACCTCCGGCGCCGACGGGCTGGGACTGGCGGGGGTCGCCCAGTACCCAGAGCGACCCGCCCGGGCACGCGTCCACCCCCGCCAGGACGGCCTCGAATTCGTGCGTTGGGGTCTGGGAAACCTCGTCGAGCACGACGACGGTGCCGGCGGCAAGCGGGCCGTCGGCCAGGTCGATTCGCAGCCGGGCAATCGTGCGGGCGTCCAGGCCGGCGCCTGCCAGCTCGGCCACCGCTTTGGCCGTCGTCGCCACCGCCAGCACCGGACGACCACCGGCCGTCGCGGCCTGGGCGGCGGTGTGCAGCATCGTCGTTTTCCCGTACCCGGCCGGGGCGAGCACGGCTCGCAAGCTGGCCCCCTCGCCCGCCAGTACCCTCACCGCCGCGACTTGGTCTTCGCCCAGCTTTGGTGCAGCTGCCAGCGCGGCCGCCACGGCCTCGCCCTCAAGCGCCGGGACGTGGCGGCCCGAGAGCGTGCCTATCAGGGCCACGGTGCGGTCCTCCGTGGCCCGGTGGGTAGCAGTAGACCACTGCGCCGGCCGGCGCCGCCCCTCATCGGCATCGGGCGTCAGGCGCACCACCGCGTCCGAGGCGAGGAACCGGTCCGCCAAGGCGAGGACCTCATCGGCGCCGAGCCGGCCTCCGGAAAGCGCGCAGATACCCTCGACCACGTCGGCTTCACTGAAGCGGGCTGAGCGGGAGCACAACCCCGTCTCGGGGTCGACCAGGGCTGCGGCAACGTCCTGCCAGCCGGGCGGCCCCAGCGCTTGTCCCCTCCAACAGAGCGCATTTTCGAGCCCCCTACCCGTCGCCAAGCCGACCGCGGCGGCCTCGTCCCGCCAGCGGCCCTGAAGGAGAGCGGGAGTCAGGGAGTGGTCCTTGGGCGTCCTGGTGGCGAGCGAGGCCTCGTCGTCGGCCTGCATACGCAGCGCCGCGGGCTCATATCGCGCCCCCTTGGCCTCCAGTTCGGCTTCGATCTGGACGCTCCGCTTGGAGAACGCCCGCAGCTGCTCACGGCTGGGACCGAGCAGCTCTCGGGTGTTGTTGCGGTCCGGCCCCCACTCGACGCCGAGGCGCAAGGACAAGCAGCGTTGCAGCTCGGCCTGGTAAATAGACCCCGCCGCCCGGCACCAGTCGAACAGCGGGCCAGCGTCAAAAGCGACGTACCGACCGTCGATTTTTCGCTGCACAATGTTGGGGACGACACAGTGCGTGTGCAACTGGGGGTCGCCTTCACGGCTCGTGCGGTGCACGAAACCGGCCACCGCCCAACCCTCTGTCCCCACCCGCCGCCGTAGCCCATGGGACTGAGCTCTTGCCGCGGCGGCACGCTCCTCCAAGAAACCAAGCGCCACCTCCACGGCCTCACGGTGCGCCTCTGCCACCACCCCTGCTACCGCGTCAGTGCCAAATGCCCAAAGCAGCGACACGCTTTTCGGGCAGGAGAACGTCAAGTCGAACGCCTTCACCGATCGCGGCCTCGACCCTTGGAGAAGCTCCTCACCGGTCGTCGGGCCCCGGCCCTCGACCAAGGACCGCAACTGGTCTGCTTCGACCATGCCCACAAGGCCCAGCTTTTCAGCCCATTTCCCGGACCAGACCCCCGGCGACTCCCCTACCCCGGCGTAGTACTCGTCGATGCTCAACGCCACCGAAGAGATCACGTACTCAGCGTCAGTCAACCCAGTCACGGTCAACACCGGTAGCCGCCTCCTTTACTTCTCCCGAGCGCCATCACTCCGCAGGCCAACCCCTCGGCCAGCACACCGGCCCCACCAACGGCCCCGAACACCCCCACGTTCGGTCTCCCACCAAAGCAAACGGCCACAGACACTTGCCACCCCTCCGGGGAGGCAACCCTGGCGGCGCTCACGAGCGCTCCGTCCCAAGGTCGAGCGGCATTTGGCCGGGGCAGGGAGGGGGCGGAGGGAGGGGCCGAGCGCGCCCTTGCTGATGGTCAGGCGCCCCGCTCAGCGCGTGAGCCGAGTACGGGGCCCTCGGTCCGCCGGCCTTGTGTTGCAAGGCCGCACATGGACCGTCCACACCTGTGTGACCGCCCTGCGGCAGGCCCAAGACGAGCGGTGCCCCAAAAGCGGTTTCCTCTGCACGGGAGCTCACCAATGACGGCAACAACGTACGTGGCTCTTTCCGACCTGGCGTGAGGACCGTGAGGCCGGCGACAGGGCCGAGGACGTAGACCGACAAACCGAAACGGCCCGCAGGCCCGTGCTCACGTTTCAAGGCGAGAATGCCTCGCTGGCGAAGGGCCCGCAGCGCGCTGGCCGCAGTCCCGGGATCCACGCCAAGCCGTTCGGCCACCATTCGCGCCGAGATGCGGGCGACGAGGCGGCCGTCCTCCGCCACCGCATCGAGGGCGACCTCCTCCAAGGTCACCCACACCAGTGGCCGCAGTTGGCGCCGGAGGGCGCGGCTCGCAGCCGACACCACGACCGCGACATCGTCGGGCCTATCGGGGCTCGGCACGGCCATAGGCTCGTTCAGCCCGCCAGCCCGGGCTCGGGACGCTCCTCGCTCCCGACGGCGGCGAGGCGGTCGATCGCAGCCCGGGGCACCAGGATCGACCGGCCCAGCCTCACCGCCGGCAGGCCCGCCTGCCCATCAGTGGCAAGCCAGGCGTTGGCCAGCTCGTAGGCGGCCGATGCCGAGATACCCAAGATCATCGCCGCCTCCCGCACCCGAAGGAAGGCCGGCTTCCCAGTTCTCACAGCAACACCTCCAGGACGTGCGCTCACAACGAGCCCATTATACCAAGACAAGTGGCTGTGCGATGTGTGCTCACAATCTCTGCGTGATGTAGGCTTGTGGTCGTGGTCGGTCGTAGACGGGCAGCAACGGGCAAGGTGCCCCAGCCCTCCGCTGGAGGCAGCCCCGGCCAAGCCGACCTCAACGAGGTCGTCGCCTACAACTTCCGCGCCGCCCGGGAGCTGAGAGGCTGGACGCAGGAGGAGGCAGCCCAGGCACTCGAGCCGCTCCTCGGCCAACGGCTCCCGCAGGCCAGCATCTCCGCCATCGAACGCACCTACCAAGGCGAGCACCGCCGCGAGTTCGACGCGCACGAGATCCTGGCCTTCGCGCTCGCCTTCGACCTACCGCTCGTCTGGTTCTTCCTCCCACCACCGAAGGACCACCGCACGCTCCACCACACGACCAACACCGTGAGCGAGCTGTACGGCCTCCTCTTGGGGCGAGAGCGCCAGCTCGGGCCCGTCTACGACCGGCTCCGCCAGCTCGGCATCGATGAGCCCACCGAGGCGGCCCGCACCGTCGAGGCGATCACGGGGAAGCCGAGCCCCGGCCGCCAGGCCAGCTACAGCGAACGGCGCAAGCAGGTGCTCCTTGCTCTGCTCGACCAGTACGCCGAACCGGTCGACAACGCGGCTGAGGAGATCGGCGCTTTCTTTGACCACCTCCGCCAGGTCGGGGTCAGAGGCCTCGTCGCCGAACAGCTCGATGACGCCGACTACGTATATCAGCCCGAGCCGGCCAAGAAGTCGCCGAAGCTAGAGAGCACTCGTAGTCGGGAGGACGGCGCGCCAAGGCGTCGCAGCTGACGGCGGCCCGGGCGGGCGGAGTTGGCGACCTTGTGCGGCCATCGGAGTGGAACCGTCATCGTCACGTGTCGTCCCTACGCCGACTTACCAAGACCAGGTATTTACTTCGAGTTGCCCCGGGTTACATCGATCGACTACAGTAAAGGCGTGGCCCAACTGGTCGACCCCGACGACCTCATAGATGCTGCCAGTGTGGCCAAGGTCCTTGGCCTCGCGAACCGTACCTCAGTGAGCGTCTACCAACGGAGGTACCCGACAATGCCGCGTCCGGTAGTCGACCTCGGCGGCGGCCGGACAAAGCTTTGGTCGAAGGCAGCGGTGGCATCTTGGGCAGTGTCGGCCGACCTACGCTCACCTCAGGAGGTCGCCACTGCAGAACTCGCGCAGCTAGCGCCAAGGGGCGAGCCGCTCGCTCGGAGCGTCTTCCGGAGCGCGTACACGGCCGCGCGCCAGCACGCCCTCGGGGGTGGCAAAAAGCCCAGGGAGGTGAGCCGTTCCAGGCGAGCGGCTTACCAGCTCGCTCTCGACCAGGCCCATCAGGTCGACCCGGGCTTCCGAGTCGAAGTGCCCGACGACTGGTTCAATAAACCGTGACGGTCACGTGGGACGGTGCCCGGCTACGCCGGCACAGCAGCGCGCTCGGGAACGGACGGCCCGGATCCTCGGGTATTGGCCAGGTGGCTCCTTGCCGACAAAAGAGACGGCCCCCTCGCGGGGGCCGTCGGGCCACCGGGCTTAGCCGGTGGCGGGGTTGCAGTCAGTGTACCTCGCCGAGGCGATGCGGGTCATGACCGAGGTCTTGGCCTACATCGACGGTTTCAACCTCTATCACGGCCTGAGGGAGAAACACGGCCGGCGCTATCTCTGGCTGGACCTCGAGATGCTCGTTCGTCGTTTG
>DATJST010000538.1:0-28540 GCA_035503975.1 Acidimicrobiales bacterium | reverse complement strand
TTGGCTCTGACCACATGGTACTTGGACGAAGGTGCACAGGAAGTGAAAGACCTAGCCGACCGGCATGTAGCAGCCCTGCACCGCATTGCCATAAAAGAGCGGGACGCCTGGTACTACCCGGCTTCTGAGTACACCGCGTCTGGTTGGCCATCGCAGAACGCGGTGGCATTACACCTCGCCCCCGACCCGGCATCGTTCTGCGGGCGGCTGATCATGCCACTGTTGCGCTACCACCAGGCAACGGGCAACGAACAGGCCATTGAGCTCTGCCTGTGGTTCCGCCGCCTGATCGTAGACCGCAGCGGCGTTTTCAATCCTGATGGTAGCTTCAACTCGGCGCTCGCTTATCGCAGCGGGCACTTCCACACCCGCTTGGGCACGTTAGAAGGCCTGGCCCTCTTGGCCCTTCACACTTCGGATCATGCCCTCACTGCTTTCGTAAAAAGGAGCTTTGACTGGGCCCTCGGCCAAGCCACCACCTTTGGTTGGACGCCCGGCGACCTCGCTGGTCAACGGTTCGAGCACGAGACGTGCTCATTGGTGGACATGATCGGCACCAGCACGGCCCTGGCCCGAGCCGGGCACCACGAGTACTGGGCTGCGACCGAGCGGTTCTTGCGCAATCACCTGGCCGAGTCACAGTTGATGGACGTCAGCTGGGTAGACCAGGACGACGCCGGCCAAAGGGGGACGACGGGGTGGAAGTCGTACAGCCGTGTTGGCGACCGGGTTAAAGGAGCCTTTGCCGGGTACAGCGCGCCAAATGACTATGTGTCCGAGGTCCCCCTAGGCCGAGGGCATACCAACGACGTCCAAGCCTGCTGCGTTGGCTCGGGCATTCGGGGGCTGTTTATCGGCTGGGACAACGCCATAAGGGGCGGCGAGGGTTCGGCGCAGGTCAACCTGCTGCTGAGCCGGGCCACCCAGTACCTCGAGGTTTCGAGCCATCTCCCCTATGCGGGCCGGGTGGACCTTCTCGCCCGTACACCGCTGCGGCAGGTCCGCGTGCGTGTGCCCGCGTGGGCGGGTCACGCCCGGGTAAGCGTCGGTCGCGGAGACGGCGCCAGTGAAGCGGCCGCTGTGCCCCCGGAGTGGGCACCGGACGGCTACCTCTGCATCCGCCACTTGGCGGCAGGCGAGCAACTTAGCGTGACATTCCCTTTGCCTGAGCCAGAGTCCGTCGAGAGTGCCGCCGGCCAGCAGTTCTTGGTCCGTTGGCGCGGGGACAACGTCATCGGTATCACCCCGGGGGGACGCTACCGCCCCATGTACGCCGGACCGGTACCGCAGCCCCCCGCCCCGACCCGCCACTGGCGCTACTGGGTGCCTTCAGACGAGTGGCACTGGTGAGCCCATGAGCACGGGTGGCGTGCCTGCACCTGGGACATCGTCAACTAGCCCAATGGTCGTCGCTGTCTACACCGGTATGGGCCTTTACGACCAGATGGTGGCCTGTGCGGCTCAAGTCCTGCCCGGGGCTCGCCTGGCCTCGATCGTGGACGACACGATTATCTTCGACATAAACCGTGACGGTGCCCTTCGCCCCGCCACCGTACGAAGGATCCTGCGCTACTACTCAAACGCCGCCGACTCGGGCGCAGACGTGATCTTCAATACCTGCTCCTCGATCGGGGAGCTCGTGGCCATGGGACAGCGCCTAGTCGACGTCCCCATCGTGCGCATCGACGAACCTATGGCCGAAGAAGCCGTGGCACGCTTCGAACGCATTGGCATCCTGGCCACGTTGCCCAGCACCTTGGCACCGACGCAGCGGCTGATAAGCCAAAAGGCGGCACGGGCCGGGCAACATGTGGCCGTCGTGACGCAAGTTGCCGAGGGCGCTTACCAGGCATTGGCGGCCGGCGAGGCGGCTGCGCACGACCGGTTGGTGGCCAAGGCGGTCGAGCGGCTCAGCCATGACGTAGACGGGATAGTCCTGGCGCAGGCTTCGATGGCGCGCATGCAAAACACGCTGGCGGAGTCAACGGGGGTACCCGTGCTTACCAGCCTGCGCTCCGGATTGGAGGCGGTCAAGGCAGCTCTGTCCCGCAGTCCGGCCGCGGGGAACTGGGGCAAAGGGTGAGCGACTCTTGCGTCCGGGTCACCTACCGTATCGAGTCGCTGAAAGGTCTGGCCCAGGCGGCTGACGCCCTCGCGGGCGAGCAGTCCACGGGTACTTTCGTAAGGGTTGCTGATGAGACCGATGAGTTGCGGTCACGTCACCGGGCCAGGGTGGTGGAACTGGTGCCGCTCGGCCAAGCCCCGAGCCCATCACTACCCGGGGCGGTCGGGGCCGGCGCGATGGGCGAAGCTGGTCCCGTTGAGGTCGGGCGAGCGGTCGTGGAGTTCCCCCTGGTCAACTTCGGCCCTTCGCTACCCAACATACTGGCGGCCGTGGCCGGTAACCTTTTTGAGCTGCGCGAGTTGGCCGGTTGCCGATTAGAAGACATCGAGCTTCCCGACGAGCTCGGCCCCTTCTACCCAGGCCCCCGTTTTGGGGTGGACGGCACCCGTCGGCTAATGAGCGCGGCCGAGGGTGCGATGGTGGGCGCCATAGTAAAACCATCGGTTGGCTTGTCACCGGCCGAACAGGCAGAAAAGGTTGAGGCTCTCGCTCTCGCGGGTGCCGATTTTTGCAAAGACGACGAACTGATCGCTGACCCCCCCTACTCCCCGTTGGAAGAGCGTGTGGCGCTTGTGACCCGGGCGATAGACCGGGCCGCACAGCGCACAGGGCGCAAGCTCATGTACGCCTTCAACATAACCGGGGAGATCAGCGAACTTCGCCGGAGCCACGACTTAGTGGTCGCCGCGGGCGGGACGTGTGTAATGGTGTGCGTCAACATCGTAGGGTTTGGCGGCGTGCGCTACCTGCGCGAGTTCAGCGAAGTGCCCGTGCACGGCCACCGCGCGATGTTCGGCGCCCTAATGAGGCACCCGGCGATCGGCATCGACTTTAAGGCGCTGCAGAAATTGGCGCGTCTGGCGGGCGTCGACCACCTGCACACCAACGGCATGGACAACAAGTTCTACCAGAACAACGACGAAGTGAGGGCCTCCGTTGAGGCGGTAAGGGCGCCGGTTTTGGGCGGTTACCACATCCTGCCAGTGTTGTCGTCGGGCCAATGGTGCGGCACGGTGCACTCTTTTTACAGTGCCGTCTCGACGACCGACGTGCTGATGGTCGCCGGGGGCGGTATCTTTGGCCACCCCGACGGCCCGGCGGGAGGAGTGGCCAGCATAAGGGAGGCCTGGGCCGCCGCCGCCTCAGGTGTGGAACTTGACGAACTGGCGCGCCGGTCAAAGCCCGTGCGCGACGCGATTCGCCAGTTTGGCGGGAAATGACGCGCGTCACCAGGCCATTAGCCTGTTTTTACGGCGACGACTTCACCGGCTCGACAGATGCCATGGCCAACTTCGTGCGCTGGGGCCTCTCTGTGCGCCTGTTTTTCGATGCCGGGCTGGCGGCTCGGGCGACCGACGTCGACGTGGTGGGCATCGCCGGGACCGCCCGGTCGCTCCAGGCGGAGGCAATGGCTGGCGAGCTGAGGCCGGTGTTCAAAACCTTCGACAGCCTGCGCCCGGCGGTCGTCCAGTACAAGGTCTGTTCCACCTTCGATTCCTCGCCGCAAGTGGGCAGCATTGGCAAGGCTTGCGAAGTCGCCACCGAGGTGTGGGGCCCGCGCCCGATACCGGTCCTGGTCGCCCAGCCCGAACTCGGGCGGTGGACTTTTTGCGGCCACCACTTCGCCCGCGCGGGAGACGGCCAGATCTGGCGGCTCGACCGTCACCCGGGCATGGCCGAGCACCCTGTCACCCCGGCTCTGGACTCAGACCTTGTCGCCGTGCTGCAACGACAGACCCAACGCTTGCCGGTAATTTCGGTTTGTCGCCATGACCTAGCCAACTACCCGAACAAAGCCAGGGCACACCGGGGGCCGATCGTGCTGGACGCTATAGACGAGGCGGACCTGAGGTACATCGGCCGCCTGCTTTGGAGCAGCCGACAGGGCCCGCCCCTGGTGGCCGTCGGCTCGGGAGGGCTGAGCTATGCCCTTGGTTCAGTGTTAGGGCCGGGCCTGAAGCTACCCCGGCCCCCCAGCCCAGTAGGACAGGTGCTGGCCGTGTCTGGGAGCTACGCCCCTGAGACAGCTCGCCAGGTGCAAGAAGCCGTGGCCGCAGGGTGGGAACCGGTGGATGTCGCGGCCCTAGGTCTCGAGGCCAGCATCGGCACGGCACTGCGTGCGCTGCGCTCGGGGCGCAGCGTGGTGGCCTACTCGGCTTTGGGTACGCGCCCGATGGGAGACGGCGCAGCGTCGGGGGTGCCGGGAGCACCGGGCTCGCCATCAGGAGCGCTCGGCCAAATGGCCGCCGCGGTGCTGAAGGAGCACCCGGTGCACCGCCTCGTTGTCGCCGGAGGCGATACGGCCGGCCAAGTGATGCGGGCCATTGGGGGAGATGGCCTCGACTACCTGACTACCATCGCCGGCACATCGGCCCTGTGCACTTTACGTGCCGGCCTCTGCTCCGGCAAGCCCATTGAGGTTGTCCTGAAGGGGGGCCAGATCGGCGGGCCAGACTTCTTCGAGCAAGTCAGACTGGCTCGTTCGTCCCACAACGGAGCAGGTCACCCATGAGCACCAAACCGAGCGCCCCCACCTTCGAGCATTACCGCGAGGCGCTCGGCATTGGCGAAGCAAAACCACGGATATCGTGGAAGACGCAGGCCGAGCCCGACTGGTCGCAAGATGCCTACGAAGTCGAAGTCGTGTTCCGCGGTGCCACAATTACGAGCGGGCGCGTCGAGTCCCAAGCGTCGGTGCTCGTGCCGTGGCCCGGACCGGCACTGGGTTCGCGCGAGAGGGCGTCCGTCCGGGTACGCGTTTGGGGCAACGGAGCCCCCTCGGTGTGGAGCGAGGTTTCTACAGTAGAAGCCGGGCTGCTCAAACCCAGTGACTGGGAAGCCGTGCCGGTGGGGCCCGCCTGGCCGGAAGACCCAAGCTCAGACCGGCGCCGGCCGCCGCTCGTGCGTCGCCCGTTCACCCTCAGCGCAGCCCCACTGACAGCACGGCTTTATGTCACCGCACATGGCTTGTATGAAGTCGAGCTGAACGGCCATCGGGTTGGTTGCGAGTCCATAGGCCCGGGGTGGACGCACTATCGTTCACGTCTCAAGTACGCCACTTATGACGTGACGGCCCTTTTAGTAGAGGGCGCAAATGCGATTGGGGCGTGGCTCGGCGATGGCTGGTACCGGGGCCGCTTGGCCTGGGATGGGGGGCACCGCAACGTTTATGGTCGCGATATCGGCCTGATCGCGCAGCTCGAGGTGACGATGGCCGACGGCAACAGGATAGTGGTCGCGACAGACGGGACGTGGCGCGCTGGCGTCGGCCCGATCCTCAGCTCGGGCCTTTACGACGGGGAAAGATATGACGCCCGCGAAGAGCAGCAGGGATGGTCGTCCGCCGGGTTCGACGACTCAGACTGGAGCCCCGTTGCGCTCGGTGATCGCGACCCCGGCACTCTCGTCGCGGTTGATTCTCCCCCGGTCCGCTGCACCGAAGAAGTGGCGCCCATCGCAGTGCTCCGCACACCGAGAGGCAAGACGGTCCTCGATTTCGGCCAGAACCTCGTCGGCCGTGTGCGCGCCCGGGCTCGAGGTGAGCGAGGGACAGTCATAACCATGTCCACTGCTGAGCTGATGCAAGACGGTGAGATTTACACCCGTACGCTGCGGACGGCCGTATCGACCGACGAGTACATCATGGCGGGCCGCCAGCGCGAGGAGTGGGAGCCGCGCTTTACACTGCATGGGTTTCGTTACGTGCAGGTGGATGGTTGGCCTGGGGACATCGACGCAGCGGCGGCCAACGGTGACCTGGTAGCGCGCGTGTACCACACAGATATGGAGCGTACGGGCTGGTTCGAGTGCTCGGACCCCCTGGTTAACCGTCTGCACGAAAATGTCGTGTGGGGGATGCGAGGGAACTTCGTCGATGTCCCGACAGATTGCCCCCAGCGCGACGAGCGCCTGGGCTGGACGGGCGACATCCAAGTATTCGCTCCGACTGCGGCGTACCTGTTTGACTGCACAGGGATGTTGGGGAGCTGGTTGAGAGATTTGGCGACCGAACAGCGGGAGCACGGCACAGTGCCGTTGTTCGTACCGGTCGTGCCGACCAACTCTACCTGGAGGGCCGCGCAAGCTCGCGCCGTCTGGGGCGACGCTGCCGTGCTCGTCCCGTGGGCCTTGTACCAGGAGTCAGGGGATGTCTCCATCCTTGAGCGCCAGTTCGAAAGCGCAAAGGCTTGGGTTGACCAGGTGGAGTGCCTGGCCGGTGACGACCACGTTTGGGACAGGGGCCAGCAGCTTGGGGACTGGCTCGACCCCACCGCACCACCCGACAACCCCGCAGCCGGTGCGACCGACCCCCACCTCGTGGCGACCGCGTATTTCGCATGGTCCAGTGCCCACGTCGCGCTGATTGCGCGCGCCCTCGGACGGACTGAGGATGCCGACCACTATGCCAGACTGGCCGAGCAGGTCCGCGAGGCCTTTGGGCAGAGGTACGGGAGCGGCCCTGGCCGGCTCACAAGCGACTCCCAGACTGCTTATGCCCTGGCCATCCGTTTCGGGCTTTTGCAGCCAGCCGAGATCGCGCCGGCTGGGCAACGCCTAGCCGAGTTGGTCGCCGAGGGCGGCTACCACATAGGCACCGGCTTTGCCGGCACGCCTGTTATCACCGACGCTCTCACCATGGCTGGCGAACCCGCCGCCGCCTACCAGTTGCTGCTCCAAAGAGACTGCCCGTCTTGGCTGTACGGGGTCACGGTGGGGGCAACGACGATATGGGAGCGCTGGGACGCGCTCAGGCCGGACGGTTCGGTCAACCCTGGGGAGATGACCTCGTTCAACCACTACGCCTTCGGCGCCATCGCCGCCTGGCTGCACAGCACGGTGGCGGGCTTGGCGCCCGCGTCCCCGGGCTACCGGGAGATCCTTTTCCGTCCCCGGCCCGGTCCTGGTATCACCAGCGCAGCGGCCCGCCACGAGTCGCCCTATGGGACAATTTCCATTTCCTGGGAACTGCTTGACGGCCAATACCTAGTACGTGTCACCATACCCACAGGAGCAACGGCTTGGTTGGACCTCGACGGTCACGAGCCTGTTCGCTTGGGGCCGGGTAGCCACGAAAGGGCCTTTGGGGCTTAGCGGCTCACAGCACCCTCGGCTCGCCACAACCCTTTCAAAGCTATGCGCTATCCCTTGATGGCGCCGGCCGAGATACCCCTCATGATCTGCTTGTTGAGGACGAGGTAAAGCACCAGTAGAGCCAGGATGACAATGCTGATGGCTGCCAGCAGTGGCCCATAGGCAACTTGCCCGTACTGACCGTCAAAGTTGAGCAACCCCACTTGTATCGTCGAAAGCGATGGCTTGGTGTTGAAGGTCAGGGCCACGAGGAGGTCGTTGAAAACGGAAAAGAACATGAGCATGCCCACCGTGAACATGCCGTTGCGTACCAGCGGGATCCCCACCGAGAAAAAGCACCGAAAGACACCACCACCATCAAGCACGCAGGCGTCGAAAAGCTCTCGAGGGATGGAGCGGAAATAGGTCGCCATTAGGAACACGGTGAGGGGCAGGCCCTCGCCAATGTAGGTGATGATCATAGGTAAAAGCGTGTTGTTCACACCCACCTTGTAATATATTTCGAACAAGGGCAGTAGGATCAGCTGGGCCGGGACCATCAGGCCGCCCACCAGGAACAACAGGGCCGTGGACCTCCCCCTCCACACCATGACTCCCAGCGCGAACGCCGCTCCGGAACCGAGGAAGAGGATCACGGCTACGGCGCTGACCGTCACCATGATGCTGTTGAGGGCATCGGTCCCGAGCTGAGCCGTCGACCACGCGGAGGCGTAGTTATTGAAGTCCAACGATGTCGGTAGATCCCACAATGGCTTGGACAGGAAGGCGTTCTCAGTCTTGAGCGAACTGCTCACGAGCCAAAACAGGGGGTAGATTTCGACAACCAGGATGACCCCAATGAGGAGCCTCGTAGCTGTGCGCCGCGACATCTGGGCTGCTCGCAGCCGGGGTCGCGCTTGCCTCGGCTTCTTTGACGCGATGTACGCGGTAGCCGGCGACGTCTGGGTCAGCGCCATCAAGTTTCAGCCTTTCGTGAGGTCGCGGCGAAGGGACCGGAACACGAGTAGTGTCACGAGCAAGCACAGCAGGGTGATCAGCAGGGCAATCGCGGCCCCGTAGCCCCAGTTGTTGTACAAGAACGACGTCTGGTACATGTAGAGGTTGAGCGGGGTAGTGTCAGTACCGGGCCCGCCGTTGTTCAAGGCCAGGATCGAGTCAAAGACCTTAAGGTCGGCGTTGAGGGCGAAAATGATGGAGGCCATCAGTATCGGTCGGGACATGGGCACGACGATCCGCCGGACGAGTGCAAGACCGCCGGCACCGTCGACCCGGGCGGACTCGATCACCTCGTGGGGGATGTCGAGCAAGCCGACGTAGAGGATGACGGCGAAGAGCCCGATCGAACGCCACAGGTCCATGATGATAATGACGCTAAAAGCCCGGTCCCCGGTGGCAAACCAGTCGAGCGGCTTCGCTCCCGCTACGTGCAGTAGGGAATCTATGGGCCCGGTCTGGGGCGCGATGGCGAAGAGTTGGCCGAACAGAAGCGCAACCGCGACCGTGGGGAGCACCACCGGGAAGAAAACCAGGGTCCGAATGAAGGTCGATAGCCTGCGCAGCACGAAAAGGTAGAACAGGGCCAACAGGTAACCCAGGATGATCTGGCCGATGCTCATCACCAAGGCGTACTTGACCGTAGTCCAGAGCGTCTGCCTGATCGTGGGGTCGTCGAAGAGCTCGCGGAAGTTCTTCAAGCCGACAAACGAAAACCCCGACGCGGGGCTCCCAGTGAAGAGGGAGTAGGCGAGAGACCAGCACACCGGCACCACTATCACGCCGATGTAAACAAGCAAAGCCGGGCCGAGAAGGACGATAACCGCTCTCGGATTGCGGAACACCCGCTCCATTCAGATCACCTTAATGAGAGTGGCTCGGTAGGCCAAATGCTTGTGCCGCTGCTGGATGTGGAAGTAGCCTTCCCAACCCCTCTCTCCCTGTCAGCGGGCTTCCACCCGGCTGGGGTTGTAGCGCATGAATATTCACTTTCGAATTGTTCTTCAAGAGGGCATGCTAACGCCAAGCCCGAAGCCTGTCAAGCAGGGTCATCGTCGCTTGACAGCGAGTGATGCCGGCACTACCATGCCACGAGTGCACAACGATTCGAGAGTGAAAATTTATGCGCTAACGTCACTTGGGCTGCTGCCCAGCAGCGGGCGATGACGGCGGCGGAGCCAGGCCGCGAGGTGTTCTCGGCCGGTATTTGGATGTTCGGGCAGTTCGTTGACCGCTTCGCGACCGACGGGTACGGGCCTGTCGTGCCCATGCCTGAAGCGATCCGTACCGCGGGGACTGTCGAAGGGCTGGTCGCGGTCGACCTCAACTACCCGTTCTGGGGGTCGGACCTGCCCGTGGCCGAGGTACGCTCGGCGCTCGACGAGGTGGGCCTGAAAGCCCTGGCAATAACGCCCGCGATTTATACTCGTGAGTTCCGGCGAGGAGCCTTCACCAACCCCGACCCGAAAGTCCGCCAGGCGGCGATAGACCTCGTCGCGCGGGCCACCGAGGTCGGCCTTGAGCTTGGTGTGGACTACATGAAGATCTGGCCGGGCCAGGATGGCTTCGATTACCCTCTGCAAGCCGACCCCCGGCGGTTGTGGGAACTGTCGGTCGATGGCATGCAAAAGGTGGCCGGGCCGCACCCCGGCTTGCCCTTCGCCATCGAGTATAAACCGAAAGAACCTCGGACGCATATGTTCTTTTCGGACGCAGCGCGGACACTGTTAGCCATCGAAGACATCGGCTTGGACAATGTCGGGGTGCTGATCGATTTCGGCCACTCCCTGTACGGGGGTGAGTCTCCCGCAGCGGCCGTCGAGCTCTGCCTGTCACGTGGGCGCCTCATCGATATAGACATGAACGACAACTTCCGGGCGTGGGACGACGACATGACGATCGGCTCTGTCCATTTGCTGGAAACCCTCGAGTTTGTTCTTAGTTTGAGGCGGGCCGACTGGGGGAAGCCGTGGAAGCTCGACCAGTTCCCCTTCCGGGAGGACCCGGCTCAAGCCGCCCGAGAGAGCATCCGGACCCTATCGGCGCTGCTACGCCTCGCCGAGCAGATCAACGCCGATGAGCTGGCGGCGGCGAGAGAGAGCCAGGACGCTCTCCGGGCCCAAAGGCTCGCCCTCGACCTGTTGTTCCGCGGGGTGACAGGGGCGCAATGACCTTCGCCACAGGCGAGGGCCTCCCGACCGGTCGGGTCGAGCGCTCACTGGGGCGCCAGGAGCGCGTCCGTTTCCTGGCCGACGCTTCGCGCCGGATCCGGCGCCGAGAGCTCGAGATGGTCGAGACAGCCGGACTGGGCCATATCGGCGGCGATTTCTCGGCTACCGACATAGTCACGGTGCTGCTCCTGGCCGTCCTCGACGTGGACCCGGGGGATCCTCGCGCCCCCGAACGCGACCGTTTTGTGATGAGCAAAGGCCACAGTTCGGCCGCGCTCTATGCTGTCCTGGCTAGCTGTGGCTTTTTTGATGTCTCGTTGCTCGACGATTACATGAAACCGTTGTCGCCCCTCTCGGGACATCCGGACGCAAAGAGGGTCCCGGGGGTCGAGGCAAACACGGGCCCGCTTGGCCATGGGCTCCCGATAGCGGTCGGGATGGCTGTCGCGGCGCAGCTGGACCGGTCTTCGCGCCGGACGTTCTGTCTCGTCGGCGACGGCGAACTGCAAGAGGGGTCCAACTGGGAGGCACTGATGGCCGGCGGCCATCGCGGTTTGGAAAGCTTGACCGTGATCGTGGACCGCAACGGCCTGCAACAGGGCGCCTCGACAGAGGAGACAAGCCGGCTGGAACCGTTGGCTGACAAGGCGCGAGCCTTCGGCTGGGGCGTCACCGAAGTCGCCGGTCACGATCACGCCAGCCTGCTCGACACCTTCGAAGGACTTCCCGTGGTCCCCGGCAGGCCAAGCTTCGTAATCGCTCACACCCACAAGGGTTACCCGGTTTCGTTCATGGAAGATCGCGTGGAGTGGCACCACCGAGTGCCCTCGCCCGCAGAGGTACGGGCTGCCATGGTCGAGCTGGCGTGACCGCCATCGGCGACGGGTCGACCTTGTTCGACTGCCGGGATGCTTTCGCTATGACGATGGTCGCTCTGGCTGAAGCCGACCAGCGCCTGGTCGTCGTGTGCAGCGACTCGGTCGGGTCGAGCAAACTTGTGGGCTTCAAGAGGCGCTTTCCGGAGCGGCTCGTCAACGTCGGCATTGCGGAGCAGGCCATGATCGGCATCGCGGCCGGCCTCGCCAACGGCGGCAAGCGGCCCGTTGTGTCGGGAGCAAGCTGCTTCGTCACCGCCCGGGGGCTCGAACAGATGAAGGTCGACCTGGCCTATACCAACGCTAACGTGACGGTGTGCGGGATGAGCCCAGGCGTCGCTTATGGGGAGCTGGGGCCGACGCACCACTCGATCGAGGACGTCGCCTGGCTGCGAGCGATAGACAACATCGTCGTCATCGTGCCCGCAGACCCGGCGGAGACCGAGCAAGCTCTCAGGGCCGCCGTCGAACACGAGGGGCCTGTCTTCGTGAGGGTGAGCCGCATGGGCGTGCCTGCGGTGTATGGCCCGGGCTACCGGTTCGGCATCGGCCGCGCCTTCCGTATGACCGATGGCACCGATGTAACGGTCATCGCCAACGGCACGATGGTGTGGCGAGCGCTTGAGGCGGCGCGAAATCTGGCGGCGCGGGGTGTGAGCGCCCGCGTCGTGTCGATGCCGACGGTAAAACCGCTCGACCTGGACGAGATAGCGGCCGCCGCCGAGGAGACTGGCGCAATAGTGACTGTCGAAGAGCACTCGGTGCGCGGTGGCCTTGGCGGGGCAGTAGCGGAGGCAGTTGTGGGCCTTCGTCCTGTCCCGATGCACATCATGGGTTTCCCCGGCTTCTTGCCCACCGGCTCGGCATCGTGGCTCCTCGAACATAGTGGTCTCACTGCCGCCGGGATCAGCGAGGGCGTCTTGGCGGTCCTCGGGCGCAAGGAGGCCCTACGGCTACGGTCCTTGCTATAGACCAGGGCACGACCAGCACGAAGGCCGTCCTCGTCTCGCCTGAGGGCGAAACGTTAGCGTTTAGCTCGGTACCCGTGGCGCGCTATTACCCGAGCCCCGGCTGGGTGGAACAGGACCCGCGGCAGTTGTGGCAAAGCGTCCTCGACGCCGTCGCCCAGCTCCCCAGAACGGCCGTGGCTTGTGTCGCCGTGGCCAACCAACGCGAGTCGGTCATCATCTGGGACCGCCGCTCCGGTCGCCCTTTGACCCCCTGCGTCAGTTGGCAGTGCAACCGTGGTGCCGCATTGTGCAGTGAGCTGAGGAGCACCGGGGCAGAGACCCTCGTGCGCGACCTCACCGGCTTGCCGCTCGACCCCATGTTCTCGGCGTCAAAGCTGCGAATGCTATTGGACAGTGACGAAGGGCTCGCTTCGGCGGCGGCCAGGGGCGATGCCTGTGCCGGGACGCTTGACAGCTGGCTGGCCTGGAACCTGTCAGGCGGGGAGTTGCACGTCACCGACGCCGGGAACGCTTCGAGGACGCTCCTTTTCGATATTCATCGACTTGAGTGGAGTGAAGCCCTGCTCGAATTGTTCCGCATTCCCAGCGGTTTACTACCTACGCCGGTTGCCTCGACCACAGTCGTCGGTGAGACGGTGGCCCAAGGTGCCATACCCCGCGCCCCGATTGCCGGGCTCGCCGCCGACTCTCACGCAGCTCTCTACGGCCTTGGCTGCCACCGCCCGGGCACGGCCAAGGCGACGTACGGCACAGGGACTTCGTTGGCGTCTCCCACCGGCGGACAGGCATGCCGCTCCGCCGGGGGCCTGAGCACGACCTTGGCTTGGCTGGCAACGTCACCGACCTATGCACTCGAAGGCAATGTGTACTCCTCCGGAGCCACTGTCGAGTGGCTCGCCGAAGTCCTCGGCTTGGATGGGCCGGCCGCAGTCGAGCGGCTCGCCAGTACCGCAGTCGGAGCCGAAGGTGCCCACCTGGTGCCCGCATTTGCCGGCCTCGGCGCTCCCTACTGGCGGTCAGACGCCCGTGGCGCAATAACAGGGCTCACCTTCGCCACGGGGCGCGCCCAGCTCGCTCGGGCCGCGCTCGACTCCATCGCCTTCCAGGTCGCAGATCTGTTCGCAGCGCTTGAGGAGGGGGTAGGCGCTGCCATCCCCGAACTGCGCGTCGATGGCGGCGCGACAAGCAATGATGTGCTCATGCAACTTCAAGCGGACCTGCTTGGCCGCCCGGTCGTGCGTAGCTCGGCGCCCGACGCGGCGGCCTTGGGGGCGGCCTTCCTAGGGGGCTCAGCCGTCGGGATGTTCGCCGGCACCGAGACCATCGCCAACCTGGCTGGCGCCCGAGACAGGATCGAGCCACACATGCCTTCAGGCCAGCGCGAGAGCCTGCTCGGCCAATGGCACGAAGCGGTGTGGCAGGTAATCTACAGAGCCAGCCCCGAGGGTTCCGTCCGTTGAACTCCCCCGAACGCCTCCGGCTGATCACCAAGGTGGCCCGCCTCTATTACGAGCACGGCGTGCGCCAGCCCGAGATCGCCCGGCAGCTCTCACTCTCGCAGGCGATGGTGTCCCGCCTACTCACAGCAGCCCAAAAAGAGGGCATCGTACGCACTACGGTCATGACGCCCACCGGCGTCTACTCTGAGCTGGAGGAGGCGCTGGCCAGCCGGTACAAGCTGCAGGACGCGGTCGTCGCCGATTGCACTACCGGCACCACCGACGACGTCCTGCGAGCTATTGGCAGTACGGCCGCCAGTTACCTGGAGGCCACCCTGGGCCCGAACGAAGTCATTGGGATCTCCTCATGGAGCGAGACGTTGCTCCGCACGGTAGGGTCCATGCAGCCGCACCGGGTCGCGGGGCAAAGCCACGTGGTCCAGATACTGGGCGGGATTGGCAACCCGACGGCGGAGGTCCATGCGATACGCCTGACGGAACACCTCGCCTCGCTCCTCAAGGCCGAACCGCACTTCCTCACGGCACCTGGCGTGGCGGCGTCGCCCGCGGCCGCGTCCGCGTACCTGACTGAACCCCAGGTCCGCGAGACGATGGGTTACTTTGACCGGTTGAGCGTCGCCCTCGTGGGTATCGGTTCGATCCACCCGTCGCGTTTGCTTGGCGAAAGCGGCAACGTTTTCTCCAAAGAGGAGATGGCCGAGCTTGAACGCCTGGGGGCGGTCGGCGACCTGTGCGTCCGGTTTTTCGACCGCAAGGGCAACGGCGTCACAAGCCCGTTCGATGGCCGCGTCATAGGCATGTCGCTCGACCAACTCCGGCGGGTGCCCCGAGCTATCGGAATCGCCGGTTCGGCTGAGAAGATCGAGGCGATCCGGGGCGCGCTGCGAGGACGGCTGCTCGGCGTCTTGATCACCGATCGCATCACGGCCGAACGACTTCTCGATGAATAAGGGGCTCAAGATAGCCGTTAACGGGGCGCCGCGATGAACCCTTCCTGTGCAATAGTTACGGAGGTGTCGCTAAGGAGCGTCACATCGAGCTTCTGCTCGACGAGCAGGTCGAGGGGTCATCCCGGTCGGCTTTCAAGGTGGAGCAGCGCGGCCCCCCGGCAAGGAGCGTTTAAATGCAGAGCCTCCGAGGACGGCGCCTATGTCGGATAGCAACCTGTGCTCTGGCGACGGTGGCGACAGTACTGATCGGCATATCGCCTACCGCAGCTTCGGGTAGGAGCAAGGCACCTCTCAAGGCGATGCTGCTCGGAGACGTCTCCGCTCCAGCCACGGAGGCAGCGAGCTGGCCCCAGTTGCACTACGGCCCAAGCCGGACTGGCTACCAGCCGGACGAAACCGACATTGGGACGGGAAATGTCGGCACTCTAAAGGAGGCATGGAGTTACATCGGCGATACGCCGCCCTTGATCGCGAACGGGATCCTTTACGCCGTCACGAACAAGCTTTACGCCTACGATGCCACCGGCTCCGGTGCGTGCGCGGCGCCACCCAAGGGGTGCACCCCCCTGTGGACAGCGCCCGCGGCCTACCTGGACGGGATGGCCGTCGCCGACGGCGACGTGTTCGTCACGGACCAAGAAGGGGTCCAAGCGTACGACGCGAGCGGTTCAAGGAACTGCTCCGGCATGCCAAAGGTGTGTTCTCCGATCTGGTCGACCAGCGTGAACGAGGCCACCGGCCAGGGCTTCTCGCCCGGGCAAGGTTCGCCGGTGGTCGCCAACGGTACCCTGTACGTCCCCGGCTACGGTGACGGCATCGTCCCGAGCGGCGGCGGTGCCTACGTTGCCGCTTTTGACCCGGAGGGGCTCAACGGGTGCAAATTTTACAAGGAGTTCGGTACGATCTGCGTGCCGATGTGGACCACCATCGGGCTGCCCGCGAGCCAGGGGAACTCAGGATCCCCGGCCGTAGCCAATGGCGTAGTCTACATCGCTAACGGGTCGCTCTTCGCCTTCAACGCGAGCGGGTGCCCGGCCGCGCCGAGCGGGTGCTCGCCGATGTGGACGACAGCTCGGGTCAGCGGGGAAACCTATTCGGCGCCCGCAGTGGCAGATGGATCCGTCTTCGTGGGGGCGGCCAACGGGCCCCTCTACGCGTACGACGCGGCAGGCGTAGTTGGATGTAACGGATCCGGGGAAGCCAAGTCCTGCGCGCCCCTGTGGACCGCCGTGACCGGTGGGACCGGTGGGAGCCCAGCGGTGGCAAACGGAATAGTTTACACGGTATCAGCAGGCGGGAGACTGTCGGCGTTCGACGCATCCGGCTCCGACCGTAACTGCACGGGTTCGCCGCCTACGAGGACGTGCGCTCCCCTCTGGACAGCTTTGGCCGGTACAGGGACTGGCTACGTCACATTCTCCTCACCAGCTATTGCGAACGGCGTCATTTACTTCTCTTCGACTGACGGCGCGACCTATGCCTACGACGCGGCAGGGTCGATCGGGTGCTCGGCCTCGGGCGGGGCGAAAACCTGCGCTGCGCTTTGGAGCGCGAGCACGGGTTTCATCGGCGGAGGATCCCCTGCGGTTGTGAACGGGGCCCTCTACATAAACGTTGATGGTGATAACGAGATCTACGCTTACACGCTCAAGGGCGCTCTTAAAGGCCTTTCCTGCCCCGATTTTACCATTATCGGTGCACGTGGATCGGGCCAGAGCGACATCGCGGCCACTAACGGTCTCGGGCCCGAGGTCGACATGGTGGCGCTCTCGCTCGAGAGCGACCTCCGTGGCCAGGGTGCAACGGCCCAGGTGCTGCACGTTGCCTACCCAGCCGCGGCCGTGACTGAACTGGCGCCTACGTCTCGGCAATTAGGGCTCCTGGCAACTGGCCAGTTCGATGCCTTTGTTAGCTCCTATTTCGCCACCAACGACTTTTTGGCTAGTATTAGAGTGGGAGTGACGTCGATAAGGGCCCTCGTCATGAGCACGGTGGCCGCGTGCCCGTCGTCACTGATCGTCCTTGTCGGGTACTCGCAGGGTGCAATGGTGGTCCATCAAGTCGAGGACGAACTCGCATCCACCGACCCGCCTCTGCTTGGTCACATAGCTGGAACAGTCCTGATAGCTGACGGCGACCGCGACCCACGTACGGCGGCCACCGATAAACTAGGCTCGGCGCCCGCCGGGACGGGTATCGAGACTTTTGTTACTCCCCGTGGCGATATCCCACTACCTTCGTCGACAGTGGACGTGTGCGACCGAGGCGATATTGTCTGTGACTTCGACGATGTGCTAGCTGCCCTCAAAAAAGGTTGCTTGGAGCTCGGGACAGTCTCTGTTGTTGATGGTCTCGTGTGTGCCGCCTTGATAGTCGATGAGGGCATCACTGTCCACACGAGTTACACCACAGGACCGCTATTGGGTGCTGCGGCCAGCCGGGTCGCCACTCATGCCTTGGCCAGGTGGCATTCGACCGGATAAGCGCGCAACGGAGGCGGGCCGGTGGCTGCCAGAACAGACTGGCAGCCGTCACCTCCCGGTCGGCGCGTAGGCGAGGTCGACGCTGTCCTGGTAACCCGGCCAGCGTAGGCTGAACTGCCAGCATCCTGATTGCGGCATATCGACCTCGGAAGGGCCCGGTCCGCCGATGACCGTCCGTTGAACAATCGGGCCGACCAATGTCTCGCCTACGAGCCGGCGAGCCGAGATCTCGAGGTTGCCGGACGTGGTCATAGGTACCCGCGAGACCCAAAGGATTTTATTGCTCGGTTCGGGCTTCGCCGGGGAGTGGAGCGGGTCATGACGTGCCCAGAGAACCGCCACAATTTCGCCATGGGCGCCCAGCACGTAGGGCATGGCCATGTTCGCAGGGTGGAAGCCGGCCCGTGCCCACACGGGGAGCGGCCCGTAGGTCATCGCCGATGCGCATGATGTAGCCGCGCTGAGCCGAGCAGCAGCGGCCGTCCGTGTGTTAGTACCGGGGCGTCCACCGGGGCCCCACTCGAGCCAGGTCGCCACGGCGCCCGCGACGAGGGCGGCCGATAGCGCGCCGACGGTCCAGCGGCGGCGTCTTCGCGCCCGGGCCTCGGCGATTAGAGCCTCCACATCGACCCCGGCGTGGTCACTCCGTTCCTTTGGGGCAACAAGCGTGAGCATCGGAACCCTCCTAGGAGACCGCTTTGATCATGGCAACGAGCTCTTCGGTGGCGTAGCCCTCATGGCGTGCGAATGCGACGAGTTCGCGCACTTTTTCGAGCAGAGCACCGCGCTGCGCCGTGCCAGCAACCGTGATACCGCGGCCCCTCCGGAACTCCAAGAGACCCTCGTCGCGTAAGTCGCTGAGAGCGCGTAGCACGGTATTGCGGTTGACGCCGAGGACCGCGGCCAGGTCTTTCGCCAGTGGCATACGCTCGCCAGGTCGGGCCTCGCCTTCGGCGATCGCTCGCCGCAGCTCGGCCGCCACCTGCTGGTACAGCGGCGCCGGGGCGCTCGGGTCTATCTTCATGGTACTAGTGATCCTAGACTCATGCGGCGGGTTTGGCAAGCCTCAGATGCCCTGAAGGTCACAATACCGGCCTACCGGTGGACTAAACAGAGGGCGTACGCGAGGCCACACCTGCCCGCTTGGTTGTCACAATCGGCGCGCTGGGCCCGGGCTCGGCTTCAGGCAGCTTGGTCAACGCGCTGGCCCGATCTGTAGTCCTGCGGTCTGACGTTTGAGGTTTAGCGTCTCGTAAGCGTCGTGCCGCGCGCTGGCCGGCGTCGGGAAGGTGACTTCGACCGAGAGCCCACCGCCGGGTGGGAGCCGAGGCGGTGACCCGAGGACCTCGGTCCCGTCCGGCATGGCCGGGTTTGTCGGCGTGATAAGCGATATCGACGGTGTGGTCCTCGTCTTCCCGAGCACGATCGACGAGCAGTCGCGGGAGTTCGTGCGGGCGGCGGCCGCCTGCGGGTTCTCGTTGCACAACCACTGATGCGAAGCGGCCTCGGGAGGTGCCTCGGGCCCAAGTGGGTGCACCGGGTGGACGGTGGCAGGGACTCTGCCAACTTCATAGGCGCGCGAGGACAATCAGCGGTCAGTCATTCGTTCGACTTCCGTTGGGTAACGGTCGCCCACGATCAGGATCTGCGACGCGGCGCGCTCGAGCCCGGCGAGGTCGTCCCTGGTGAGCTCGATGGTAGCGGCACCGAGGTTCTCTTCCAGGCGGCCCAGCTTCGTGGTCCCGGGGATCGGTACGACCCACGGCCGCTGGGCGAGGAGCCAGGCCAGCACGAGCTGAGCGGGCGTCGATCCCCTCCGCTCAGCTTCGCTGCGGAGCAAGTCGACGATCGCCCGGTTCGCTTGGCGCGCCTCGGCCGTAAACCGCGGCAGGGTACTGCGGTTGTCTGCACTGTCGAAGCTGGTGTGCTCGTCGATGGCCCCGGTTAGAAAGCCGCGCCCCAACGGGCTGTAGGCCACGAAGCCGATGCCCAGCTCCTCGCAGACCGGGAGCACCTCGTTCTCTGGGCGTCGCCACCACAGCGAGTACTCGCTCTGGACGGCGGCCAGCGGCTGGACGGCGTGGGCACGGCGGATCGTCCCGGCGCTTGCTTCGGACAAACCGAAATACCTGACCTTGCCTTGGTCGATCAGGTCCTTGACCGCCCCGGCGACCTCCTCTATCGGCACCTCGGGGTCGACCCGGTGCTGGTAGAGCAGGTCGATCGTCTCGACGCCCAGACGTCTGAGGGAGCCCTCGGTGGTCCGTTTGACCAGCTCCGGCCGACTTGAATGGACGTGCTGGCCGCTGGCGTCGACCTGCCCGAACTTTGTGGCGATGACCACCTGGTCACGAACGGGCGCGATCGCGTCGCCCACGAGCTGCTCGTTCGTGAACGGGCCATAGACCTGTGCCGTGTCAAGAAATGTCACGCCAAGGTCCACCGCCTTGCGGACCAGCGCAATCGCCGCGTCCCGTTGCATCGTCGTGCCGCGGTGGTAGTTCATACCCATACACCCGAACCCGAGCGCGGAGACCTCCAACCCGCTCGTGCCCAGCATGCGCTTCGGCAAACCAAGTTCTATGCGCCAATTGAACCACGGTCCAGGGCTGGGAACGGAAGTGTGCCGTGCCTTGGCCGATCAATTGCATGTCTGCGTCTTGGCGGTCTTTGGCCCTTCAAGTTGACGCCCCACAGCCAGCTCGCTGAAGTTAGCGACCGGACAGGCGCCCTCGTCACGACCGCATGCGGAGAAGTCGCAGAGCCTGCAGAGCCATCCGCCCGGCGGAGCCTTGGAGCTTGCCCGTTCGCTGAGCCGTGCCGCGGTTAATGCGTGGAGGAGGTGTTCCAGCAGTGGTGTGAGCCTCGCGCGCTCGTTGGCGCTCAGCCCCGCCAAGAGTGTTTCGGTCGCTGCTCGGCGGGCGGCCAAGACCCGCCGTGCTGCGTCGCTGCCACGACGGGTGAGCGTCACTGCGCGGGATCGCCCGTCGGGCCCAGGGCCACGCTTGACGAGACCAGACTCGCTGAGCTTGTCGATCAGACGTACGCCACCTGATGGGGTGAGCCCGATGACCTGTCGGAGCTGGTCGATCGAAGCGCCACCCAGGAACTCGTGCAGCGCCACCAACGCCGCCGGGGCGGCTGATCCGTGACCGGCCGCCGTCTCCTCGGCATAGCGGATGCGGTCGTTGAGCCCCACCGCCAGAGTGGCGAGCAGGTTCGCTTGTCGCGCCCCGGTTGACTCGTCCATAGAAGAGACCCTAGGTTCATATGTGTGACTCACTCAATAATGGCCTGGCCGACGACCGGCGCACGTCGTCTTCAAGGAGGTGTGCAATGAGCCCCAATGCCGTGGCGACCCTGTACATGGTCAATCTGGACTGCGCGGATCCCCGAGCCATGGCTGGCTTCTACTCGGCGCTGCTCGGCTGGGAGACGCCCTACTGCGAAGACGAGTACTCGATGGTGTCGGATGGGACGATCTCCATAGGGTTCGGTCACGTCGAGGACTACCGTGCACCCAACTGGCCCGATGACGAGCATTCCAAGCAGTACCACCTCGACCTCCGCGTCCCGGACGTCGCAAAGGCCGAGGCGGCTTCTCAAGAGCTGGGCGCCGATGTACCCGATTTCCAGCCCGGAGGAGCACGGTGGCGCGTGATGTTGGATCCCGAGGGCCATCCGTTCTGCCTGCTCCCCGAAGGAGCGGGGACCTGAGCGCCGCCAGAGACGTGACCGAGGGTACGCACGCGTCGCGGCGGCGCCGGAGCGCCGCCAACCCTACGCGGGTCTGCCTGGAGGTGGGCTCGACCTGGGTGTTCGCGACGGCGCTCGATTGGCCCGGGTGGTGTCGGCGGGGTAGTGGCGAGGAGCAGGCACTCGAAGGCCTCGCCGGCTACGAGGAGCGCTACCGTATCGTGGCCGGTGAGGAGTTCGTGCCCGGACCGATCGAGATCGTCGGGCGCAGCCGCGGGGACCGAACGACGGACTTCGGCGCGCCGCATGTTCAAGGCCCCTGGGACTTCGAGCCGGTGAGCCCCGACGAACGAGAACGGCTTGTCGGCCTCTTAGAGGCGAGCTGGGGCTACTTCGACCAGGTGGCCGCAACCGCGCCCGCCGCTCTCAGAAAGGGGCCCCGGGGCGGAGGGCGGGACCGCGACGCCGTCGTCGATCACGTGCGAGAGGCAGAGCGCGCCTACAGCGCCAAGCTTGGCACCCGCGTCGCTCCGCGCACCCCGTGGGTGCAGCAGCGCATCGTCCTCGCCGACGCGCTCCGAGCCGACAGCACCGACGGGGCATGGCCGGTCCGCTACGCGATCCGTCGCTGCGGCTGGCACGTCCTCGATCACGCATGGGAGATCGAGGACAAGTCGGAGCACGAGGGCCCGTAGGAAACGAGCCCTGGGGCTCCGCAAGGGCGGCAACTACAGCCAGACGACCTGGCAACGCTTCCGGTGGGCCGAGACACCGAAGCGACTCTCCCGCGGAGTTCGGCGAGTGGCTCCGACATACAGGACAGCAGCTCGACCAGCATCCGACGCGATGAGTGGCGGCGACGACATGTCCAGCTGCTGTCTCCGGGCACCTGTGACATCGATCTCATATTCTCAGGTACGAAGGCTACTTGGGCTACGGCCCGCCCTGACCCTTGAAATGAATCACTCCCTCAATCTAGGTCGCTTCTTGGTACCAGTCTGGGCCTGCCTTCCAAGTCCCTTCTTGACGCCTGGGTTCAGGTATGGTAACGATTACACATCAGACAGGCAGGTTGCTCACCCGCCATCTGCGCCGGATCAAGGGGCGGTTCAAGCCATCGCCTCCGAAGACCCATATGGAGCGATCAGGAGCCGTCTTTGATGCGACATGCAGTGCAGTCGTCCAGCAGAGGGGATAACGGCGCTGAGGCGCCTAGCAAGGAGCATCCAATGATGACAAGATGGGCACACCGCAGCCCTCGTGGTCCCGGGCTGACGACTCACATGGATATGGCCCAAACGCGACGCACCTGGGGCGCGGCACTGGTGGGGACACTGGTCGTGGCCGGCGCCACGAGCATCGGAGCGACCAATGCAAGCGCTGCGAGCTTCCGTACGGCAAGCAGCGTCGGCACCACTTTGACGATCGCATTGGCGCAATACCCCCCAAGCCTCGACCCAGCGTCGGGCCAGAACGCGTATAGCGACTACTTCGACCTTGCCTATGACCCGCTAATAGTCAAAGAGCCGAATGGCGCCTTCGAGCCCCGGCTAGCGAAGGCTTGGTCGTACGGGCCAGACAATGAGAGTTTTTCGATTACGCTCCGCTCCGGGGTCAAGTTCAGCGACGGCAGCGCGCTGACGGCTGAGGCGGTAAAGGCCTGGATCAAGCATGAGGTCGCGTTCCCAGGCGGAGCCGGCGCCGGCTACTTCAAGTCCCTCAGCGCTATCGACATCACCGGGCCGTTGTCGTTGACGATGCACTTCAGCGCACCAACGCCCGAGCTCGAGCTGGTGTTCAGCCAGGTCCTCGAGATGGGCGAGATCGGCAGCCCCAGCGCCATAACCGGCAACAAGCTGACGACGGCCACTGACGGCACTGGAGAGTACATGCTCGAAGCGTCCCAGACGGTGACGGGGGAGACCTATACTTACGTGCCGAACCCTTACTATTGGGACCCTGCGGCAGTGCACTGGAAAACAGTTGTCATCAAAGTCATCACCAACCCGTCGGCGGCCCTCGCGGCACTAGAGACAGGCCAAGTAGACGTTGCCGAGGTGCAGCCGATCACTAACGCGGCAGCAGCGAAAGCCGCTGGGTTGAAGGTCAACGCGCCGCTTACCCTCTATATGGCCCTCGCGCTCGAAAACCGCAACGCCAAACCACTCTCGAGCCTTCTCGTCCGTCAAGCCCTCAACTACGCGGTCAACCGTAGCGCTATCGCGAAATTGCTCGGCAGCGGCTATGGGCTCCCGATCGACGAGATGGCTGTCCCCGGTGACGACTCGTACGACCCAGCGCTGGCGAACTACTACAGGTACGACCCGGACAAGGCCAAGCAACTACTTGCCGAAGCCGGTTACCCGCACGGCTTTACATTACCCGTGCTCAGCCTGGCGGCTGCTCAGCAAAACACCTTGGCCGAGGCATTACAAGGGCAGTTGGCGAGCGTGGGCGTCACCCTGCAACCGGACATAACGTCGAGCGTGGACCAGTACGAGACCGACATCTCGGGCACCACCTATTCGGCTGTGACCCTCAGCTGGGGCAGGCTACCGGCCGTGACGCAGTACCAAATCCTCTGGGGCCCGGACGGCCAGTCCTCGCGTCCTTTCCACAGCAATAGCCCTGAGTTGGACGGGATCTACAACAAGTTGATCGCGGCGCCACCATCGCAGGTAGCAGCGTTCGCTCAGTCGATGCAGAAGTTCCTCGTCGAGCAGGCCTGGTACCTGCCCGTTGCGGCAACACCTCTAGCGGGCTTTTACCGTGCGGACATCACCGGTGTGAACGCGACCCCCCAACGCAATACCGACTATGACGTTGAGTTCGCTCCGGCAAGCTGACACGCGATCGCTCTGCGAGGGGACTCGCGACCGCGGTCCCCTCGCAACAGTGGAAAGGCCTCGACGTTGATGTTGCGCCTAGTGGCCCGCCGGTTGGTCCTGGCCGTCCCGTTGCTGTTCGTCGTCTCCACTTCGACATTCCTACTTGTGGCACTGATCCCGGGCAATATCGCGCGGACCATAGTCGGTGCACAGGCGACCGAACAACAGTACCTGTCATTGCGCAACAGCCTTGGCCTCGAGCTGCCGCTCTATACACGATATTGGCACTGGCTCGAAAGAGCCTTGCACGGCAACCTTGGCGTGTCGCTTTTCAGCCAGCAAAGTGTTACTTCTATGCTCGACAGCCGGCTCGCGCCCACGCTGTCCCTGGTAATTGGTGCCACGGCAGTTTCGGCGCTCGTCGGAGTTGCTCTTGGGCTCGTTGGGGCACTTCGGCCGGGCGCTATCGATTGGCTCGTCGACGTCACCGCCTTAGTCGGTCTCGCGGTCCCATCCTTCTTCCTTGGTCTCGTACTCGTGTCCTGGACGGCCGTCTCGCTGCGGGTTCTCCCCGCCATTGGCTACGTCCCGATGGGCACCTCGTTATCGGGCTGGCTAAAAAGCCTTGTCCTGCCTGTACTAACCCTTTCGGCGGGCGGCATTGCCGTTGTCGCTAAGCAAACTCGGGACGCGATGCGGGACGTCCTTGAGCGGCCGTTTATACGGACCTTGCGGGCCAGTGGGCTGTCCTCGCGCTCGATCGTCCTCAAGCACGCCTTGCGGTGCGCAGCCATCCCGATTGTCACAGTTATCGGTCTCGTCTTCATTGGCGTCCTGAGCGGCGCCGTCGTGGTCGAGTCGGTGTTCGCGTTCCCAGGTCTGGGCAGCCTCGCCGTGCAAGCGACGTCGGAGTCCGACCTCCCGCTTATCCAAGGTATAGTCATCTACTTTACTATTTTTGTCATCGCGGTCAACCTCTGCGTCGACATCGTTTACGGTCTCCTTGACCCGCGCGTCCGAGCTGCATGACAAGCATCATCAACCCACTAGCCGAGCGCCAGCCGGTACCGCTTGCTCGGCCGTCGTTCTCCCGACATTTACTACGGCGCCCGGTTGCCTTATGCGCTGTCGCCTTCCTCGGTGTGCTCGTCGTCGTCTCAGTCGCAGCACCGCTCTTAGCGCCCTACAACCCCCAATCCCAGGACCTCACGCGCGTACTCACAGGGCCCACGGGGCACAACCTCCTCGGCACGGACACTCTCGGGCGAGACGTGCTGTCTCGTCTCATTTACGGCGGCAGGAGGAGCTTGCTCTCGATCGCGGAAGGGCTTGGCGTGGTGCTTCTCCTGGGTGTCCCGCTGGGGCTCGTCGCCGGTTACGTCGGTGGCTGGACTGACCGCCTCCTCAGCCGCCTCGGCGAGCTCGTAATGGCCATTCCGGCGATCATCTTGATCCTTGTAGTCCTTGCTGTGGTTCCCCACAACGAGGACATCGCCATGTTGGCTTTTGGGCTGCTGGGCGCGCCGACCATCATGCGCGTGGTCCGGGGCGCCACGCTGGCGGTCCGCGAGGAGCAATACATCAAGGCTGCACGCGTCTCCGGCCTCACTCACCTGCGCATCGTCACCCGCCACGTCCTCCCGCGCGTGCAAGGCCCGGTCATTGTCCAGGCCTCGCTTTTCGCTGCCTATGCGCTCCTGTTTGAGACTGGGATCGCATATCTCGGCCTGACCGGCAACGCTGCTTCTGCCACGTGGGGTGGCATGGTCGCTGAGGCTTCGACAGTTATAGAGCAGCAAAGCTGGCTCTTGTACCCGCCCGGTGCCATCATCGCGCTCACGATCCTGGCCCTCGGCCTGCTCGGGAGCGCCGTGCGCGACGCCGCTGTGATGGACGAAGGTGGAGCCGCCCTGCGTACGGTTCCTCACACCCCGCGAGCAAGAACACCTGCCACTATGGGCCGGTGCCCAGACGGTGACGCACCCGCCTTGCTTTCGGTAGTTGATCTCGAAGTCACACTGTCTCGCCACGGCGGCGCCACGCCCGTTGTCGATGGCGTTAGCTTCGCCGTCCGCGCGGGCGAGACAGTCGGCTTGGTAGGGGAGTCTGGCTGCGGGAAGAGCGTGACTGCCCTGGCAGTCCTTAGGCTCCTACCAAGGGGTATGCAGGTGAGCGGGGGTCGCGTCCTCTGGGAGGGCACTGACCTCCTTGGTCTTCGAGGGCGCGATTTTGACCGCTTGCGCGGGACAGCCTTCGGCTATGTATCACAAGAACCCCTAGCCAGCCTGGACCCGACCTTCACCATCGGGAGCCAGCTCGCCGAGGTCCTGCGTCATCATGACGATGCCTCGCGAAGGGCAGCAAAGGTCCGCGCGCTCGAATTGTTGAGGCTCGTCGAGCTGCCAGAGCCAAAACACGTTGCCAGCTCTCGATCATATGAGCTATCGGGCGGGATGGCACAGCGCGTCGCGATAGCACTCGCCCTCGCAGGGCGGCCGAGGCTCCTTGTCGCAGACGAACCTACGACTGCGCTCGACGTCACAGTCCAGGCCGAAATCCTCGCTCTTCTGCGGCGCTTGCAAGCTGAGACTGGTATGTCAGTCCTCCTGATCACGCACAATTGGGGTGTAGTCGCGGACATATGCGACCGAGCCCTTGTTATGTACGCGGGCCAGGTAGTGGAGTCCTCACCAGTTGAGCTCATGTTCGATGAACCACTCCATCCCTATACCAGTGGTCTTATGAATTCGCACCCTGCACAGGCGAGGGGAAGGCCCCGCTTGGCGACCATCGGTGGCAACCCGCCGTCTCTCGGGGACTGGCCACAGGGGTGCCGCTTTGCACCTCGCTGCCCTTACTCAGCTGCCAAGTGCCGCGCCGGCGACATCCCCCCGGATTCGTCCCGGACCGGCCGTATGTCGCGCTGTGTGCGTGTTGACGAGATCTCCTTAGGGGGACATGGTGACCGAAGCGCCCTTGCTTGAGGTCCGCGCGCTCAAAGTGGTGTACGGCAGCGGGCGGAAAAAGCGTGTCGCCATTGACGATGTCAGCGTCACCGTTGTTGCCGGCCAAACGCTGGGACTGGTTGGCGAGTCGGGGTCAGGCAAGTCAACGCTGGCCAACGCCATCCTCGGCTTGGTCCCGGTCGAGCGTGGCGAGATCCGCCTGGCCGGGCAGGACATTTCTCACGCGTCATTCGAGCAGCGGCGTCCCTTCTACCGCCAGTTGCAGGCGGTCTTCCAAGACCCATATAGTTCCCTCAACCCCGTTCGCACGGTGGGCCAGACGTTGGCTGAGCCGCTTTGGGCCCTCGGTGAGCGCAACCGGGGCGTTATTGGGGACCGGGTTCGGGCAATGCTTGCGAGCGTTGGCCTGCCGCCCGAAGCCGAGCACCAGTACCCGCGCCAGTTCTCCGGCGGGCAACGCCAGCGCGTCGCGATCGCTCGGGCGCTGATGCCTTCACCGCGCTTGGTCATTTGCGATGAAGCGACGAGCGCACTTGACATGTCTATCCAGGCCGGGGTCCTCAACCTCTTGCAAGATCTCCAAGCCAGCAGGCGGCTTAGCTTCCTGTTCATCTCCCACGACCTCGAAGTCGTCCGGCATCTGTGCGACTGGGTAGTGGTCCTTTACGGGGGCCAGGTTATGGAGCAAGGCCCCACCGCGACCGTATTTGATGCTCCAGCGCACCCGTACACCCGGGCGCTCCAATTAGCGTCCCCAGTGGCTGACCCGCGGCTCCAACGCGATCGACGTCGTCAAGCCGAGAACTCTACGAGGGCGGGCGGCCCGAGAGTTCACGTGGGCAAATCATGCCCTTTCGCGCCTAGATGCCCGTACGCACAAACTCGCTGTTGGGACGAAAGGCCGTTGTTGAGGACATCAGACGGCCCTGGCCAAGTCGCATGTCACCGGTTCCCTGAGTGGCGCTCGGAGCCCGAGGAAGGCCCAGTCCCAGTCCACTCGAGGGTGAGCACAGCCACCGCCAGCGCCGCCTACCAGCCCCAAGCCTTCCTAGATGCACGGTCTATGGCATGAACGACGAGCGCGAGGCGCCCTCTGCGACCTCCCCGACATTGGCACCAATCGACGGGTACGTCGCGCCGGGTTTTGAGCCCGTGCTTGCGCAGTTCGAGCGCAACTTCACCGAGCACGGGGAGGGTGGCGCCGCCTTTGCCGTTGTCTTAGGAGGCGAAGAGATCGTGGACCTTTGGGGTGGTTGGGCCGACCGTGCCGGCGCCCGGGCGTGGTCGGCTGACACCCTGCAGATTATTTTCTCGGGGACGAAAGGGCTCGTTGCAGCCTGCGCTCTGCTCTTACTGGACCGAGGTGCTCTCGACCTTGCTGCCCCGGTCGCTACGTACTGGCCCGAGTTCGCCATCAGGGGTAAGGAGAACGTGACTGTCCGCGACGTCCTGACTCACTCCGCTGGCCTTCCTGGGCTCGATACCCCAGTGACCTGGCAGCAAGCCATGGACGGCCGCAGAATGGCCAACCTCCTCGCGGACCAGCCGCAAAGCAAAGATGAACGCGCTGTGCAGACTTACCATGCGCTGACTTACGGGTGGCTGGTGGGAGAGATCGTGCGCCGCATCAGCGGGCGGAGCATCGGCCGTTTCTTTGCCGAGGAGATCGGAGCCCCGCTCGGGCTCGACCTCTGGATCGGCTTGCCTCCGACTGAGGAGCACCGCGTGTCAAAGGTCGAGTTGGCAGAGACCTGGGGCAAAGGTGCCACCCACACCCCTGAGGACCTTGACAACGACGTGCTCCTTAGCTCCATCGCAGCCAACCCCGTGCGTTACCGGCCCGAAAGCTTCCCGTGGAACAAGCCGGCGTGGCACAGCGCCGAGGTGCCCGCAGTGAACGCCATCGGGACGGCGCGCTCGCTCGCGAAGAT
>DATJST010000537.1:0-10396 GCA_035503975.1 Acidimicrobiales bacterium | reverse complement strand
GCCTGCTGCACCGCCGCATCGAGGTTGGCGGTGACCAAGGTGGCTATGACCTGGCCCGCTTTCACCGTGGCGCCCTGAGCCACCAGCACCTTGGCTACCGTGCCCGCGACACCGAAGTTCACGTCGGCCTGGTTTGCCGGTTCGATGGTCCCGGTGGTCGCCTCTTCCTCGCGAATGTCGCCAAGCGCCGCCGTGAACGTGCGGTAGCCACCCGCCCCGCTCGAGCGGCTCAAAAAGTAGTAAGCCGTCCCACCTCCTGCCAGCGCCACGACCACGACGATCGCCACCGGGGCCCTCCAGCGACGCCGCCTGCGCCTGCTCGGTTGAGGACTGGACGGAGGCGCTCCGTTCAAGTCGGGGTTGAACGCGCCCGTCTCCCAGTCGACGGGGGCGGTGGCTGTGCCCGGTTTCGGGACGTCTTGCTCTTCGGGAGCCAAGGTCATGGCGTGGACCTCCGGGTCATGTTGCGACTACCGTACGCGTGGGGTCAAAGCTCGCCCTGAGAGCGTCCTGAAAGTTCACTAAGGCACGTGTGGAGGGCTGCTCGCAGCTAACGTCGCGGTTGTCCCCGAGAGGAGGAGCCCATGGGCCTCGAGCCATGCTCCGCACGAACCCCGAACCGCTCCCGGCACCAGGGTCATCCCGCGTGGTCCTGGGCTCGGCTCACCTCTGCCGTCGCCAGGACTGCGACCGCTGCCTTCATGGCGGCCGCCTTGGTGGCCAGCCAAGCCGTGCCCAGCGCGGCGGCGCTGGGCGTGCCTACGCCACGCGCCAGCGCCCACGGCGCGCGGGTGCTCGAGGCGCGCACGGGGCAGGCCGCTGGTACCGACGTAACGCTGACGACCAAGACGATCGTGGTCCCACCGGCGCTTGTGCGCTCCAGCCTTTCGTCAGTCAGCGCGAGCGGCTCCACTTACACCTTCTCGAGCGCGACCGGGCCGTTGTCTCAAATAGCCAAGGGCAAGGTCCTGCTGCTCGAAGGCAGGGACGCCATCGTCGTTACGAGTGTCAAGCATGCCGGCAAGTCGCTCGTAGTCGGGGCTGCACCCGCCTCGCTCACCGATGTGGTGCAATCAGGCACGATCAAGGTTGCGGGCGCGCCTGACGCGTCGGCTGCCGTGGGCGTACCGCTCAGCACCTCCGCGTTCGGCGCGCCGGCTGTGGACGGCTTGTCCGTCGGCGCCCCTTACTCGCCCGCCCCGAGCACCGGCGAGCGCGCCTCACGCAACGTTCCCGCCGGGGCGACCTTTGCCTACAAGGGTTCGAGTGGCAATTTCACCTACAAGGTAAAAGTCAAGGGGATAGCCGGCGGCCTCGACGGGAACCTCGAGATCTGCTACACCGCGTACGGGAGCAAGTGCGGGAGCGGCCTTTCGATAAATGTCATCCTTGATGGCGTTTTCACCTGGAGCAGCCAGGATCTCGACGTCGACGTGGGTGGTGGTTCGGTCTCCAGCGGGTCGTTTTCGATCTCCGGGTTGTCAACAAATGTCAAGCTCAACTACACCGTGCTGCGCGGCACCGAGCCCAATGTCGGCGCGAAACCGCCCGTGTTCAAGATCCCCTTTGCCTTCGAAATGCCACTCTGCGGTTCGCCGATCGGCTGTGCGGGGATACCGCTGTACAGCAAGTTCGAGTTCGCCATTCTCATCACCCTCGGCATCGCCGCCAAGAACTCGAGCGTGGAGGGCGGCGTCGACTTCACTCTCGGCGGGTCTGCATCGGTGTCGGGGAGCAAGCTCGGAGGGGCGACCGGGTCGGCAACTGGCACGCACCTCAAAGGCAACTTCATTACCGGTACGGCTCTGACGCTGGCCTCCTCGGGGATCCTCGTCGCCGTCCAGAACAAGTTCGGGGTGGGCCTCGGCATCAAGAACATAAACGGCCTCTACTACATCTCCGAGATCGCCGCCGTGGGCGAGACGACGGGGTCGCTGGTGGCCGGGATGTCGTGCGTCGCCTACGACGGCGACTTCACGATAACGGGCAACTTCGAGGCGCAGCTCTTCGGGTTCACAGTTGCGTCGCCGGCCAAGACCTTGTTCGACAAGAAAGTGTCCTTCAAACAGCCGGGCTGCTGACGCCTCTGGCGCCGCGCCTACGCTCCTGCGCGCGAAGGAAAATGGCCGGCGCCGGCGGTGGGCGGGCGACGCAGTGCTGCCTCCAGGCACGTTCGCCCTCCTTGGAGAGCCAAGAAGTCTCTTCGTAGCCCCAAAACAGTGCCTGCAAAGAGGGCGAACGTTGCCTGCAGTGGTACTAGCCGGTGGTCTCCTCGCCGCCGGCTCCGTCGTCGAAGGGTGCGAAGCCGCCGTCGTAGGTGCCACCGTAACCGTAGCCGTCCTGGTAGTCGCCGCCGGGGTCAAAGGTGGCCCCTCCGTCGGTCCCGGTGCTGCTGCCGATGCTGGCCAGCCAGGCCGCCAGGTCCTCGGTCCCGGGCTCCTCATCGGACGTCCAGAAGGTCATGCGCTGCACCTCGGGAGCGTCGACCACAACGTCACGGTAGCGAGGCATGCCGGTGCCGGCGGGGATCAGCTTGCCGATGATGATGTTCTCTTTCAGGCCGAAGAGGTGGTCGGACTTACCCTCTATGGCGGCTTCGGTGAGCACACGTGTCGTCTCTTGGAACGAGGCGGCCGAAAGCCAGCTGTCTGTGGCCAGCGAAGCTTTGGTGATGCCCATCAGCTCGGGACGCCCTTCGGCTGGGCGCTTGCCCTCCTGTACCAGTTGACGGTTGACTTCCGCGAAATAGCGGGCGTCGACGCGTTCGCCGGGCAGGAACGGCGACTCGCCTTGCTCGGCGACGAGCACCCGGCGCAACATCTGGCGCACGATCAGCTCGATGTGCTTGTCGTGGATGGAAACGCCCTGGTCCCGGTACACCTGCTGGACTTCTTCCACCAGGTACTGCTGGGTCTCCCGGATACCCTTGATCTCCAACAGCTGTTTGGGATCCCGCGGCCCCTCGACGATCGGGTCGCCGGCGGCCACCTCGGCGCCGTCGCGGATGGTATCGGCGAGCTTGGCGCGCAAGCCGACGGTGTAGACATTCTCGCTGCCGTCATCGCCGACGATGGTGATGCGGCGGCTGTTGTCCTCTTCAGCTATCCGCGCCACACCCGAGCTGTGCGCGAGCACAGCTGCGCCCTTGGGTGTACGGGCCTCGAAAAGCTCGACAACGCGGGGAAGGCCATGGGTAATGTCCTCACCGGCGATACCACCGGTGTGGAAGGTCCGCATGGTGAGCTGCGTGCCGGGCTCGCCGATCGACTGAGCGGCGATGACGCCGACGGCTTCGCCCAGCTCGATGTGCTGGTCGGCCGCCAGCGAGCGGCCATAGCAACTGGCACATATGCCGTGGGTCGACTCGCACGTCAGCACCGAGCGCACCATGACCTCGGTAACGGCAGGGTCGTCGCGCAGGACCTCCATGAGATCCACGCCGATCTCTGTCCCGGCGGGCAGATCGGTGCCGTCCGAGAGCGTCACATCACGGGCCAGGACGCGGCCGTCGATCCGTGTCTCCAGGTAGTACCTGGCTTTTTCGTCATCGGGACGTACGTTGCGGACCCAGATGCCACGCGTGCTCCCACAGTCGAGCTCGCGCACGATCAGTTCCTGTGCGACGTCGACCAAACGTCGGGTCAGGTAGCCCGAGTCGGCCGTACGCAGGGCTGTGTCAGCGAGGCCCTTGCGGGCACCGTGGGTGGAAATGAAGTACTCCAGCACCGACAGGCCTTCCCGGAAGGAGGACACGATCGGGCGGGGGATCATCTCGCCGCGCGGGTTGGAGACCAAGCCCTTCATGCCGGCGATCTGGCGTACCTGCTGGGGGTTGCCGCGAGCACCCGAGTCCACCATCATGTCGAGGGGGTTGAAGGCGATCTTGCGCAGGCTCTCTTCCATGGCCTTGCCGACCTCGGAGTTGGCCGTCGTCCAGATCTCGATCTCTTTTTGCCGGCGCTCGTCGTCGGTGATGATGCCCCGCTTGAACTGGTTCTCGGCCTTCTCGGCGTCGGCCTCGTGGCGGGCGATGATCGCCGCCTTGCTGGCCGGGACCTTCACGTCCTCCATGGAGATCGTGAGGCCTGACTGAGTCGCGTAGCGGTAGCAGAGCTCCTTGATCCGGTCGAGGCTGTTGGCCACCATGACGCGGGGGTAGTTGCTCGCCAGGACCTCGACAATCGACCCGATGCTGTGGGCGCGCTTACCCACGACGTCGTTCACGAAGGGGAACCCCTCCGGTAAAGCGGTGTTGAAAATGATGCGCCCAGGCGTGGTCTCGACCACCTCGTAAGCGACCGCGCCCCCATCTCCGGCCTCCGCGCCCTCAGCACGCGGCTGGTCTTCGGCCAGCACGCCGTCCGCAGCCAGCACCCCGTCGGCAGCCAGCACGCCGTCGGCAGCCAGCACCCCGTCGGCAGCCGGCTCTCCCTCCGCGGCGGCGAGCGCTTCGGGGCTGAGCGGCCGGCGCCAGGTCACCCTGGCGTGCAGGTCGACCGCACCCACGTCGAGGGCGTGGCGGACCTCGTGCAGGTGGCGAAATACCCGCCCCTCACCTTTCATCCCATTTTTGACCAGGGTCAGGTAGTAGGCACCGAACACCATGTCCTGAGTGGGGGTGACGATCGGCCGCCCGGTGGCGGGCGAAAGGATGTTGTTGGCCGAGAGCATCAGGATGCGGGCCTCGGCCTGGGCCTCTGCTGACAGCGGCAGGTGGACCGCCATCTGGTCGCCATCGAAGTCAGCGTTGAAGGCGGTGCACACCAAGGGGTGGATCTGGATGGCCTTGCCTTCGACGAGCACGGGCTCGAACGCCTGGATGCCGAGGCGGTGCAGGGTAGGAGCGCGGTTCAAAAAGACCGGGTGCTCCTTGATGACTTCCTCGAGAACGTCCCAGACATGCGACCGCCGGCGCTCGACCATCCGCTTGGCCGACTTGATGTTTTGTGCCAGCTCCAAGTCGACAAGGCGCTTCATGACAAAAGGCTTGAAGAGCTCGAGGGCCATCTGCTTGGGCAGGCCGCACTGGTGAAGCCGCAGCGTCGGGCCGACCACGATGACCGAGCGGCCGGAGTAGTCGACACGCTTGCCCAGCAGGTTCTGGCGGAAGCGGCCCTGCTTACCCTTCAGCATGTCCGAAAGGCTCTTGAGCGGGCGGTTACCCGGGCCCGTCACAGGACGGCCGCGGCGGCCATTGTCGAACAGGGCGTCGACCGCTTCTTGGAGCATGCGCTTTTCGTTGTTGACGATGATCTCGGGGGCGCCCAGGTCGAGCAGCCGCTTCAAGCGGTTGTTGCGGTTGATGACCCGGCGGTAAAGGTCGTTCAGGTCGCTCGTGGCGAAGCGGCCGCCATCGAGCTGGACCATAGGCCTCAGTTCGGGCGGGATGACCGGCACGACGTCGAGGATCATGGCCCTCGGGTCGTTGACCCGGCGGCCGTTGTCGTCCCGGCGGTTGAACGCCGAGACGATCTTCAAGCGCTTGATGGCCTTCTGCTTGCGCTGGACCGACAAGTGCCGGCGGCCATCGTCGGGCTCGATGACGTCACGCAGTTTGGTCTCTTCCTCGTCGAGGTCGAGCTCTTCGATCAGCTGGGCGATTGCCTCGGCGCCCATGCCGCCCCGGAAATAGTCTCCGTAACGCTCGCGCAGTTCGCGCCACAACAGCTCATCTTCGATGATCTTGCGGCTATGGAGGTCGCGGAACTCCTCGAAGGCACGCTTGGTCATCTCGGCGTCCGCCTGGGCGCGGTCGCGGATCGCGCTCACTTCTTTTTCGACCTGGCGCTGCCGAGCTTTCAGCTCAGACTCCTTGGCCCCCTCGGACTCGAGCTTGGCCAGCTCCTCCTCGAGCTCCTTGTAACGGCGGTCGATGTCCAGGTCGCGTTCGCGACTGATGTCGGCCACTTCCTCGTTGAGCTCCACCTCGAGGTTGGGCAGGTCCTCGTGGCGACGTCCCTCGTCAACAAAAGTGACCAGATTGGCCGCGAAATAAATGACCTTTTCGAGCTGCTTGGCCTTCAGCTCCTCCCTGGCCTCGGTGCCCATGAGCAAGTACGCCAGCCAACTGCGGGTGCCGCGCAGGTACCAGATATGCACCACAGGGGCGGCGAGCTCGATGTGGCCCATGCGCTCGCGCCGGACCTTCGAGCGCGTCACTTCCACGCCGCAGCGCTCGCAAATGATCCCCTTGAACCGGACGCGCTTGTACTTGCCGCAGTAGCATTCCCAATCCTTTGTCGGCCCGAAGATCTTCTCGCAAAAAAGGCCGTCCTTCTCAGGGCGCAGGGTGCGGTAGTTGATCGTCTCAGGCTTTTTTACTTCCCCGTTGGACCAGGTGCGGATGTCATCGGCGGTAGCGAGCCCGATCCTCAGTTGTTCGAAATTGTTTACGTCAAGCATGCTTTAGAAGCTCCTCTCGCTCGCTCGCCGGGCGTCTTCCTCGTCTGAGCCGCGCTCGGGCCGGCTGATATCGATGCCAAGCTCCTCGGCCGTGCGGAACACGTCCTCGTCCAGCTCGCGCATCTCGATCTGCTCACCCGTGGTGGACAACACCTCGACGTTGAGGCACAGGCTCTGCATTTCCTTGATAAGCACCTTGAAGCTCTCGGGTATCCCCGGCTCGGGGATGTTGTCGCCCTTGACGATCGCCTCGTACACCTTCACCCGGCCGAGCACGTCGTCGGACTTGATCGTGAGCAGCTCTTGGAGAGCGTAAGCGGCACCGTAGGCCTCCAGCGCCCAGACCTCCATCTCGCCGAAACGCTGGCCACCGAACTGCGCTTTGCCACCAAGGGGCTGCTGCGTGATCATCGAGTAAGGCCCGGTCGAGCGGGCGTGGATCTTGTCGTCGACCAGGTGGGCCAGCTTGAGGATGTAGATATAGCCGACCGAGACCGGGTTGTCGTAGGGCTCACCGGTACGGCCGTTGTAGAGCATGGCCTTGCCGTCGGCGCCGATCAGGCGGCCGTGGTCGCCGTACTCGGTCCCCGGGGCTTCGGGGTGGAGGTTCTCGAAGATCTTCTTGATCGTCGGGTGCCTTCCGGCCTGGTCCTCTTCGTCCCAGTGAGCGCCGTCGAAGCTTGGCGTGGCGAGGTAACTGGCCGGCCTCGCCACAGGGCTCGTCTTGCGCTCTCCGGGCAGCGTGGCGTCGGGACCGGCGCCGTTGACGTCCCAGCCCCAGCGGGCCGCCCAACCGAGGTGGCTCTCGAGCACCTGGCCCACGTTCATGCGGGAGGGCACCCCCAAGGGGTTCAGGATCATGTCGACTGGCGTGCCGTCGGCCAGGTGAGGCATGTCCTCGACGGGGAGGATCTTGGAAATGACACCCTTGTTGCCGTGGCGCCCGGCGAGTTTGTCGCCTTCGGTGATCTTGCGCTTCTGGGCTACGTACACCCGCACCAGCTGGTTCACCCCAGGCGGGAGCTCATGGGCATCCTCGCGTGAGAAAACGCGGACGTCTATTACCTTTCCCGATTCGCCATGGGGCACCTTGAGCGACGTGTCCCGCACTTCGCGGGCCTTTTCACCGAATATGGCCCGCAAGAGGCGCTCCTCCGGGGTGAGCTCGGTCTCGCCCTTGGGTGTCACCTTGCCCACCAGGACGTCGCCGGCACCGACTTCGGCGCCGATGCGGATGATGCCGCGCTCGTCGAGGTCCTTCAGGATCTCCTCGGAGAGGTTGGGGATGTCCCTCGTGATCTCTTCTGCGCCGAGCTTCGTGTCGCGGGCATCGACCTCGTGCTCTTCGATATGGATCGACGACAGCACGTCGTCGCGCACGAGACGCTCGGACAGGATGATGGCGTCCTCGTAGTTGTAGCCCTCCCAGGGCATGAACGCGACGAGCAGGTTCTTGCCGAGGCCGAGCTCGCCGCCCTCGGTCGAAGGACCGTCCGCGAGGACGTCGCCGACGGTCACCGTCTGGCCTTCCTCGACCACGATGCGCTGGTTGAAACACGTGTTCTGGTTGGAGCGGCGGAACTTGTAGACGGGGTGGACTTTGCGGCCCAGCGTGCGGCCGGTGCGGTCGGACTGGCCCGGCTTGTAATCGACGGTCACGTGCTCGCCCGATACCTCGACCACTGTCCCCACACCTTCAGCGAGGACGACGTCGCCGGTGTCGCGTGCAGCCCGGCCCTCGACGCCGGTGCCGACGAAGGGGGCCTCGGGATGGACAAGCGGCACGGCCTGCTTCTGCATGTTGGCGCCCATCAGGGCACGGTTGGCGTCGTCGTGCTCGATGAAGGGGATGAGCGCGGTTGAGATGGAAACGATCTGTTTGGGCGAGACGTCCATGAGGTCCACCTCGGAAGGGGGTACGAAGTCCACCTCGCTGGTGGTGCCGTACGTAGTGCCGCCGGCACCGACCCGCACCCCAGGTCCCTGAGGAGCGCGCCGTACCAGGACGCGTTGGTCGGTAAGGGTGCCGTCACCGGCCAACTTGGCGTTGGCCTGGGCGATGACGTACTCCTCCTCCTCGTCCGCGGCGAGGTAGACGATCTCGTCGGAAACCTTGCCTTCAAGGACCCGGCGGTAGGGCGTCTCGATGAAGCCGTACTCGTTGATCCGCCCGTAGGTGGCCAAGTGGCCGATCAGGCCGATGTTTGGGCCCTCAGGCGTCTCGATCGGGCACATGCGGCCGTAGTGGGAGCTGTGCACGTCACGGACCTCGAACCCGGCCCGTTCACGGGACAGGCCGCCAGGGCCCATGGCCGAGAGCCGCCGCTTGTGCGTAAGCCCGGACAGGGGATTGGTCTGGTCCATGAACTGGGAGAGCTGGCTCGTCCCGAAGAACTCCTTGATCGCCGCGACCACCGGACGGATGTTGATCAGCGTCTGAGGCGTGATCGCCTCGACGTCCTGGGTGGTCATGCGCTCGCGCACGACCCGCTCCATACGGGAAAGCCCGACGCGGACCTGGTTTTGGATGAGCTCGCCGACCGAGCGCACCCGGCGGTTGGCGAAGTGGTCCTGGTCGTCGAGCCGGTAGCCGGCCTCGCCCTGGGCCAAGTGGAGCAAGTAGGTGCTGGCGGCCAGCACCTCGCTCTTGGACAAAACGGTCTGGCCCGGTGCCGGCCGGTCCAGCTCGACGCCGAAGAGCGACTCGATCTTGGCGATCTCAGGACCGAGCTTGCGGTCGAGCTTGTAACGCCCGACGCGGGTCAGGTCGTAACGCTTGGAGTTGAAGAAAGCGTTCTCGAAGTAAGCTCGGGCCGACTCGACCGAGGGCGGCTCACCAGGGCGGGCGCGCTTGTAGATCTCCAACAAGGCATCCTCTTGACTGGACAACAGCTCTCGTTCGCGGTCCCACTGGGGCTCGAGGAACTCGAAATGGCGTACGAAGCGCTCGAGGAAGGCCTCTTCCGCGTAGCCGAGGGCGCGGAGCAGGGTGAACAGCGAGAGCCGCCGCTTGCGGGCTACGCGCGAACCAGCGCTGATGTCCTTGCCCGGCTTGGCTTCGACATCGAACTCGATCCACTCTCCCCGGTACGGGTGCACCGTGCCGGTGACGATCGTCTTGGCGTCCCGGCCTGGCTGGAAGATGACGCCCGGCGAGCGCACCAGCTGGGACACGACCACGCGCTCGGTGCCGTTGATGATGAACGTGCCCCGATCGGTCATGACCGGGAAATCGCCCATAAATACGGTCTGTTCTTTGATCTCGCCGGTATTGGCGTTTTGGAACTGCGCCCGCACGAAGATAGGCGCGGCGTAGGTCATGTCCTTTTCCTTGCACTCCTCTACCGAGAACTTCGGCGGCGGTCGCAAGTCGAGGTCGGTCGGGTCGAACTCCAGGATCAGCTTGAGGGAGCCTGAGAAGTCCTCGATCGGGCTGATGTCCCGGAAGGCCTCAGCCAGGCCCTTGTCCAGGAACCACTGGAACGAGTCGCGCTGGACGGAGATGAGGTCCGGCAGGGGCAGGACCTCGTCGAGGTTGGCAAAAGAGAGACGCTCGCGAATAGCGGGGCGAGACGGCAAGGACTTACTCCTTGGGAGATGCGGTGGGCCACGCCGCGTGACTGCCCACTGCCCAAGACACTAGCGACGCGGGCAGAGACAGCACGGCAACTGAACAGTATACTCCGCGCCGCGAAGACGCGGCAAGTATACGGCGCTCGAAACTCGCACCTCTACATCAGGGTAAGCGAGCGAGGCCCCGCCGGTCAAGCACCAGTTGCGCGACCAGCCTCTCGTACCGAGGAACGGACCAAGGAAGAGCCTGTGGCCGACCTGGGCGCGTCCCGCGGGGACGGCCCGAGCCGGCAGGTGGCAGGCTCCTCCGTCGCCCGCAGGACAGAGGCTACTTGAGCTCGACGGTGGCCCCGGCGCCCTCGAGCTGCGCCTTGGCCTTTTCGGCGTCCTCTTTGCTCACCTTTTCGAGCACCGTCTTGGG
>DATJST010000536.1:0-3532 GCA_035503975.1 Acidimicrobiales bacterium | reverse complement strand
GGATTGGTCCGAGCCCGAATAAATTTCGGTGGCGCCCAATCTGGCTCCTCCTCCGGTACCTACACCGGGTTTATGCCCGGCATCTTCGACCTAACCAATGGGAATGCTCTTAGCAGTTGGCGCTTTGTTGCTGGCAGCCAGGTGGCGGCCATCCAGCCCCCATCAACATATGCAGGAAGGTCGATATTCGAAATGGTCGCCCCAGCGGTAGTAACAAGCGGAGGGACTCAAACTGCACTCGTCGCGGGGAACGAGTACGTCTGGATACCAACTTTCCGCCCGGCAGCCCTGTCGACCACAGGAGCGGCCTGCTATTTGGACAATTCTGGTCAAACATTCGTCATCGAAATAGTCGACGTGGGAACGACGGCCCCGTAAAAAGAAGCGGAAGCGGAGTTCTGCCGTTGCCGGCACCTACTAGGACCCGAGGCGGGCTTGGGTTCGCCCCCCTGCCAAAGAGCGTGGAGGGACCCATCGTCGGCCACGCTCAAGGCCTTTGGCACCACGGCGGCGATCGTCCGCAGGGGTGCGCCAGTAAGAGGCGGTCCCCCTCTCTCTGATTTTGAGGTTCGCGCTCGTAGCGGCAATCAAACTAACCTGGGACTCCACAATCCTCTTGTAAAATGGGGGGTTTATTGCACCAGTATCAATAGGATGTCAGCGCGTGGTCCGATGCGAGTCTCTCGCATCGGCATGCCGCCCTCGTCTGGTGGCCGCCATCGTCGACCGGGTCACCTTCAACGCCCACATCATCGACACGGGCAGAACGCAAAACTGGTCTTCCGGGTCTCTCCGACTGAGCGCCGTCACAAGATGCGAGGGCGGGACGGGACCGTGCACAGCTATTACTGCTGCCGCAACCAGGACCCCCTCCGTGCCGGGGGCGAGCACCGGCGCTGCCGCGAACGCAACATCCGCGCCGACGACTTAGACGTCTTCTTGTTCGAACAAGTCCGTTTGGCGTTGTTGCCGGAGTTGCTGTTCGTCGCGCAGGAGGCCCTCAGCACCAGGGTCCCGGCACCCGACAACGAGCTGTTGGCCGCCAACTCGCCCGCGTCGAGCGCCACGCTGGTTCGGCCGATACGGAACGCCACCGCTTGGCTGACCTCTACCAGGCTGGGCTGGGGGTGGCGAACCAGTCAGCGCTGCACAGCCGGCGTCTTGTGGGTGGAGCCCTCTACTACCTGGCGCCCCGGTGGGCGGCAGCTCCTTCGCCTTCCCGTTCAATAACCCGGTGAACACCTGCGCTGACGGTACCCACTGCGCAGTGCTCTACCAGGGCACTACGCAGGCGGGCGGGTTCTGGCTCACCGGCACCACCGACGGCGGGACTTTGCAGACTCACGCCCGCCAAAGCGGCAGGCAACGACCCGTCTGCCTCAGCTGTTCGGGTGCGAGCTGCTGGGTCTCCTGGTCCACCGAGACCATCTCGCGTGGCGGGGTCGTTACCGATCGCCCGGTCGTCGAGGAGACGGTCAACTCGGGCGCCGCTTGGTTCCAAGTACCAATAGCGCCCGTGTTCGCCCTCCAGGAGGTCGTCTCGCTCAGTTGCCCTTCAGGCTTGGGCTGCGTCGCCTTAGCCAGGTCCCGGGAACCCCGGCCCTTCGGCGCGGTACGTCGTTCTCTCGGACCTATCAGCGGAAAGGGCGACAGAAGTTGCATCCTGGGCAGGTTCCTCGACCACGTAGGCATGCGTGGACCGTCGTCTGCTCCAATCCCTGCCAACACCACGATTTTCGAGCCACAAGTCTTGTGTTTGGGGAGCGGGGTGAGCCGAGTGTCTCGAAGCAGACCTGTCTACAACAGGGCAGAATCGGACGGTCCCGACGGATCACAGGACGGACAAACGCCCACGTCACGACCCTAGAGCGCACTGTACGGAAGCATTGTGGGACCTTGCCAAGGTGAGGGTCGCGGGTTCGAATCCCGTCGTCCGCTCGCAAACGTGCTGGTAGATGGCTATATTAGTCAGGCTAGATGACCCGGGCAGTGGGCCTTCCGGAAGCCGATGGGAAGATCTGTCCCTAACGGTCGCCCACGGTTGGCTGGCGACCGCTTTGGTCCCAGCCATCGATAACAAGGCCGAGCCCGTTCTCCAACCCCAGCCTGACGACGGCCCCGGCAATCCATGACCGGGGTCACGGCTGCGCGTCCCGGCGGCAAAGGGGACACTGACAGGCCGGGGCAGAGCCCGTCGACCTGGCGCCGGCCAGGGGCAACCGGTCGCCTTCGAACCGCAACCGTCCGATAATGAGGGGTCCCCGATCAGCAACGGACTTCTTGCTATATCTCCTATAGTATAGGACTTCGCTATACTTGAGGGAGTATGAAGCTTCAAGGGACTTCCCGGCCGAACCCGTACACGCCCGGGGCAGGCGACCGGCCTCGCGCCCTCGTAGGGCGCTCAGACCAGCTGGCTCTGGCCGAGAGCCTACGTAGCCAGCTCGAGGCTGGTTACTCGGCGAACAGCCTCATGTACGTAGGACTGCGCGGTGTCGGCAAGACGGTCTTGCTGAAGGAAATCGCCGACCGCTTGGCTCGCGCCGGCTGGTACGCACCGTACCTCGAGCTGCGCCGAGGGTTGGCCGTCGACGTCGCGCTTGGCGCCGTCGCCGATCGCTTTGCCAGCGGGCTTCCTCCGGGCGCCAAGCTGACGCGTCGTGTACGGCAGTTGTTGCGGCGTGGGGGTGGCCTCCAAGTACTCGGTAGTGGTGCCAGCCTCGGCGGTGGCCGGCCTGCGTCTGATTACGACGACCTAGCAAAGGTGCTCTCCGCCCTCGCCGCGGCGGCGCGCGAGGACGGGCTCGGTGTCGCCCTGATCGTCGATGAACTCCAGTCCGTGTCCCTCGCCAGCCTCGGTGCTCTCGTGCATGTTGCTCAAGATCTGCGCGACCGGCTCCCTTTCGCCTTCATTGGGGCCGGGCTGCCACACCTGGCCACCTACATCGCCAAGGCGGCGACCTACACCGAGCGGTTCCGTTATGAGCCAACCGACAACCTCCACGACCAAGAGGCGCAGGCCGCCTTGCTGGAGCCGGCAGCGGCGGAGGGGGTGGGCTGGGACGAAGACGCTGTGGCGAAGGTGGTCCGCACCGCTGCTGGGTACCCGTACTTCCTCCAGCTCTACGCGTTCGAAGCCTGGAATGTCGCCGGTCGCGCCGGCACAATTGAGACGATCAAGCTGGCGGATGTGGAGGCGGCTGAGCCAGTCGTGCAGCGCCAGATCGAAGCGGGGATCTATGGAGCTCGTTTCGACGGCGCGACCGAATCCGAGCGGAACTACCTGTTCGCGATGTCGGACCTCATGGACGCCGAGATAGACCGTGTGCGTTCCGGCGATGTCGCGCGCGTGCTCAACCGCGACTTGTCCGCCATTTCGCCGACCCGTGACGCGCTGATCCGCAAGGGCATCGTGCACGCACCGGAACACGGGTGGCTTGCCTTCTCCATCCCCGGCTTTCAGCACTACGTTTCCGAACGGCAATCCGCTGAGAACTGAGTCGTCGTCCCTGAAGTGCCGATCGGGGTGGCT
>DATJST010000535.1:0-2112 GCA_035503975.1 Acidimicrobiales bacterium | reverse complement strand
AGCACGCTGAGGAAGAGTGTGCTGACGGCGGCGACCGGACGCCGAGCTGTGGGACGTCCGCCCCAGTCGGGGCCCCGTCGGCGAAGGGGATCCGCCCTCGCGGTCGGCAAGGTCACAGGCCATCTCCCAACACCGCGTCGCTGGGGGACGACGGTGTCGAGAGGAGGCTTGCCCATGACCAAGGACGCCAGCTTCAAAAAGGTTGTCCGGCGCCACGCCGAGGAGGCTGGGCAGCGCTACACCGAAGCGCTCACCGACCTCGAGGGCCTCGGTGCCCGGATGCACCACGAGCCCGATGCCGGGCGGCTCCTGGCTCATCTGCGTGCTAGCTACGGCATTGACGCCGTCGCGGCGACCAAGCTCAGCACGCACAAGACCTACGTGTTCCGCATCGACCGCCGCGACGGCAGCCCGTGGGTCGCCCGGGCGTTCCCCCCCGCTCGGCCCCGCGCCGGTGCTGAGGGCGACGCCGCGATCCTGGGGTTCCTCGAGCGCCAGGATTACCCCGCCGAGCGCCTGGCGGCAGATGGTGCGGTCTCTGACTTCGACGGCAGCGCGGTCCTCGTGACGCGCTTTGTCCAAGGCCACAGGCTCCCCGATGGCCCAGCCAAGTTCGCCATGATGGGTGAGCTGCTCGGACGGCTGCACGCCCTGCCCTACGACAGCTCCGCCAGCCGCCCGGGTGGGGCCAGTGGTGAGGACCCGAGCCGCGAGGGCTTGCCGCGCCAAGACCTGCTGGCCGCCCTGTCGTTCCTCGACGCCGTCGACACCAAGGTCGCCGCCGCCGAGCGCGAACGCTTCGAGCGGCTCCGCGACCAGGTGCGTTCGGCCGACGACGGTCACGGCCTTCCCGAGGGCTTGCTCCACGGCAACCTCCTCCATGCGCCCGACCACGCCGTCATTAGCGAGCAAGGCCCGGTCGCGCTCAACTGGAAGGCATCGGGGCGTGGCCCGCGCCTGGCCGACCTCGCGTACCTGATCTGGGGCACCGGCTCGTGGGGCCCCCGTCGGCCTGACCAAGAGCGCATCGACGCGGCCGTCGACGCCTACCGCCGCCACGTCCAGCCGACCGAAGACGAGCTGGAGCGGCTCGAGGCGGTGATGTACATCCGCACGCTCTACCTCGCCTGTTTCGGCTACCGGCGCGCCCTCACCAACGGCCAGACATTCAACGAGTGGGGCTTTGTCCGACCACGGGAATACTTCAGTGCCACCGCAGCCGCGGCTCGAGCGGCGTTCCGCCGCTAGGTCCTCGGCACGACGAGGCGACCACGGCCCACTTATGGGGCCCGACCAGGGCCCAGCAGTCCTGGTCAGGTAAGACATAGCTGGGTGCTGGAGCCTTTGAGACCGGCTGGTCAAATGCCAGTCTCGAGGAGGCGGCTGAGTGTCCGGCGTCCTACGGCCGACATCGTCGGGTTGCTCTTCGCGTAGTACCAGACCAGGCCCATAGCCTGCTCGAACGCCCACGCCTTGCCCCGTTCCCACTCCAGGTCGCCGGGGCCGAGGTCTTCCCGCAGCACCTCACGAGGGCCAGCTTCAAGAAGGTGCCAGGCACTGACGAGGTCGAGCGCGGGGTCAGCAGGCCCCAGCCCGCCCACGTCGATGATGCCGATGAGGCGGCCGTCGCTGACAAGCAGGTTGCCCGGCACCAGGTCGCCGTGTGTCATGACGTCCTCGTCGTTTCTCGGCAGCTCTCGTAGGGCTCGCCACATCTCTCGCAGTGGTCGCACCTCCAAGATGCGCTCGCTGCGCGCGAAGCAGGTGGCCATCCAGTCGTCATGGGACCTCAGGTCGCCTCCGCGCCCGGCCCCTCTGAACACCCGGCCGCCGGTCCCGATCGCCCGGACAGCTCCGACGAACAATGCCAGGTCATGGGCGAAGTCGACGGAGCGCCCGGGGTCGGCCTCAGTGGCGGCGGTCCCGGGGAGCCAAGTCTGCACCGACCACGGGAGGGGGTAACCATGGCCCGGGTACCCGAGAGCGACCGGTCGCGGAGTGGCAAAGAGCGTGCGCCCCAACAGCTCGCGCGCCGCTGCCGCCTCGGCCTCGAGCCGGCGGAGGGCCGGGGCAGGGCGCTCGTACTGGAGCGGGAACCGGGCGACCAGGCCG
>DATJST010000534.1:0-2848 GCA_035503975.1 Acidimicrobiales bacterium | reverse complement strand
ATTGACAGCTTGCAAACAATCCCCTCCCCCACCCAAGCACACACCACACAAGTCTTAACTTCCCATTGGGGGGGGGGCAACCCGGGCTGGGGTGAGCCAGTTAGATGGGCGCGCCCCGAACTACTCCGGGACGAGACAACCAGCTTGGACATTGGCTCAGCCGCGTCATCGACACCATCCCATCGACCTCGCCGCGGAGACCGCCGCCGTGGCTTTTCGCCGAACGCTCAGCGTGGGCGATCGCTGCCGAGACCGGTCGTGGTAAAAAGCTAACCAAGCAACTGTGTTTCTAACCGGGCTCTAGAGAGGACCGTCTCGGCCAGAAAGGCACCCTCTCCTCGGAAAAGGCGTGCCACGTCTTCTAGCCATTCCACGAGCGAGCCCAAATCTCGTCCGTCGGCCACAGGCAGCCGGCAACCGCTCCCGGCCCGCTCCCGGCCGTAGCTCAGGGCAGAGCTGACCATCGCCGCAGTAACCCAGGCGTCGGCTGCCGGCCCGGGGGTGACCCCCATTGCGTCCACATGCGCCTGGATAGCGGCTAAGGCGTCCGGGCTCGCGTCGAGCTCGATCTCGCGGAGGCAGTCTCGGATCTCGACGACGCGACGGACCAGTCGCAGCCGAGGCCGCAATGTCAAGGAGCTGCTGACCAGCACTACGTCTGGGTGAAGTTCTACGAGCGCTTTCCATAGGCCCCGGAGACGCCAGAGAGAGCGGAGGTCGTGCGCCCATTGAGCAGTGGTGCCGAGATGTAGTGTCAGTGTTTCCCAAAGGGCCCCGACCGCGACGGCTCCCATGCTCACGGCCCAGATCGATGCCTCGGCCCAGTCGTCCAAAGACCTCCAAGCCGTGGGTACGCCGCCTTGGTGCCAGGCCACGAGTACGGCCAAGCGCACCACGACCCAGCTGAGGCAAAGGGCACTCCCCGCACCGACCAGCCATAACCCCTTGCGCAGCGCCGGACGGTCGCAAGCTGCTCGGTAGCGGTGGCAGAACACGCAAGCGCTGATCATCGTCCAGGCGTACACCCCAAGCACAGGCAGCCAGTGCAGCCAGCTCCGCCAGGTGGTGTCCATGAAGCCACAGCTGCCGACGCACACGTCGTTTGTCGCCCGAGGCGCCCCGACGAGCGCGGCCCAGGTGACCGCGGCCGCGAGTGCCCCCGCGAACCAGTCCCATCGAGCGGCTCTGGCAGGCCGGCCGCTGAAGGTGACCAGTACCGTACGTACCGCCAGAGCCGCCGCGATGGCGGCCGAGAGCAGTACCCCCGACGCATAACGGCCGTCGCCGAGGAACAACGCCAGGTGCTGGTACACGAAGGGGATCTGAAGAGTGGCGCCAGCGGCACAGCTCAGCATGCACACCCAGAACGCACGCGGCGTGCCGGCACGACGTAGCAGCGGCCAGCGGAGCAAGACGATACCCCAGCCGGCCGCCGCGCGGCCGACGTACAGGGCCACCAACACCTAGATCGTCCCGAGAGTGTGCTCGATCCTTTGGGCAATCCCTCCCGCGCCGTTGCGGTGGCCCGGCGGGCGCGCGTCGCGCCCGGTCAGGCGTTCCGTGAGGATGGAGGCCATCGCTTCGGCCTCCATCTCTTGGGACTCGTTGTAGCGCGTCCGGCCCAGCGCAGCTCGCACCATGCTCGGGTCTAGGTGTGGGAACAGGCCAAGGTGGGCCAGGCCGGGCCCATCGCTTTGGTGCCCGCAGACCAGGTGAGCGACCTCGTGCATGACGACATGTACCCGGTAGACCCAGTCCCGGGGTTCTACGAAGACGACGTCCTCGGTTGCGAACTGCACGACCATCCCGCATACGGGCCGGGCCCGCTCGCGGGGCCCGTCGACTGCGCCCTCATCAGGCAAGTCGACCACGCGGATGCCGCGGCCGCGGTCGTCCCCCAGAACCGAGACGAACTCCTGAAGGTCAAATGGCTGAGGGACGGCCACACCGGCGAGCAGCTCGTCGCAGCGTCGGCGCAGCGCCCGCCATGACAATTGACGCTTCAGCTCGTCAGGTTCGGGGCTCGGCACGCGGCGCGCCATGACGGCACGTTAGGTTAGCAGTCCACCTCCAGTGGTGGCAGGCGAGAACGGTGGGACGGTCTGTAGCGACGTCGACAGACGACACCCTGGCACGCCGAGCAGCCGCCGCCTTTTGTAGGATTTACCGCCGTGATGACCGTCTCAGGTGGTCCAATATGCGAGTAAGCCTGGTCACGCTTGGCACACGCGGCGACGCGCAACCAATGGTCGCTCTCGGTGCCGAGCTGGTCCGCCGCGGCCACGACGTCGTGGTCGGTCTTTCCCGAGGCAGCGAGGAGCTCGGCAGGCGTGCCGGCCTGACTGTCCTGCCCGTAGGACCCGACCCGTACCTGTGGCTCCAGACGGACGATGTGCTCGGCCTGGTCGCCAGGGGGAAGGCCTTGGCCGTTGCCAACGGGTTGATGGCCGGCCTGCACCCTTACGCCGCTGAGATCGACAGCGAAGTCCTGGCGGCGTGCGAGGGCGCCGATGTGGTGGTCTCGGGTTTCTTGGCCGAAGGCCGCGCCGCCGTGGTCGCAGAGCACCTCGGGGCGCCGCTGGTCCTGGTCCACACCGTGCCGGCACGGCGGACCGACGCCATACCCTTCCCGCCCGTCGCGGCACCGAGCGTCCCCGGTGTCAACTACCTGGTTTGGGCCGCTGGCGAACAGGCCTACTGGCACAAGGTGAAGCCGGAGATCAACCTCTTAAGGCGGCGTCTCGGCCTGGCGACGACGCGCAAGCCAACGGCCCGACGCAGCGCCGACCAAGGCGCCCTAGAGCTGCAGGCGTACAGCCATGCCCTGGTGCCGGGCCTTGAGCGTTGG
>DATJST010000533.1:0-2193 GCA_035503975.1 Acidimicrobiales bacterium | reverse complement strand
CGGGCGCAGGACGAAGGACCGCAAGATCGCGCCCAACGCGATAACGAAGGCCGTAGTGGCCAGGGCCGAGGCTAGCGTTACATCTTCCACGAGGCCCTGCTTGGTGTGCAGCGACGACAGCGCATGTACCTCGTCTGCGCGGACGTACGAGGATGCCGCGTCGATGGTCGGCATCATGTCGTTGGAGGGCGCCAGGTTCCCCACAGTTTGGGCGTAGAGCGCCGCGGCGGTGCGGTCTGCCAGACCGTCGGCTCGTACGCTGTTGGAGTACTTGTTGTAGCCGGCGAAATCCCGCGCTGCGCGTTGCAGCAGGACCGTCAGCTGGGACCCGGGGCCGACGAGGCGGGTGGCCTCGCGCAGGTCGGACGCGAAAGCCTGGCGTGCAGAGAAAGCCTGTTGGTATGTGGCATTGGCCAAGGTGACCCGACCACGGCCCGCTTCCAAGACGGCAACGTACATGTTCATCTGGTCGTCGTAGTTGTAGAAGTCAGCTCTCAGGTCCTGGACGGCCGTGCCCAAAGCCGCTGTACGCGCCTTGTAATGGGCCAACCCATTGGAAGAGCTACGGGCCATGAAAAACACGGCACCGGAGGCCCCGACGCAAAGTGCCAGGACCGTGGCGAAGCCTCGCGCGGCCAACGTGGCCAGGCTCATTGCTCTTCTTTGCCCGCCCGAGGCCGAGGCCCTACCTGGTCGCACCCGCGCGCGTATTTGCCGAGCACGCCGAGGCCTCGTGGCGACCACTAACGGCGTCGTGTGCTCCTCGTCGACTTCGTTGTCCATTGCCAGGCATCCCTTCGTATCCGAGCTCTGCTGGGCCGAGTCCAAGGCCCGAGGTTGACATCGCTGGGTAAGAGGTTGAGCTGACCAAGGTGCTAGCAATGTGACCTTTGGACGTGGGACCATAGGACCTTCGCCCCGCCGGCCATACAGCGGCCCTGGTGCAACCGTCAGCCGCCGCCAAGCGAGCGCCGCCGCCGGTAATAGGGCGGACTCGCGGGCGCGCCCCTCGGCCACTATCACCCTGGCCACCTCTTCGAGAGCAGTCGCCACCAAGTGGCCTCTCATCTGCAGGCTTTCCGAGCAGTGAGCCTCGAGAACGGGAAATCGCCTTTGTCCCGCGAGACATCTCCAGGGGCGAAAAGGACGTAGGCCGCCCCCGACGCGGTTGCCGAGGGCTTGGTAGCGCTCCAGCGCTTCCTCGTTGGCGGTCTGAGCCTTGTCGAACCCGCCTCGTTCCTTGCAGTACCAACCCGAGGTACGCCCTAACCGCGGCATCGGCGGCGAGCCTCTAGGACCGTCTTGGGAGCTCGCCCTCGCGCCTCCTGCTGACTCGGTGACTCAGGTCCCGCAGGCGCCGACGGGGGGCACAGCTCGTACGCTGCCCTGGTGCCGACCGGCGCCCACTTCAGCGAGGAGCTTGGCGGCCTCGACTTCCATCGCCTTGGGGTAGCCCTTGGCACCAGGGAGCCTCGGCGCTGTTCGCACGGTCCGGGAAACCTGCCCGTACTTGCCTGTCGTGGGGTCGCGGTATCCGGTCGAGAGCGTGATCTCCCATACACCCGGAGTGCGCTCCCGTATCCTTGGCGCGTGGCCGAGCGTACTTCGCCCAAGCGACAGTTTGGGATTGAGTGTGGGATGACCTAGTCTCTGAGTACGAATTAGCTGCTGGAGGGATGCGAGAGTGGCCGAATCGGACGGTCTCGAAAACCGTTGTGGGTGTACGCCCACCGTGGGTTCAAATCCCACTCCCTCCGCCGGGGCCGGCCGGCCGGCCGACCCGCCGGACCGGGCCGACCGACGGCGCGGCCCGTCCGTGGGCCGAGCGAGAGGCTGTGACGGGCGCCTCACCGGCTGTTGCCCTTATGGGCGGGGCCTAGGAACTAAATAAGGCGCTCGAGAGTGGCTCGCAGGCGGTCCCGTGAAGGCCGTGTCGACCGCCACGGCGGTGCAAAACCATCCCCGAGCCAGCGCGGGATGAGGTGAAGGTGAAAATGAAAGACTTCCTGCCACCCGGCTGGCCTGTTCGACTGGGAGATGTTGAGACCGTCGGGCGCTAGGCGTTCGTCGAGCAAGTGCGCCACGCGTTTAGCCATCGCCATGACGGCACACGCGTCCAACTCGGAGATCGCCCAGATGTCGGCGGAGTGCGCTTTGGGGACAATGAGCGTGTGGCCCTCGCTCACTTGCCTA
>DATJST010000532.1:0-8160 GCA_035503975.1 Acidimicrobiales bacterium | reverse complement strand
ACCTTTGTTCGAAACCTACCTATACCGACCGATAACTCGCTTCGTGCAAGGCGTGGCACGCACCCTCCGGCCCATCCAGTCCGGTGACGTCAACACGTACCTGCTTTACATCCTGGTCGTGGTCGTCATCGCCTATTTTGTCGCTAGCCGTTGAAATCTGGTCATGGGTTAAGCCCCTCTCAGTCGGCGAACAGCCCGGCGCCGTCGTGGGTTGCTTGGCCGGCCACCATTGTGGCGGCCACCGGGATGTCGGCAATGTCGTCCGGCGCCACCTCGAAAGGGTCGGCGTCGAGCACGACCAGGTCGGCCTGCTTGCCCGCACTCAGGCTCCCCACGTCGCCCTCAGCCCTGCAGGCGTAGGCGGCGGCGACGGTGTGGGCGAACAGCGACTCAGCCACGCTCAAGGCCTCGCCGGCACCTACCAACGTGCCCGACAGGGAACGCCGGGAGACCAGGAACGAGACGCCCGCCAACGGGGCCCCGGGTGTCACCGGCCGGTCCGAGCTCCCGGCCACGACTACGCCGCGGTCGAGGAAGCTCCGGCCCCGGTACAGCCAGGCGGCCCGCTGCGGGCCGACGATGGCGGCGTAATCGTCCCCGAAATGGCGGAGAAACGGTTGCACCACGGCGACGACACCGTTGCGGGCCAGCCGCTCTAACTGGTCCGGGCGGACCAGCCCGCAATGCTCGATACGGGGCCTCGAGTTGGCCACCGGGTGGCGGGCCGCGCTCTCCTCGATCAGGTCGAGGGCAACGTCAATAGCCTGGTCGCCGATGGCGTGGAGCGCAAGCTGCCAACCGCCGGCGTGACAAGCAACCACTGCCCGGCGGTAGTCCTCGAGACGCTCGGTGAGGGAGCCCTTCTCATTGGACCCGGTGTACGGCTCGCATAAGGCCGCAGTGCGGGCGCTGAGCCCACCGTCGAGCCAGAACTTGGCTGCCCCCAACGAGAGGCGTTCACCCCCGAAGCCGGTCCTCAAGCCCAGGTCGATCCCGAGGCACGGGCCACCGGCCGCACTCAGGCCGGTCCCGTGCAGAAAATCGCCGGCCACCATCAGCTGAACTCGTACGGCCAGCTCGCCGCTCTCGCACACGGCCTGGTAAGCGGCCGGTTCCACGGGTGAGTGGTTCACCAGCCCGGCACCTGTGCCGGCCTCGGCGCAAAAAGTGACCCCTTGAGCCGCGCACAGCGCGCCGGCTCGCCGCAGCGCGTCGCAAATTTCCTCGAGGCTGTACGGCAGCCGGCGGCGGCGGGCGACCTCTTGGGCGTTCTCGAGGAAAAGTCCGTTCGGCTCGCCTCGGTTTCCCCTGGCCACTCCCGGGTGGGTCAACTCGTCGTCGGGTATCTCGGCCAGCACAGCGCCGGAGACCACGCAGGCGTGACCGGACAAGTGCGTGACATAGACCTTGCGCCCCGGGCTGGCCCTGTCGAGGTCGGCCGCCTCGAGGTGCCGGCCCAGCGGACGTTGGTCGTAACCGGACACGTCAAGCCAGCCGGAGGGCGCCCGAAGGGCGGCGGCGCGGACGACCTCCAGCGCATCCTCGACGCTTCGGCATGCCGATATGTCGACAGCCCCGAGCGCCAGCCCCTGCCACACCAGGTGGGTGTGGCAGTCCACGAACCCCGGCAGTACGGTCCTCCCGCCGGCGTTCACGACCCGTGCGGCATCGTCGCCCTCTACCTCATCGTCCAGGCCGGCCACCCGCCCGCGCCAGATCCCCACCCTCTCCGCCGTAGGGCGGAGCGGGTCCATGGTGTGGACCCTGGCGTTGTCGATAACCAGGTCAAGCTTCATGCGGAGCGTCTACGCGATGTCGTGGCCGCCCCACGACCACCGCCGCTCAAGGCCTCACGTGGCTGCACCGCATTACCGTAGGCGAATTGACGGTCGGCGCGACAGCTCTGGGCTCAGCGTGGAACGCCCGCTTTGCGTTTTTTTACCCGGACGTGTTGGGATTGTCCCGTGAGGGGGCGTTGGATCCGCGGCGGGCTCCGGGCGGGAGCGTTGAAGGCGTGACCGGTTCCCGCAACCTGCTTGCCGTTCGCGACGAGGCTGGCGGGATTACGTGTACGATGTCGCACCTGAGTGACCGGATAAACCGGCTAATCGGCCGGCGGCACCTCATTGCATGGCGGTTCAGCCGGTTCGCCGGTCACCTGGGTAAACAGGGGAGGGTAACGTCGTGAAGATTGGCGTATGCGCCTGGAGCTTTTCCGACGCCCATCGGCGAGCCGGGGTACGACCGGATCCCCACCAGCCCGAGGACCTGTTGCAAATGGCACTCGAGTATGACCTGGCGGCGGTGGAGGTGGCAGCGGACAGCCTCAGGTCCTTTCGTGCCAGTGACGCCACCCGTTTCATGGCCAAAGCCCAAGAGAACAACGTGGTCATCGTGGCCGACACTGGCGGCTGCGAAGCGCCGGACGAGATCGGGGACAGAGTGGCCGAGGCGGTTGCCGTCGCCGCTCCGTTCGGCGTACGCACAATTCGGACGACTATTAGCCGTTGCCTCGAAGGGGACCGCTCGCGGTTCGGGTACCGGGGCTGGAAGGACCACCTCGGTGCGCTGGTTGAGCCTTTGGCACGGGCGGCCAAGCTGGCCGGTGAGAGCGGCATATCGATCGGCGTCGAAAACCACCAAGACATCTGCTCCGAGGAGCTGGTTTGGCTCTGCGAAGCGGTCGGAAGCCCACATTTCGGCGTGGTCATGGACATCGGCAACGCCTTCGCGGTTGGAGAGCACCCGGCGGGGTTCGCCACCCGCATAATGCCCTTTCTCAAGCACGTCCACTTGAAGGACTACGTGGCGCACGCCAGCCCGAGCGGATGGCGTCTGGTTCGCTGCGCGCTTGGTGAAGGGGTAGTCGACTTCGTCGACCTGCTCCCGAGGATCACCGCCGGAGCTCCGGGCGTTCTTGGCTGTATCGAACTTGGAGCTTCGAACGCGCGTCATATCCGCTTGCTCGAAGGGGATTGGTGGGCGACCTACGACGAGCGCCCGTTCACCAGCGTGGTGGACGCCATCCGGGCGTTACACAGCGCCGAGCCACGTCGTGACCTCGACTGGCAAACACCCCACGAGCGCGGCGAACCGATGGACGTTGTCGCCGGCTACGAGATGGACCAGTTCCGTCGTAGTGTCGACTTTCTGAAAGAGATCGCATGAGGCAGAGCTACAGCGCGGCGATTATCGGCTGCGGGGATATCGGTCACGCCCACGCCGAAGGGTACAGCCGTAACGAAAACACCACCCTGGTTTCCGTGGCCGATCCTCTCGAGGCAGCCCGTCGGCAGTTCCAGGCAGAGTACGGCGTAGAGCGGGCCTTCGCTTCAGCCGAGGAGATGCTGGCCACGGTGCAGCCCGACATCGTCAGCGTATGCGTCTGGCACCGCCTGCACGCTCCGATGGCGCTCGTCGCCGCCCAAGCCGGCGCAAAGGCGGTGATCTGCGAGAAACCGATGGCCATCTCTCTGGGCGAGGTCGACGCCATGCTCGACGCGTGCCAGAAGTCCGGCACCAAACTGCTCACGAGCTACCAGCGTCGGTTCACGCCGGGCTGGGAGCATGCTCGTGAGCTTGTAGCGTCCGGGGCCATCGGTGACGCACGGTTTGGCCAGGCTCGGAACGGCGCCGGGCTTTTGAATGTCGGTAGCCACACTATCGACGGCATGTTGTTCCTACTTGGGGAACCAGCGCCTCTCTGGGTCTTCGGCGCTGTTGACCGCCATACCGACCGCTTCGAGCGGGAGACGCCGATCGAGGATGCATGTATGTTGGTCGTCGGCCTGGAAGGCGGTGCCCAGTTGCTCATCGAGAGCGATCTCGCCGACCCGGACTACCGGCCCGGGCTGAGGCTTCGCTTGGACGGGACCGAGGGCAGTCTCGAGGCCACCGAATCGCACGTGCGCCTGCTCAATTCCACCTCGGGGGGATGGCACGACGTGATGGCGCGCCAAAACGTTGACACGATCGGGGGTGAGGCGAACGCTCGCTTGGTGGCTGAACTTGTCGAGTGGCTCGACGGTGGCGACGGGCATCGCTGCGACGCCCTGCGTTGCCGGCCCACGATGGAAGTAATGATGGCGTGTTACGAGTCGGCCAGTCGTCATCGAGTGGTCCACTTGCCTATGAGCGAGACCCGCTACCCTCTCGAACGAATGCTCGCCGCGGGGCTGCTCCCCCCGGACGAGCCCGGTGCATATGACATCCGTGCCTTTCTCCGCCGCGAGCAAATCGACGAGCAGCGGTATGCAGTATTGCGGTCACAAGGGGTGCGCCACCACGAGATCATGAAGCGTCTGGCAGCCGAGGCGGCTGGAACGTTCTGGTCAACACAGACAGGGCATGGCTAGGTTCATTGCTTTCCACTTGCGTACCTCTCGACGATTGGCGGTGCGCACTCGAAGCCGATCGCGCCGACATCAAGAGCCTGATAACCTTCGACGTCGTCTGATGCCGACTGAGCCGTGGGTCACCGAGTTGTTTTCGCTCCGGGGCCGCGTCGCTTTGGTGACGGGTGGGTCAAAGGGGCTCGGGCTCTCAATAGCCACGGGCTTAGCCGAGGCAGGTGCGGTGACCGTCCTTGCCAGTCGCAACCTCGAGGACTGCGACCGCTCAGCCGCCGAGCTCGAGCGGCGAACTGGCGTGCCGAGTTTCGGGGCCCGTCTCGACGTCACTGATGAGGCCGACGTGGCAAAGGTTTTCCGGCAGGTCATGAAAAAGCACGGTCGTCTCGACGTGCTCGTGAACAGCGCCGGGGTCAATGTTCGCGCCCTCATCGAGGAGTGCTCTCTCGAGACTTTTGAGCAGGTCGTCGGCGTCAACCTCATCGGCACCTGGCTGTGCTGCAGAGAGGCCGGCCGGTTGATGAAGGCGAGCGGGGCCTCCGGGTCAGTGATCAACCTCGGCTCTGCGTTGAGTTCGATCGGGATACCGATGCGGTCACCGTATTGTTCCTCCAAGGCCGGGGTCATCGGGTTGACCCAGACGGTGGCGCTGGAGTGGGCCGAGACGGGGCTGCGTTGCAACGCGCTATGTCCGGGACCGTTCCGAACGGGAATGAACCTCCCAGTCTTGGAGGATCCCGAGCGCACCGCGTCGTTGTTGGGCCGCATCCCGGTGAACCGGTGGGCGGAGCTCGTTGACATCCGCGGGCCGGCAGTTTTCTTGGCCAGCGATGCTTCCCGGTATATGACGGGGGCGGCCTTGTATATCGACGGCGGATGGACCGCTCAATAGGTTTCTACGACGGCGCCCGAGGCCAGTTCCAAGCGGCGACCAAGCCTGACCGTTCTACGTTGCTCACCGGGACATTTACCACTGGTGCTAGTTGGGCCCTACGGTAGTTCCTCATGTCCCCATTTCGGCACCGGTGTGTACTGCCGCGGCACCATGTTGACCCGGACGTCGAGGCCGCTCAGCCCGGCGGCATTAAGGTAGTCGCGGAATGCGAGCAGATCTGGACCAGGTGGGGGCCCGGTCACGTCGACGAATACCTGGTCACCTCTAGCGCTAACGCTGACGACGGCCCAACCGGCAGGGTTTACCCAGCGCTCTGCCACTGCACCAACCCCGGCCTCCGACCTGGTCGTGTGGTCGATGCGGTCAGAGTTAGCCCAGAGGGGCACGATTACCACGGCCAGGAAGGCAACAATTACCCCCACCGCCGCCCCGCGGCTGGCGGCCCCCCTCGTGGTGCCCGTGCTTGCCGGGCACAGAGCTGCTCCTCGTTAGCGTTGCCACCCGCAGAGACCGCACTCGTTTACGACTTGGTTGCCACCAAAAACAAGCAGAGGGCGGCGCTTGTGCCGCCCTCTGCTCAATTGTTCCTGGCTACTAAAGGTTTGGAGATGGCCAGTCTCGTTGTGGCTAGGTCGTGCCGGTGACGACTGGCAGCCCACCGACGCTCGGGACCGGCACCGCGGCGGTGCCGCCGTAGCCGTTGTTCTTCAGTTGGGTGGGCGTCCTGAACGGGAACACGTTGCCGACAAAGCTCACATAGACCGTAGCGGTGGTCGTGGAAACGACGCTCAGCAAAACGCCGCTGGCGATGCTGGCGCTGGTCTGGGTCGAAGTCACGGTCCCGGACAACTCGGCGGCGTTGTTCGTCTTGCGGACCCGGGTCAAACTGGCCGGGGTCGGGATCCCGAAGGCGCGGCCTCCGGCGAACGTGTAGACGGTGCCCGAGGAGTTGACTATGGCCCCGTCAGCGCTGGTGGCCAACGCTGATACTGCTGAGCCGGCCACGCCTACCGTGCTGCCGACGGTCATGCCCCCGAGGTTGCTAACCGTCACGTTTAGCCGGGCGTCGTAGCCGGTCGACTTGAGCTGTTGCGGTGTGGAGAACCCATGCAACTGGCCGTCGGTGCCAACCACGTAGATGGTGGGGCTGCCGTTGACGGTCTGGGTGGTGATCAGCGTACCGCTACGAGAACTGGCCATGACCGGCAAGGTGCTGCCGGCGGCGGCGTTCAAGACGGCGGCGTGGTTAACCGACTGGATCTTGGACAGCACCGTTTTCGACGGGATCCCAAAGGGCTTGCCCCCGGCGAAAACGTAGATGGTGCCGGCGAAGTTGACCAGACCACCGTTGGGGTACGTCGAATTGGCCATTGGGAAGGGGGCCACGGCCGATGGGCCGGTCAGGTTGCCCGTGAACGTCATCGTGTTGGTGCTGCTGGCGGTGCTCGGGTTGATAACGCTGGAGATGGTCAGCACCAACTGGTCACCGCTGTTGATGGCGTTCGGCACCGTGATGCTTATGGAATTGCCGCTAAAGCCGCTTACGGCTGAAGCCGTCCCGGACCCCGACGGTGTCGTGATATCGGTGATCGTGTAACTGGTGGCATTGTTGGGCAGCACGGTCCCTGACGTGTTGGCAACCATGCCGATTGTGGACACCCCCGCCGTAAAGGCGGCCGTAGCGAACAGGTTCGAGACGGTGTAGGTCGAGATGGAGCCCACAGTGGTGGGGTTAGGGGTGACGATTACGCCGGCTGCCCCGGTCGGCCCGATGGTAAACGGAGGAGCGGCGGCCGGGACCGTGTCGGCCGAAGTGGCCACGGTGAAGTTGGAGTAAGTGGCGGCGGCCGGATTGGTGACACCGGCTACGGTGACCGTGAGCGAGTTACCGGCCGCGATCGCCTGGCCGGTCACCGTCAGGGTTATGCTGCCGGGCCCGCCGGCGGTATTGCCCACCACGCGCCAGTTGGCCGTGGTGTTGGTTACCAACCAGCCCGTAACACTGGAAAAGCTGGTGTTTGGTTGGGCGAGGGTTATCGTCCCCCCGGCGGCTACGGCGCTCGTAGCCTTGAATGTGACCGTATAGGTGGCGCTCGCAGTTGCGACCGAGGGGGACGCCGACAGCGTCACATTGCTGACGGAGTTCCCGAAAGTAATTGTGTTAGTGGTCTCTGGAGTACCTGTACTTGCCCCTCCCACGCTGGCGAACGGGGCGATGGTGATGCTGCTCGAGGACGAACCAGTGGGGTTGGTGCCTGCTCCTGTGATGGTGACAGTCGCTCCGGCCGGGATCGACGAGCTGAGGCCCAGGGTGATCACGTTGTTGTTGGTCCCCGATGGAGTGGCGCTGCTTACCGTGACGGTGGTGGCCGTGCCCCCCGACGGGGTAAAGGTCACCGAGTAGCTTCCGGCGCCCCCCGTTGCCCAGGCAATTGTGGGTGGGGTCGCGGTGCACGTCAAGGAGCAGTTGGCCGTAAGCACCAGTGAGGCAGTTGCTGCTGTGAGGCCTCCATTGGCGGCGCCGAACTGGCTGACGGTGTAGACCGTGTTCACGCCAGGCGACGTGTTGCCCGCAGAGAGCGTGGGCGGGGTCGAGGTGTTGGTGATGGTGTTGGACGAAACCGATGTGCCATTGCTCGATGTCGAGACACCGAAGGTGTAACTGGACACCGTCGAGGCCGGGGCGGTGGCTGTGAAGCTGGCCTGCACGGTGTTGCCACTAGCGATGCTGCACGTGCTGGTCAGGATGAACGTCACGCCGGTCGTGGTGCTGCTGCCGCCGTTGAAGCCGGACTGCAGGCACGTCGACGATGACACGCTGACGATCGAACCGTTCGCCGGAGCGCTCCCTAGAGCGGCTGATGGCGTGACCGTGATGGAAGCACCACTCGACAGGGCTGCGGTGGCGGTGAAGCT
>DATJST010000531.1:0-4164 GCA_035503975.1 Acidimicrobiales bacterium | reverse complement strand
TCCATTCTGCGGTCGGCCAGTTCGGCCCGGTTGCCATACCCGGCCGGTCAGTTGGCTTCGACGCCGCCGGCGCTTATGTGTGGCTACCGCCTGACTACTTCGCCGTACCCCACGTTCACCTGCCGCTGTTGTTGATGCTGTCGGGGTGGCCGGGCGACGTCAAAGACTGGGTCCGCGCCGGGCAGGTGATCAAGGTCGCGAACCACTGGGCCGCCACGCACGGAGGCGCCGCCCCGGTCATGGTCTTCGTCGACGAGAACGGGGCGAGGAGCTTCGACACCGAGTGCGTCAACGGGCCGCAGGGCAACGCCGAGACTTACCTCACTCGGACCGTGCCTGGCTACATAACCCAAACTCTGGGTATCCGGGACAACCCGGCCCGGTGGGCAGTGATCGGCTTCTCTGAGGGCGGCACCTGCGCTGTCGATCTCGGCATCCGGTACCCCAACGTGTACGGGCGGTTCGTTGACGTTGCCGGTGACGCGGCGCCCAACTACGGTTTCGGTAAGACCTGGCAGACGACCGTGCTCGATCTTTATGGCGGTAACCTGGCTGCCTTCCGGTCCCACAACCCGCTCAGAGTGATGGCACACCACCGCTATAGCCACGTGGTGGGCTGGTTCGCGGATGGGACCGGCGACCAAATTCATCTTAAAGTGGCGGCCAGGTTGGCGGCAGCGGCCAGAGCCGCCGGCATCGAGACCCATACGCTCTTTGGCGCGGGTGGCCACAGTTGGACCTTCGCCGGGCATGCCTTCGGCGTGATCTACCCGACGCTGGTCCATGACCTCTCTGGCCCAGCCGGTTTGTTTCGTCCGACATTCGCCTCCGTAAGGCCGGCGTGCGCCCGCCGTTGCACCCTGCCCGATGGAGCACAGGCCGGCCAGCGCACTCTTCTGCACTTACGGCCCACGGCTCCCGCGCCACGTAAGGGAGTTGACGGCCAGACCCACGGCCACTTGGCCACGCCGGCATCAATCTGAACTCGCAGCGGCAAAGCACGCATTGCCGTCTTATGAGCGGGCTCAAGAAAGCTCTTATTATTCAAGCGGAAAAGGCAGCCTTCTGCACCCGCCTGCGGGTTCGGGCGACCACGACCAAGCACGTCGGCCAGAGCCATGCCCGTTCTTCGCACCATGAAAAGCTGCGCCAGCTGGGATCAGCCGCCTGTAACGAGGAACCCCGACCACCGCGTTGGGGGATTGGTTTGCTACCCGTGCTGCCCCGCCGGCCCCAGTTGGCCCCATTCGTTGACGAGACAACACTGTTGACCCCATTGGTCCCCCTCGCATCACCGACCTCCATGCTCCGGGCACGTAGCGACGCTGGGGGACGAAATGGTGAGACCGATGGAGCTCACGCCGCTGATAGCCATTAGGTCCGTCCCACCGATGCGCCGTGGAGTGTTGTACCGAGTCCCCCCTCCGACACACATGAGATAATATGAAACTCATCTCAGTCCACGGAACCTGATCCGTCACTCTCTTTCCCGCCACCTATTAGCCTCTGCGGCAACTTGACCCAACTCCGGGTTGTACCGGGCCGACCGTTGTCGCTGAGCGGGCAAGCCCTCGCGTTCTATGGCCGTGGCGTCCTAGGGTTGGGGACGAGCACGCTCGGCTGGCCCGATGTGCCTGTATGGCAAGGGAGATCCGATGGCATTGCCCGAACAGCTCGTCGTGCTGCTGCGAAAACCCGCGGTCTGCTATGTCTCGACGACTATGCCGGACGGTTCGCCGCAGATCACACAGACCTGGGTCGATACCGACGGCGAGCATGTGGTGATCAACATCGTGGGGGGTATGCAGAAGGCGCGGAACCTCGAGCGCGACCCCCGGCTCGCCCTAGCCGTATCGGACCCGGAGGCGCCGAGCCTGTACTACCAGGTACGCGGCCGAGCAGTCGATGTGACCGCTGCTGGCGGGGCGGACTCGATCGAGGCCCTGTCGCAAAAGTACACCGGCGCCCCCTATGCCTGGTACGGGGGCCGCGACCAAGTACGGCTGGTGGTAACGATCGAGGCGCAGCGCGTGAGCGGCCTGCACTAGCGGCTGGTCCACCCCATGCCGCGTCGGACGGCCTCGTACGCGCGAGCGGCACCGCCCCCCGACAATCCTGGCTGGCCAGCCCACTCCCGAAGGGAGCCCTCGGCCCGAACGCTGCCGGTTCGGCGACGTGCTTACTCCCGGACGAGGTGCCGTTGCCGTTAGTCACGCTCAGGACCGGTGACCCAGAAGGCTCGCCTATAACATTCAACGACCGTGTCCCTAAGGGACGTCGGCGATATGTCACTGATCGCCGCGCCCGCAACTGTGACGAACTTTCAGCGGTGGGGCTCGGTCCCAACGCTCTCAAACGTTACGGCTCATCCTCCCCAGCCTTTGCAACACACCAATCGGGTTTACCCTGCGCAACAGCCCGACCTCACGCCACACCGACCAGAACCAGCCTCATCGGTCGCGCTGGTGTCAACGTTCGTCAACACCAGCCATTCAGACCTTTGCCCGGATCGCCGTCTCAGCAAGGTCCAGCAGTTCTCGCGCCTCGGCCGGCTTGGGGGTCCGGGCCCCGAGCTCGGCTTTGCGTCGTAGGAACTCCATGCCAGCGGTGTGGCCCTCGTTGAGTTGGTCACGTTGTTCGGGGTCGTAGGGCACGAGCCTCTGCTCGGTTGTCACGAAGTATTGGTAGACCATCGGGGGGCTTTCCAGGTTTGCCGAGTACCGTCGCTCGGCATGGCGGCTACGAGGGTCAACACCGTCTGCTGTAGTTACGGTTAGTGCTTTCGCCTGGCAACTGACCTGCACACAATCGGAAACGAAGAGCGACCAGGCCCGGTCGATCACTTCGACTGGCGGGGCTTCGTTAGACCAGGCGTCCTCGAACTGTTTGGCTAAGACATCGTCGAGCTTGGCAAGCTCTTTTTTCTTATAGAACATGAGGGCGTCTGCGTTCATGTCAAGGCCGCGGCCTCGGAGCTGGTCAGCGATCTCCTCAACGGTGAGCGGCTTGTCAGAGCGCCGGCACACGTCCCAGATGTTGACGGTCATACGACTGGCTTCGCTCTTTTTTTGGCCTCTGGGGCGAGGACTCACAGGAAAGGCTCTTGGGGTGGGTGCTCGTCGAAGGCGACGAGGACGGCGTTGACATGGTCGCGCAAGGCGTGCCAGAGCTTGCGGTCCTCTTCGAAGCGAGCCGGCTCGAGGACGTCGAGGGGGTTTATGTTGAGGAGCTGGGGGATGACCATGCGTGCACGGTGGGCGGCCAGGTTGCGCTGGGCCTGGCGCGGGGGCGGCCCAACGGGGACCATTTGGGCCCGGGCCGAGGTGACGACATGGATCTCGTCGGCCTCCGACGGGGCCTTGCTGATCTCCTTGACGATACGGCTGAGTTCTTTCCTTGGCACCTTGACGTCGGAGGCCAACTTGACCAGTTCGGCGAAGGGGGCGTCATGGACGACACCGGCGATCACGTCCTGTTGGTTCTTGCTGATATGCCCGACCTGATCGCCGAGGCCCAAACGCCTGGCTTTCAACTCGGTCTCGGCCTGGCGCCGCCACGTGCGGACCATCTGTGCGGTCCGGCCTACGTAGGCGGCGACCTGCTCGTCGTTCCAGTGCAGCTGTTCGACCATGGTGAGGGCCACGCGCTGCGCCTCGGTCGAAGTCAGGCGGCGGCCGTTCAACTGGTTGAGCCCACCGGCGACGGCCTTGGCGAAGTCGACCGTCGGGACCTCGACGACGTACGCCGGGAACAGGCTGCGCCCGTTGCGACGGGCGGCCTCCAGGCGAGTGTTCCCGTCGATCAGGATGTTCGGTTTCATGAGCACGACGGGGGGGAAGTTGGCCCCTGAGCGCATTTGCGTGGAGTACTCGTCGACGCCCTCGCTCGGGGCGATGTTGGCCACGTCGCGGACCTGGGCGCCGTCGAGCAAGCGTACCTGGTCGATCAGGATCTCCTTCAGTTCGAAGGCTATGTTCCATTGCCCGAACAACGCCTCGGCCCGAGGGTCGTGTGTCAGCACCCCTTCGGTCAATGTGCCAGTCATAAAAGCAGTCCCTTCTTTTCTGGCAGGCACCGAGCTCGGCGTGGTTCGCCAGCCTCGGGCCGTCTTCGGTAGCAATTACGGACCCTAGTGGCCGCCGGGGGCTCCAGGCAATGACCAAA
>DATJST010000530.1:0-2168 GCA_035503975.1 Acidimicrobiales bacterium | reverse complement strand
GCTCGCCCCGCGCCACTTCGGTGGACAGGGCGTCGAGCACTTCGAGCGGGCAGTAGAACGTCACGCGCTTGTTCCTCGCTTCCCAGCCCTCCTCCCCCACCGCCCGGCGCCGACCCGCGTGCCCGGGTGCAGCGGTGGCCGGCTGAGGGGCTGTGAAGGCGTCGGCGCCGGCGAGCCGGTTGGCCATGGTGCTACGTCGTGCTGGCACGAGAGACGATCTCCTTGGTGAGTTCGCGAACGGCCGCCGCCGCCGGCGAGGTGGGCAGGTAGGCGGTGATCGGGAGCCCCTCCACGGCCGCGTCCTGGAAGGCCACACGCTCCGGGATACCAGCGGGGACGCCCTTGCGGCGGGTGAGCACCAGGTCAGGCCAACGCTTTTGCATCTCGGCCAGCGCCTCGTCACGGTGCAGGGTGCGCCGGCCGACCATCCAGGGCACTACCCCGACGACAACCAGTTCCGGGCTGAACGTGCGGGCGCGCTCGACGGTGGCCAGTGTCCGGTCCACGAGACGCAAAGAGCCGAAGGCGGGTGGGAGCGGCACCAGGACGTACCGGGCGGCCACCAGACCGATCATGGGCAGCACACCGAGACCGGGCGCGGTGTCGATCACGATGTCGTGGTAGCCGTCCATCTGATCGAGCACATTGCGCAGGCTGGTCTGCCAGTTGGGGCGGCGGGGAAGTTCCAGAGCTGCGCCGGCCAGGTCTTCGACAGCTGGCAGCACGTCGATACCAGGGGTCTGGGACGCGACAATGGCCAAGCCAGGCTCGCTACCGCCGACCAGCACGTTGTAGACGCTCGGGCCGGCCGGGACTGCCCCGAGGGCGGCGCTGACCGCCCCCTGAGGGTCCATATCGACCACGAGGACCCGCCGGGCCGGGCCACGTCGACCGCGGGTCGAACCTTCCGCAAGCGCGCCGGCAAAGCTGGCGGCCAACGTCGTCTTGCCTCCCCCGCCCTTCTCAGCCGCCACCACCCAGCGTTTCCCCGCGGTCATGTCATCTACCGTAATCGGTCCACCGTTTACGGTTGGCGATAGATCAGGCATTTACGGCCTCCTCCCCCGCTCTTTTTGCCGCCTCCTCGGCGAGCTTCGCCACCAGCTCGTCCTCGTCCTCGGAAAAGCCGAAGCCCGTTTCTCGCAGGTGCTCAAGGTAAAGCCCGGCTGCGGCCATGTCCTCGTCGGTGTCCAGCCAGCCGGTCGCGATGCTCTCGCCCACCACCAGCGCCGTGGCGTACAGCACCCGTTCTGCTGCTCGCTGGCTGTCGGAACCGAACATTGCCTCCACGATCGCTGCGGGGGGCTCTTCGTCGCCGGGCCGCTCAGTCTGATCGGCACTTGGCACGCCCACGTGCCCCACGTGCCCCAACACCTGGGCGACGATGCTCAGCCTCGGCAAACTCTCACTGCCGGCGCCGAGGAGCCACATGCGGGCGGCGAAAGCCGGGACGCAGCTCTCGGCTTGGCGGACCAGCCCTGCCGCGAAGGCCAAGCGCCGTGTACCGGCCGCGTCCTTGCGTGCCCGCGCCGCCTCCTGCTCGGCCTGGCGCTTGCGTTGCTCGGTACGCCACGGTGGCTCTTCCATGGCCGCGGCGCCGGCGGGCACCGGTTGGTCCCCGTCCTCTGGCTCCTCGGTGCTCTTGTGGGCTGCAGGGCTGGTGCAGACCAGCGTCAGGCCACGGTGGCTGAGCCGCCATGCATGACAAGGCTGGCCCGCGTGGTCCTCCTCGCTTATGCCGAGCCAGCCGAGCGGGCAGGGACCGGACTCCCCGCTGAAAGCCGTGTCGGCCGGCACCTCCGGCACTCCCCCAGCTCGCAGCGCCTCCACCTGCGCTGCAAGGCGTGCTGCCTCCTCGGCCTCGTTCAGTTGCCGTCGGGCCTCCGACGACACCGACGTGCCCGGGTAGCGCTGCACGCTGGCCAACACAGCACGGACCCGCTCCGGCCAGGCTGCGAGCGGTACCAGACGCGCTGCGTCAGCCACGGACAGCTTGCCGGCCTCGATTGCCACCAAGGCATCGTCGGGCAGCTCCAAGAGCGCCAGGCGCTTCGATATGTGGCCCTGTGAACGGCCGATCTTGCGCGCCAGTCCGCTCTGGCCGCCAGCCACGCCACGCGCCAGGACCCGCTCGTAGCCCCGGGCCTCCTCAACAGGGCTCAGGTCTT
>DATJST010000529.1:0-13660 GCA_035503975.1 Acidimicrobiales bacterium | reverse complement strand
CGTGCAGCCTGATATTCGGGCTGACCAGCACTCCCGCAGGCGCGTCCACGATGCGACCAGCTCTTAGCGGGACGCTCACGATGAACGTGTTCACATTTACTACGCCTGTCATGCAGCCTGTCATCGCCGCGTTCGAGAAGCTCAACCCGGGCGTGACGATCAAGGCGGCCAACGTGGTCAATACGCCTGATACCTACGTACCGCTGCTGCAGACCGAGCGGCTTGCCGGTAACGAACCCATGATCGATGAGACCTACGACGTGCTCACCCCCACCCTCGAAGTGGACGGCCTCCTAGGCGACCTCACCCCGGACCTGAAGATGGGCACGCCCTATCCGCAGAACTACTGGCTCCCCACCTTTGAAGCGTCCTACATCCCGCCCAAAGGCGCTCCTTTCGGTGTGGGCCAGGTGTTCGCCTTAGCCAACGAAGCCGATGCCACCGTCATCATGTACAACGAGGACGAGTTCCGAAAGGCTGGTGTCCCATTTCCCCAAAACGGCTGGACTTGGTCCCAGATGTTGGCCGATGCCGCCAAGCTGAAGGTTGGGACGGGCTCGTCGCAGACCCAGTACGGTATCTGCGAGCGCCCCGACTGGCAAGCTGAGTACAACCCCGTCCTCAAGGCCTACGGCGTAGCCGCCTTTACCGAAACCAAAGCGACGCTGGACACCCCCGCCGCCCTGAAGGCCTGGGCGCTAATGATCGACCCCATGCTCAATGGCGACGCCGTGCCGGAGGCTCAGCAGCAGGCCAAGAACGGTTCGTCTGGCTGCGAGCCGTTCTTCGAGTCCGGTGAGGCCGCAATGTCCATCGAGGTCCGCGGCAACTTGCCCGGCCTCCAGCAAGCCATCGGCAACAAGTTCGCTTACAACGTCGTCCCCATGCCCTCCATCACCGCGGCCAACGGCAAGCAGGTCATCCCGACCGGTGGCGGCAGCCTGGGCTGGGGCCTCGCCCCCAACGCGGTCCACAACGCGCTGGCACTCGCCTTTTTGCACTACTTGTTCTCCGCTGCCGGCCAGGCTGTTGCCGAAAAGACGTTCGGCGTGGTCCCGGCGGTCGCATCCCTAAACGGTCCGACCGCCCTGTGGAGGACCCAACCCGGTGGCCCGGCCAACAGCGAGGCGTACGTGATTGCCGCCAACACGGCCACCATCGCGCCGCAGACCCCGGGTACGGTCTTCACCCTATCTAACACCGACGTCCCCAACGCCGTGACGGCCGCCACCACCGGGGGCGAGTCCATCGCTAAGGCATTCACCAACCTCCAAGCGGAGATGGTCGCAGCCTACGCGCTGAACGGTTAGCACCGCGCGGGCTAACGTTGCCCATTTGGAGAAGGAAGTAGGCTCACCGGCGACCAGTTGGCTGCAGCGTCTGGTCGCCCCCTTTCGATAGAACTGTTCTTGTGACTGGAAGGCCGGGAGCGCGCCAGCAGTGACTCAGGTGACTGACCCACCCGTAGCTAGCATCAGAGTGCTGGCCGCCCCCTTGCCTTCTCGCTCGTCACGGCGCGACGGGCGCGCTGCTGCCTTGCTGATCGCGCCGAACCTGGTCATGTTCACCGTCTTCGTGGTCGTACCGATCGTCGGCGGCCTGGCCCTCAGCTTTACGACCTGGGACATCACCAACGGGTTCCCCAAGTGGGTGGGCTTGGCCAACTACCACAAGATGTTCGCCGACCCACTCGTCTGGCAGGCCGTCGAGACCACGCTTAAGTTCATCGCCTTCGGGGTCGTGCCGACTATAGCCATTTCCCTTGGGCTCGCCATGCTCATCAATTTTAACTTTCGTCTCGTCAGCCTGGTCCGCTCCCTGTACCTCATACCGGCAGCCATGTCGTTTGCGGCTTCGGCCGTCGTGTGGCGTTATATTTTCCTGGACGGCCCCGGTTATGGCGTTCTCGACTATGTCATCTCCCGGTTCGGCATTACGCCGCCCGACTGGCTCGCCAGCCAGTCCTGGGCCTTGCCCGCGCTCGATATCATCACCGTGTGGCTGAGCTTGCCGACGGCCACCATCTTGTACCTGGCCGGCTTGCAGCGCATCCCCGAATCAGTCATCGAGGCGGCCATGCTCGATGGGGCTGGCCCGCTCCGCCGAGCGCGTTTTATCGTATGGCCGGGCGTGCGCTACATGACCGTCCTGGTGGCGATAATTGCCCTGCTCTCGTTCACAAACGGTTCGTTCGACCTGGTGAACATCCTCACCAAGGGAGACCCGATCTACGCGACCCAGACTCTGGTCTACTACATATACGTAAACGGCTTCAGCTATGGCCTCTTCGGTTACGCGGCGGCGCTATCGGTGTTGCAGATCGCGTTGGTCGGCGGCATCCTGGTCGTCCTGCGCCTCGTGTCCAAATTGCTCAACCGATGACCCGGTCGGGCCGCGCTAGGCGCCGCATCTCGACCCGTGCCACCCGCTGGACAAGGATCTTCTTCGCTACCATTTGTGGGCTCTTGCTCGCCTCCCCGTTGTTTTATATGGTCGCGGGCTCGCTTATGTCCAACAGCCAGCTGTCTGTACAGCCTCCCCAGGTCATCCCGAGCTCGTTCCATTTCGACAACTACTCGGCCGCCTTCTCAGGCATGACGCAGGTAATCCAACCCCGTAGCTTCTTGAACTCGGTGATATTCACTGTCGGTGCTGTCGGTCTCCAGTGGGTGCTGTGCATCAGTGGCGGCCTGGTGATTGCCAAGATGCGCTTCCGTTCCCGCAACCTGGTCACGACGATGTTCGCTATTTCATTGTTCATCCCGCTGATAACAACGCTGGTACCCACCTTCATTGTCACCTACGAGCTGAGGATGATCAACACCTACCCGGGGCTGATACTGCCGATCGCGGCGCAGACCGGTTTCGGCACGCTGTTGTTCCGCCAGTACATCGGCCAGATGCCCGAGGAGCTGTTCGACGCGGCGCGCATCGACGGCGCTAGCTGGTGGACGATATTCCGGCGCTTAGCGGTGCCCCTCGCGAAGCCGGCGACGGCGGCATACTTCGCCATTTCCGTGCTCACGGCCTGGAACATGTACCTCTGGCCCCTCGTCGCCGCCGAGGGAGGATCCCTGCAGGTCCTGACCCAGACACTGGCCCTGGTCGGGACTACCGGCCAGGGGGAGGTCACACCGCAAAACGTCATTTTTGCTTCCGTTGTGATCGTGACCGCGCCGATAATCCTGGTCTTCATTGCCGTCCAGCGTTCCTTTATAAGAGGCCTCACCGGTTCGGGAGTGGAGTAAAGCTGTGAAGGAAGGTGCCGGGACGCTCTTGCCTAGCACCGACCCGCACTGGTTGGCTAGAGAAGGGGACGATCGTGGAAGTTCGGGGACGGCAGTTACATTTCGGCGTGCATATGCAGGGGCAAAGGACGAACTGGGCTGACTACCTAAGCGCGGTCCGCGCCGTGGAGGCGTTGGGTTACGGCTCGGTATGGACCTTCGACCATCTCCTACCGTTTTCGGGCGACGTGGAGGGGCCGTGCTTTGAGACTTTGACGACGTTGGGAGCTCTCGCCGCGACCACGAGCCGGGTCCGGATCGGAGCTCTCGTGAACGGGGTGGTCTACCGGCACCCAGCTGTGCTGGCAAAGGCGGCGGCGCAGGTCGACCAAATGAGCCAAGGAAGGCTCGAGTTCTCCCTCGGAGCGGGTTGGTCGGCAAAAGAGTTCGGCGCCTACGGCCTCGAGTTCCCCTCGTTGGCCGAACGTTATGAACGCCTTGAGGAAGCAATGCTCATCGTCAAACTGCTGTGGAGCCAGGACCGCTCCAGCTTCCATGGCCGCTACTATCGCCTTGACAACGCCCCCTGTGAGCCGAAGCCGGTCCAATGGCCGCGCCCGCCCATCACGGTCGGGGGCACGGGGCTAGGGGCGCTGCGTGCCGCGGCCAAGCATGCTGACCGCCTCAATGTTATTGCGTCCCCCGAGAAATGCGCGGATCTTGTATCAGCACTTGAGGGGATGCGACAACAGGCGGGACTGGACTGTGATGACATCGAGTTTTCGGTCCACACCACCCTCGCGTTGACCGCACGGAGCGAAGATGCTGAAGGCTATGCCAACCGAGTCGCGGCAAGTCATGGCGTGGAGCTGGCCGAGCTGCGCGACACGTGGCTAATCGGGGGCCCGGCCGCAGTGACCGCCCAGCTCCGACGGTACCTAGCCGTGGGGATCAGTCACTTCATTTTCGCCGTCGGCTACCCTTTTGACCTGGCACCATTGCGGCTGTTCCAGGAAGAGGTGCTGCCTTCGCTGTTTTGACAGGTCGTGGGTGTATTGCTTGGCTCGGACCAGCGGCGGTGGCGCGCAGGCCGCAGGCCACTGCGTTTTTAGCTGAAAGTGTACAGCCATAAGGACACGTTGCCCCGGGTGGTATCGTGCCTGCAGTGCTGCGGCGGCGGCTTCGGGGCCCCGCGAGTAGACCACGACGGGCCGACATGGGTTAGCGCCTGAAAGCAGCCTGTTGTCCGTGTTGGCGCCGTGCTGACTCACTAGTACGGCCGGCGGCTGCTGATCACCTGAGTGACCAAACGCACGGGGAGGGAACCATAGTTCAACGCGTCGGCTAGGTCGTTGGCCTGGGTGGAGGTAAAGGGGTCGGCCGTCGAGCCGTTGATGGTGGCTCCCCCGGGGAAAGACGATGCCTCGATGGCGGGCGCCGAATATACCTTGGCATCGAGCTCGATGGCTTGCAGGGCGCCATACGGCGGGCATGCCTGAGCGTCGGGTGGGTCGCTCCTGTCTTCCGCGTAGCACGTGTAGTACTGGGAGGCGTAGTCGTTGAACTCGGTTGCACCGGTGGTAGTGAAGCTCAGGTCGACCTCCCACTCGTCGGTCGTGGCATCCAAGGTGGCGGTGGCCGACGAGACGATAGAGCCGCTCATCTGGGCCGGCCCGAGCACGAAGCGCTCGTCGGGCTGGTACTTGCCGTTCACAAAGTCTGCGTAGTACGGCAGCACCACGGTGGCGTCCGTTGCGTCGTATTGCACGGGCGTAAGGCCGTCCTGGTTGCCGTTGGGCGGCGACCACACTTCCTGCTGCTGGGCGCTGAGGCCGCATGCATAGCTGCTCAGGCTCGTGGAGGTCGTCGTTGTGACGGAGGAAAGGCTCGTGGCGGGGGCCGGCTGGTCACCGCGGCCCGTACGGGAGCTGCGAAGGTAAGGGGCGACCTCGCAGTCGACCGGCCGGAAGAAGAGCCGCGCGGTCTCACCGGCGACCGCGAGCACCTGGGAGGCGTTGCGAGCCTGGGGGATGCCGACCACCACGTTGCCGTCGTGCACATAGACGTCGTGCCGCCTGGCCCCAAGGCCATCGAGCCGGGCAGTGATTATGGACACCGCCTGGTCCAGCAGCGCTTGGCTGACCGGCCCTTGGGGCACATCAAGCGCCCACAGGTACCCGCTCGTCGCTGTTCCTGCCACTGCGGGCCTTGTCACCGTAGTAGTACTGGTAGTGGTAGTACTAGTACTGGCCCTGCCGGTAGTCGTCGTATTGGCCGTACTACTAGTTGTCGTATTGGCATGGCTCGGCCCGGACGAGCTGTTGATCGAAACGCTGATGCCACAGCTTGTGCATAAGGCGCACACGACGGCGAGGCCGAGCCATCTAAGTGACCAAAGAGGACGGAGCGAGGCTCCCTTGTGGGTGTTTTGCGTACCAGCAACGCAACGCTGGGCCCGTGCCGCGCCGGCCGAGTTGCCTGTAGTGCAGGAAGGTGCATACCGAAGAGGGTCGCGATGTTGGTGACGCCAACGAATATGCCCAGGTCCACGATGGCGTTGTGCAGCTTTCACGAGCTCCAACCAAATAGGCGACGTGGTTCACAAGGTCGAAATTGCCAGCACGCACCTTAGCACCGATAGCCGCGACTGGCCGTAGACCGGCTTCGCCAAGTGCTCCAAGGCGTCCGGTTCGTCGGTCGATGTCTCGGGTAGCGCGATTGCGGCTGGTGTCGCCTCCTCTGGCGGTCCTCTGTCCCCGTCACGATTACTTGAGCTGGTGGTCCCGTCGCCGGCAGACGACGCCGGGTGACCGTTGGACCAAGCCGTCAAACTACGCCTGACGCTCTCAGAAGAGATAGGACTGTCCTGGTCAGCCACCCTTCCACCCCCTGGGTGGGCGCGAGCATAGTTTCGCTGGCATACGCCGAGGACGACCCGCACTTTGGAGATGTGCGGGGCTGCTCGCCGAGCTCGTGTCGCTTTGTCCGCGACGACCTTGACGAACTCGGCGCCGATGAAGTTCATCGTTGCGGCGTAGCCGTTCATCAGCGCCGCCAGGCCCGTTACGGCGAGGTAGGCGATGTGCATACCCCTTAAGACACGCGTGCAACCCGAAACCTGACAACCCCCTCTGCCCTATCCCAGGTGCGGTCTCTGCATGCGTTACAAATAGACAGACCAGCCGGTCGGCGCCGGGGGGCCGCCATAGTGCCGAAGGGTAGGACGGGCTTTTCGTGGCTGCGGTAGGACTCGCCTTCTAGGACGAGCTCGTAGGCGGCAGTCTTCAGCCGGTCGATGGCGGACTGGGCCAACAGGGCGTCTGAGAGCTGACTGGCAGGCGCTCGTCGACGCGTTCTCGGCGCAAGTAGACCTTCGGCGGTGACGGACCAGCGCGCTGGCGCGGGCTGGCGACGAGGTGGAGGTGCACGTCCTCAACGGCAATGGGGAACCTGCTCATGTGCACGCTTCGGCAGTCGTCGTCGCCGCCGCCACACCGAGCGCGGCGGGTCCTGAACTCGGCGGGTGCGCGACCCCGGCTGGGTCCTTGTCCTCGCCACTGGCGCAGGGTGCCAGATGACGGCATCTCAGTTCACGATCCGCCGGTACCGCTGTAGGGCAGGCCGGCAGGGACCAGTTTCTGGCAGGTTGTCAGCGCGCTCTTATATCGGGCAGAGCTGGTGTCGATCGGCGTCGCGCCGATGAACTCGATGCTGTTGTTCTCGAAGGTCGGGTCGGGAAAGTCGGGAACGCCGTGCGAGCGCATGCAGGCGGCGGCTTTGAGGTAGTCAGCCTGATCGGCCGTGGTGATCGTGCCCCCGTTGGGACCGCTGCCCCTCTTCGGCAACAGGTGCTCACATGCCTTGCTGGCAGCGGCGAATTGCGGGGTGTTCGGATCGAAACCTCCCGCTCCCACCGCGGCCGAGATGTGTACACCGCTGCCGTTTGCGGTGGGCTCGGGCATGTTCGGTTCGCCGTGCGTGCGCATGCAGTTGGTGTAGCCGAGGAGAGCGTTCTCTAGGCTGGCGCCGCTGCCACCCTGTGCCGCTGTTGACCCGATCGTGGTCGTCGCCTTTCCTACACTGGCGATGCCCGGACTGGAGGGCCCACCGCCGCAGGCCGTGGCCAGCACACCGATGCCGACGAGTACCACGGCGACCAGGCCGGCCCGACAGAGCCGGGCGCAGGTTCGCGAGGAGTTTGGTGCTTTGCGCGTCGGTGCCGACGACTTATCACGTCGTTGTTTGGCTGAACGTTTCATAGTGACGTTATACGAGAGGAGCGGTTGCAGCTCCGTAACCAAGTAACGTTTTTGCAACCCTCGCGAGGTCATCCTTGGAAGCCAGAACCGCTCGGGCCCCCGGTCCCGGTTGGTTACCACGGGTGGTGGGAGGAGAGGCTGTCAGGGTCGAGGTGGTCGAAGACCACGCCAAACTGGCCAGGACCGTGGCCGCCTGTCTCCCCAGGCCGGGATGGCCCGACCTATGCGAAACGGTAGCTCTGGAGCCGACGATGCCAAAGGGGGGACCGAGACCCTCTTGCTATGGGCACGCGACGCTTGGCGGACGCGCCGGGTGCGTCGGTGGAGGGTGCGGCCGATCACGGTAGCGCTGGCGACGATCCCGGTTAGACCGAGCACGATCAGCCGCGGATCGGCGCGGGCGATACCAAAGATGGCCCAGCACAGCAGCTCCCCGAACACCAAGACCCAGGTGGGCACCGACACGCCGCTCGGGCAATCGCTGCGGTAGACCCTCCAGATGCAGGGCGTGACTTGGACAACGAAAGCGGCGATGAGCGCGACGCTCAAGCCGTACACCCCGAAGGCCAATCCGACGACGATGAGAGTTAGCACCCACAATCCGACCAGCGCCACCGTTCGACGCGTTGGCCGGGCACCTCGACGAGTCAGCATGAGTGCCAACAGGGCGGCCAGCACGGAGGCTGAGATCGACGGGACGAGCGCGCTGGTGTGGTGACTGGCCTCGAAGTAGGTGCCCCAGGCCGCGTTGTTCACGCTGGTCAGCGAGGCCCAGGACCACGACACGCCCCCAGTGTCGCCGCTGCGGGCGATCCGCACGAGTTGCGGGACGAACTGGGGAACCGCGAACACGGCGGCGGCGGCGGGCAGCGCGTCGATCAAGGCGGTCACGGCAGCGTCGCCTGCCCGCCAACCGGGCGCTCCTCCATCGTCAGCAAGTTTAGATATCAACGGCCGACATTTTCTTCTAACTTCTTGCTCTCGACAACAGATATGAGCAAGAATCACCGTAGTGGACGACGTAGATAAGATGATTCTTGCTGAGCTGCAACGCGACGGACGGTTGAGCGTGGCGGAGTTGGCTAACCGTGTCAGCCTGAGCCCCGCCCCCTGCCATCGCCGGCTGCGCGAACTCGAGCGAAGCGGGGTAATCACCGGTTACCGGGCCCTGATCGATGCGCACCGCGTCGGGTTGGGCTTCGAAGTCCTCGTGAGCGTCATCATGGACCGCGAGGATGCGGACACGATCCGGACGTTCGAGGCGGCGCTGTCTGAGGTCCGCGAGGTCCGCACGGCCGAGCGGCTGTTCGGTGATCCGGACTACCTGATCCGCGTGGTCACCGCCGATCTCACCGCCTACGCGGCTCTTCGCGACGAGAAGCTGGCCGCGCTGCCAGGCGTGCAGCGGCTCACCTCGACCATCGTCATGCGCCAGGTGGTCACCGACCGGCCGTTACCCGTGACCGCGACCGCGCCGTCGCGACCGGCCCGACGACAACGAATCCCGAGATGAGACGAGTACTCAACTTTCACCAGGTCGCCGACCGCTGCCAAACGGGGCGCTCGTGGCGAGGCGCGAGTCATCGTCGCCGCTGGTCAGATCACCGAGGCCCGATGTTGCTCGCCGGCAAGATCGCCGTAGCCGCGTGCGCCGGCGGTGTCATAGGTGAGGTGCAGCGTGCCGTTGGGGCAGGTGACCGGTTCGCTGAGACGCAGCGCCGTTGGCAGCGTTCTGCTGGCGAACAACCTCTTGCCGCAACCGAGCAGCAGCGGGTACACCCACAGGTTCGGCCGATCGACCAGCTCCAAACGCAGGAGCGACTGCAAAAGGTCGAGACTGCCGATCAGGTGGACCTCGGCAGTGCGCTCCTTGAGGGCGATGACGTTCTCGGCCAAATCACCGCTGACAAGAGCCGAGCCCTGCCAGGCCAGGGGCTCAGCGAGGGTGCGGCTGACAACCCAAACCGGCACGAGCTCTGGGCAAACACGTCCCCACAACCGCCGCTGTAATCACCGACATCCCCGACGCACCTCCGCAACCGGTCACACCTTCCCCGCATGCCCGATCGGTGCTTTCAGGGCTTAGACGCCTTCAAGGTCGCAGGCTGACAGCAAGCGGGCCGCATAGGTCCCTGACCGAGCGGCCGGAACTGGCTCAGCTCGGCTCCCCTTGGCGAACTGCTCGCCGAGTACCCGGTCACGCAGCGCTGGAACTACGCGGTAGCGGGAGCCGGCTTCGTCCTTGGAGCGCTACGGAAAATAGAGCCGCCGCGAGGCCGGTACCGGCCATTGCCGCACCGAAATAGCTCGCATCAGCCGGGGTTTTCCAGGTCTCCAATGCGAAGGTCCCGAGGTAGGCACCCGCCGCGTTCCCAAGGTTGAAGGCCGCCACCGCGGCGGCCGAGGCGAGCGTCCTGCCGTCTTCACCTGCCGAGCCGATGACTCGGGCGGCGCCAAAGCCAAATGCGGTCATTGCAAGCGCGAGCCAGACCTGTGCCTTCTTGAAAGCCTTCAGTTCGCCCCGTCCGCTACGCCTCTCGGATTGCCCCGTGTGCGGCACTAAGACAGCGACACCAAGGACCGAGAGCGCGCCTGCCCCAGCAATGAACGCGAAGGTCCAGCGCCAGCCCAGGTCCTGTCCGATGTAGGCGCCCACAGGGTCGCCGACCAGTTTCGCAAACGTGGTCCCCACAAACATGGAAGCAATTGCGCCAGCTTTGCGCTCCGGACGGACGAGGTCTGCTGCGACGACGGACGCGATCCCGAAGAACGCGCCATGGCAGAGCGAGGCAACTACGCGCCCGCCATCAGCTCGGCGTAGCTGCCCGCTATTGCAGACAGGGCGTTACCGGCGACAGAAAGGACGAGCAAGCTAAAGCAGGACTGGCTTTCGCTCGAGCCTGACAACCGCGATGGTGACCAATGGAGCACCGATAACGACACCGATCGCGTAGCCGGAAACGAGGAGCCCTGCGGTTGTGATGGCTATATGCAGCCCGCTCGCGATCTCTGGCAGGACCCCCGGCACGACAAATTCAGTGCTCCCGATGACAAAAACGCAAAAGGCGAGCACGCTTAGGCGAGAGCGACCGCGCACGCGGGCCGTTCGGGGCCCGAGGCGTCACCGCTGGCTGGCGTAGCGGGCGAGCAGGGGGATGAGGACCTGTGCGTCGGGCGAGCCCCAGCCGGTGACGGGGTCCCAGCCGGGCCCGGCCTGGTACCCGGTGACCGTGACCCCGTTGATGGTCACGGTGTTGTTACCGGTGGTGATGTCGTGGAACGCCTTGTGGTAGAGCGGGCTGCGGCCGATCCGGTAGATGTCAGGGTTGACGAAGCCGAGAGGATGGCCGGCGTCCTGGTCAGCCAGGGCGATGATGCCGGCCCAGAAGGGCGCGGCGGCGCTCGCGCCGCCCGCCCCGACAAACTCGTCTCCGCCGCCTGGCGCGCTGAACGCGAGCGCCATGCCGCTGGTACCAGTCGCTTCCCCGGCGACGTCTGGCACGCCCCGGGTGGCGCCGATGCCAGGCACGCCGTTCTGGTAGGTGGGGCGGGCAAACAGACGGCTGAAGCCACCGCCTGAGGCGTCGGGCGACCCGGACGGCGTGTCCCAGGCGGTCTCGCTCAGGTATGCCCCAGTGACATGGTTCGCGCTCAGGGTGCTGCCGCCGGCGGCGAGCGCCCACGGATCTGAAGCGGGCAGGCTGACCTCCTTGCGCGGAGTGGACGAGCCGTTGCCGATTGCGCCGTAGTCTCCCGAGGCGACCACGACGGTGACATGGCGTGCGGCGGCGTACTCCAGCGCCGAGTTGATGTCCGCCACCTCTGCGCTGGTCCACGAGCTCTCGCCCAGATTGAACTCCTGGCCCATGCCGCTTTGGGACATGACCTCTCCGTTCCGGGCGGCGATCCGCACGTAGGTGTCGAAAGCGGCGGCGAGCTTGGCCGGGGTGCTCACGTGGGCCGGGTTGACCAATAGCTCACGAATGGTGGCACCCGGGGCGACGGCGTGCACCAGCTCGGTGTCCTCCACCTCCTCAACGCCAGCCAGCCACGGTGAGGCTGAGTGGCCCGCCAGGGTCGTGATCACCTGGATGCGTGCCGGCGGGAGCGCGAACCGGCTGTCGAAGCCCGCCAGGTCCTGTCGGATGTCGGTGACCGACCGTAGGAGGCCGGTAATCGGCTGGGGCCGCGCCGGCCCCGTTTCGGCCTCCTCCGGCAGCACCACCGTTACGCCGCGGCCGGTGATCCCGCGCTCTAACAGCGGCTGGATCCCGTAGGCGACCCGGAACTGGCGAGGGGCGAAACACTGCGACACCGTGAGGCAGTCAGCCGGCGGAGCGGGCGGGCTGGCCGTCGCCCGCGCTGTGGTGCTGCGCGCTGCTGTGCTGGTACTGGCCAGCAGGCGCTTGCACGTCTCATTTGGCCGTGCCGCTGGGCTGCCGGGGATGCCAGCCATGTCCGCACGGAAATTGTGGTTCTCAGAGGGAGCGGGGTCAGGGAACTGCGTCACGCCGTGGGCTTGCATGCAGCGCGCGTAGGCAAGGCTCTGCTGGGAAATTGCCGATTTCGTCGGCGCAGCGCCCGACGACGACTGGACGCTCCCGCATGCTGCCGCCAGTACGACCATGCCTACCACCGTCAGGGCGATCAGGCAGAACTGAGAGCGTGGCCGGCTTGGGCTTCTCGAGCTCGGTGCCGATGTCGACGGCTCGGCACTTCGATGCTTGACTGGGAACCTCATAACGAGTTTGTACGCGAGCAGTGGTTGCAGTTCGGTAACTAAGTCACTTTTTTGCAACCGCCGATCGGTCATCCTCTTTACCGGGACCGATCGGGCCAGCACCCGTCATGCCCCCACGGTTAGGAAAAACACCGTGGGGGTGCTGGCGGGCGAGACGAGTTCGCGGGTCGCCGGCCGTCGAAGAAGTAGCTAAGACCTATGAGGTACTGGTGAGCACCAGACGATCGAGGGAGGTACACCCATGATGGAACCCGTGACAACGCTCGACCCGCGCTACAGCGATCCCGCTGCAGCCCCCACGCCGTGGGCCGAGACCCGCGCAGCGCTTGAGGCAGCTGAGCTCGCTTGGCTAGTCACCCTTCGTCCAGACGGGAGCCCACACGCCACGCCGGTGGTACCAGTCTGGGCCGAGGATGGCTTTCATTTCACCACACGCGGCGTAGAGCAGAAGGGCAGGAACCTGCGGGCGGACAACCGCGTCCTGCTCCAGGTGGGCAGGCTCGATTGGCAGGATGGCCTTGACATCGTCGTCGAAGGGCGTGCCACCCTCACGACCGACCCCTTGGTCCTTGGCCAGCTGGCGGCGGTGTGGCGCGAGCGCTGGGACGGCAGGTGGGCTTTCGAGGCAAGCGGCGACCGCCTCGACCACCCGGGCCGCTTCGCCGTGCTCACCTACTCCGTGCACCCCCGCCGGGTCCTTGCCTTTGCCGAGGGAAGGTTTGGTCACACCCTTCATCGGTTCCCCGGGGATGAGGCGTAGCGTTGAGCCGGAGCGCACGACGACCTGACTGTCGATCAGTGGCCCTTGGGGGGAACCGCTCGGGTCGGTACTCGTCAGGCCCTGACAGGTACTAGGAGCAAGCTGTGAGGGTGCTGGTGGTCGAGGACCACGCCAAGCTAGCCATCACGGTTGCGACCGGCCTCCGCCAGGCCGGGATGGCCGTCGATGTCGTCTTCGACGGGCGTGACGCGCTCGACCACATCGCCACCACGCCCTACGACGTCGTGGTGCTCGACCGCGATCTTCCCGGCGTACACGGCGACGACGTCTGTCGCGCCTTGGTGGCCGAGGGGCGGCACAGCCGCGTCCTGATGCTCACCGCCGCGAGCACGGTCGATGATCGCGTCGAGGGGCTCGGGCTCGGCGCGGACGACTACCTGCCCAAGCCGTTCGAGTTCCCCGAGCTCGTGGCCCGGATCCGAGCGCTGCTCCGGCGCCCTGGCACCGCGCTCCCGCCGACGCTGGTTTATGGGGACCTCACGCTTGACCCCTCTGAGAGGGTCGCGACCAGGGGCGGTGCCCGCCTGTCGCTCAACCCGAAGGAGTTCGCGGTCTTGGAGCTGCTGTTGGGAGCACAAGGCTCAGTGGTGTCGAGCGAGCAGCTATTGGAGCGGGTGTGGGACGAGGTCGCCGACCCTTTCAGCCAGGCTGT